>NZ_CDRJTB010000001.1:0-424616 GCF_976954365.1 Paenibacillus sp. Marseille-Q9583
CCATTCTGACCACTAAATTGCACAGCAACCTGACGCACAGCTTGTATTACATCCTTTACATCATCATCTGTCATTTTAGGGTATAAAGGTAGTGTGATTGCTGTGTTATAGTAATTTTCCGCATTAGGGCATAGCCCAGAAGGATAACCCAATTCGCTATAATAAGGCTGCAGATAAACGGGGATGTAATGGACATGAACACCAATGTTTAAATGGCGTAATGCCTCGAACCAATCTTTTCGCGTGCCTTGAAAAACTTCTGGAAGCCAACGTGTAACATAAAGATGCCAGCTTGAGTTACTATTTTCCTTTTGATAGGGCAGCACTAATCCAGGGATATCTGACAATTCGCGGTTATAACTATCGGCAATCTCTCTTCTTCGTTCTACAAACAGATCCAGCTTGTTCATCT
The DNA here is from genome assembly GCF_976954365.1 of Paenibacillus sp. Marseille-Q9583. Classification (NCBI taxonomy): domain Bacteria; kingdom Bacillati; phylum Bacillota; class Bacilli; order Caryophanales; family Paenibacillaceae; genus Paenibacillus; species Paenibacillus sp. Marseille-Q9583. The sequence continues at coordinate 413 of NZ_CDRJTB010000001.1, forward strand.
GTGATTCACCTAATGCAGCCTGCATATCCGTCATTCTGTAGTTATAACCCAACGTCTGCATTTCATAGTACCAAGGCCCATCATTTTGCAGCATATCCTCCGGATTTTTAGTCATTCCATGACTGCGAAACAACTGAAGAAGGCGATGAAATTTTTCATTATCTGTGACTATAACTCCACCCTCACCTGTAGTCACATGTTTGACTGGATGAAAGCTGAACATCGTCATATCAGCCCCAGTTCCAATTTTATCACCATAATAAGTTGCGCCAAGGGAGTGTGCAGCATCTTGGATTAGTACCAGATCGTGATCTCGTGCGATCATTTTTAAACGGTCAACCTCAGTAGGCTGACCGGAAAAATCCACTGCAATGATTGCTTTGGTCTTTTCCGTGATTTTTTTCTCCACCTGACAAGGATCGACATTATAAGTTTCCATGTCGATATCTGCAAATACTGGGATGCCCCCCATGTATAACACACAGTTGCTACTAGCTAAAAAAGTAATGGGTGTTGTGACAACCTCATCTCCTGGACCTATTCCTGCTGCAAAACAAGCACCATGGAGCGCAGCAGTTCCATTAGTAAATGCAACTGCATATCTGGCGCCGACATAAGCTGCAACTTTAGACTCGAATGCTTCAATGGCCGGACCCTGCGTGATAAAATCTCCGCGCAAAACTCTAACCACTGCTGCAATATCGTCTTCATCCAACCATTGCTGACCATATGGCAACATCGTTTCACGCACAGGCTGAGAGGACGATGTTTTTTTTTCTTCTGACATGCCATTTTGCCTCCCTATCTTCATCTACTTGAGACAATGCAAAAACGGTTACTGAAGACCGCCTGCTCGAATCCATTCCGTCGTACGGTTAATTCCTTCCTCCAATGTAACCTTCGGTTCCCAATCAAGCAGTCTTTTGGCTTTAGAAGAATTGCAAAGTAACTTTTGAATTTCACTCTGCGGATGAATATGTTCTACATGCTTAACTCTTGAAGGATCCTTTGCAATAAGTAATGCCAAATCATTAATTGGAATGTCTCGCCCTAACCCAGCGTTCACAATCTCACCATTTATAGTATCGGAGAACCCAGCCGCCACAACAAATCTTGCACAGTCTTCCACATAAAGAAGATCCCGTGTCTGCGTGCCTTCACCATAAATTTGTAAGTTTTGACCTTGCAAATTGTTATTTATAAATATAGCTACTACGCCGCCTTCCCCACCTGTTTTTTGAAACGGGCCATAGGTATTGAATGGACGGATAACGACAGTGGGAAGACCATAGGCATAATAATAAGAAAGGACCATATTCTCGGAAGCTATCTTAGCTCCTGCATAAGGGGAAGCTGGTTTTGTAGGGTGGGATTCAGAAATGCCGGTATCATCTATGCAGCGGTCGTATACCATACATGTACTCATAAATACGACTTTTGTATTATGTACACGACATCGTTCCATAATGTAAAAGGTTCCTACTGTATCATTGTTAAAGGTCGTACGTGGATCATCAATGGAATCTTGCACATTAATTGAAGCTCCCAAATGATAGCATATTTCAAATCTGTGCTTGCTGAACAGCTCATCAAGTAGGGATTCATTCAGAATGGAGCCCTTAATGAACTCCCGAAAACCAGGATGATCTATAAATTCAGATAGATTCTCTTCACGTCCATTAGATAAATCGTCTAAAATCCACAAATGGTGCCCTTCTTGTAAGAGTTGTTTGGCAACCCAACGACCAATAAAGCCAGCACCACCAGTAAGTAGAATATTCAAATTCTAAACCTCCTTGTACAATAAAAATTTCCAATTTATAAAAGAGCTGATCAAAGGAGGTTTTGTACTATTAAACTCTCCTCTTTGCTTTCAAATTAGATCACAGGTTTCTGTTCAATATGAGCATTAATCTTAGCTATTTGGGGAGATCTCAAAAGATACTTTATCACCTCTGAGGAACTTACCATTGTATCATTTGCAAACTCTTCTGCTATAGCTCGACAGACCAGATAATCCTCTGGGGTATCTAGTGTTATTCTTAATTGAGGTTGTCTTAATTGTTCAGGCACTTCGAACAAGACACTTACGAAAGAGTCCTTATTCTCATATGCATAATAAGTGACATGCTCACGATGCCGATCCTCTTTCCCCATACACTTGATCTTTTCAAGAGCTTTGAATGAAATTACTTCAACAGCCAAACCACGCGGCATTTCACCTTCATACACCAAAATATCTGAAGGATTAGAAATCATTGCTTCGATCATCACATTTGCCAACTCAAAGTCGACGAAAGGACAATCAGCTGTTACTCGCAAGATATAATCCGCCTTATATTCTTTGGCACATTCATAATATCGTTCTAATACATCAGCTTCTGAGCCACGAAAACAGTTTACATTATTTGATTTACACCAGTCTTCAATTGCATCATCTTGTTCAAGAATTGAAGTAGCAACTACCACATGAGAAATTCTTTGGACCTTCTGGCATCGGTTGACAATATAACCAAGAATACTTGTTTCACCAAGTGGCATTAATACTTTGCCTGGGAGACGTGTAGAGCCCATACGAGCCTGAATAATTATAGTAAAGTTCATCATGCACCCCAATCTAAAAACACCTAAATTATATCCCAATTAATTGGTGTCCCCTTTGGGATATCTACCGCAGCAGTTCTACCAATTATCCTATCAAAATATTTAGGGGGTAGACCATAACCTGGTCTGATGATTTTAATATTATCAACACTAAATTGCTCACCTATTTTTATAGCTTTAGAAGCGTAAATTGATCTTCTTAGTTTCCTAGAATCTTTTTCGCTATCTGTAGCACCATAAGATATCACCCCTATTGACTGCCATGCCTTTGTAGCTTCATCAACCAAGTCTTTCATTTCATGAGGTTCCATAGAAAAAGCAGAGTCCACGCCTCCATCTGCTCTTGATAGAGTGAAATGCTTTTCAATCACACTAGCCCCCATAGCAACACTTGCTATAGAGACTCCTATTCCTAAGGTGTGATCTGATAAGCCCACTTCACAATTAAAAAGCTCTTTCATATGTGGAATGGTGGCGAGATTTGAATTGGTTGGCTCGGCGGGGTAGGTGCTTGTACACTTTAAAAGTATCAATTGTTTACATCCAAAATCTCTTGCAGTTTGTACAGCCTCGGCCAATTCAGCAGAAGATGCCATACCTGTAGACATAATTATTGGTTTACCAGTAGCAGCAACTTTCTTAATCAAAGGAAGGTCGGTATTTTCAAAAGATGCAATTTTATAAGCTGGTACATCTAATGTTTCCAAAAAATCAACTGCTGACGCGTCAAACGGTGAACTAAAAGCAATGATTCCTAACTCTCTGCACTTATTAAATATTTCTGTATGCCATTCCCATGGAGTATATGCTTGTTTGTATAAATTGTACAATGAATTTCCTCTCCATAAACTCTGTTCTTCATTAATCATAAATTCTACAGAATTCACATTTAGTGTCATGGTATCGGCAGTATATGTTTGTAACTTAATAGCATCTACTCCTGTTTTAGCCGCAGCCTCCACAATAGCTAATGCTCTTTCAAGAGACTGATTATGATTACCAGACATTTCAGCAATAATAAATGGTTTACACTCCCGTCCAATCCCTCTTCCAGCTATCTCTATGCTAAATTTTGACATATTTTACCCTTCTTCAGAAAGTTATTTTTTTTTTCATAATTATGATTTCATCATCATTACTGAATTGTTTATATCCTGCTTTAGTAAATGTTTTTATCGAAATAATATTTCTCATTTTTATAGTAGCATGTAAGTTATGAATATTCCTATCCCATTCTAAAGCTTTAACTTCAAGTTCTCTTAATATCTTCAAAGCGTAACCCTTGCCTCTATGTTCCTTTGCAACATTTAAGCTGATCATCGCATCATTGCCATCTCTATCGAATCTCACAACTGCAATTTTTTGTTCACCAATACAAGCAACCATTAACTTCCTAGTTAACATAAATTCACTTTGTTTCACCCATTCAATATGCTCACTAAAAGATATCTCTGCAGTATGAAATGAATTGTTCCTTGACACAATTTCATTACGGCATTCCCACATCCATAAAACATCATCTTGCCCTATATTACGTAACTCAATAGCATTTTCTTTCATAATTAAGAGATCCACAACTCTCGAGACTCCCTTGCCATCAACTACCATCATCGCCTTTTGTCTGAAGTTTCGGATCCATTCTTTGGAATTTATTATCCGTTTAAATACCCGGGTCACATCTTCGACTTCAATCAAACTACTTAATCCTACAAATTCGTCCAGGGCTAATAAATGACTCTGTTGAGCAAGTTCCACCTGATTTTCTGCTATTGCTATGACTATTCCAGGTAATCCTAAACAATATCTTTCCCAAGTCATACTCCCACCTGCACAAATCGCTAAATCACAAGAGGACATCTCTATAGCAATTGAATCTGGTTGTATCAAAAATTCAAGTTTAGTGTTCTTTTCGTATAATCTTTTCAATTTTTCAGCATGGGGATTCGTCTTACCTAAGATAATTTTCACTTTTGCGAGAGAATTCAAAAAGGGTTCTAACGCCCTAATGATTTTCAGTGTTTCGTTAGTAGGATCAGTTCCACCAAAACAAACAAAAATATTCTTTACAGATTCTCTATGGTTGAATACTAAGGTTTCACGTACATCTGCAAACTCTTGTCTAAGTAAAGCATACTCTGGTCCCAAGAGTTTTATTGCTGTGTGAGGAATTAACTTGCTGTACCTGTTCTTTTTCGAGTCATCTAAGCTTGTATCTAATAAAACATTGCAATCATGTACTCTATCGGCTAGATCATCTATAACCATTATATTAGTAAACAAATTTCTAAGAGCGACTTCGAATCTGAAATCTAGAGAATAGTGGTCTATAATTAACCAGTCTTCTTTAACAACCGTATATTGTTTACCTATAAGTTGGATAATGTATGTTGATTCTAATACACTTCCAAGAGGAAATTCAGTTTCAAATTGAAGAACAAAGCAACCAAAGCCTTTTATTAATTCAGAAATGAATGGATCAACATCTCTGCAAATAAAAATCACCTCTTGCTTTTGATCTATAAGCCCCTTGCTTAGTGCAAGACATCTCATTACATGTCCAACGCCTAATTGTTCTGACGCATCAGCACGAATAAAATATTTCATTAAACAACTACCCCTAATTTAATTACTGTTTATATAAACATAACTCATAACATTTTTTCTTTTATAAACCACTCTCTGATTTCTTCCTTTGATATAACTAATAATTCATTTGGATATGGCTTATCAATTGGCTTGTTATATATCTTTTCAAATCTCGTATTTTTTTTATTATGTTGAGGGATAATATACATATCTTCAGTCTCATAAGCAATTAAAGCCTCATCATCAGTCATCAATTCTTCGAACCGTTTCTCACCTGAACGAAGCCCGATTACATCAATATTAATTTCGTCAGTGATTTTATATTTCACTTTAGTATTCTCAATAACCACTTCTGCTAGATCCCCCACTTTAATCAGTGGCATCTTAAGAACAAATACTTCTCCGCCTAACGCCAAATCGTTGGCTTTGAGAATAAGATCGATAGCTTGAGAAGGAGTCATCATATATCTCAACATATTCGGATCAGTCAATGTGATTTTTTGGAGTTCTAATATTTGCTTTTTAAACAGTGGAATCACAGAACCTCTAGATCCCATCACATTTCCAAATCTCACAGAGGAAAATATCGTAGATGTTGCCCCTTTGTGATATTCTGTTGCCGAAATCAAGCGTTCTGCTGTTAATTTAGTAGCTCCGTAAGTATTTGTAGGCGAAATAGCTTTATCAGTACTTATAAACAATACTTTTTTCACTTTTCTTTCAATTGCTACTTGAATTACGTTTTGAGTTCCTATTACATTAGTTTGAACAGCTTCAAAAGGATTATACTCACATGCAGGAACGTGCTTCATAGCTGCACAATGAAACACATAATCAATATCTTCCATTGCTCTGCCAAGACGCTGTTGATCGCGAACATCTCCGATTAGAAATCTTAATTGCTCTGCACTTTCTTTGAAATCCATCCCCATTTCATACTGTTTATGTTCATCACGGCTGAAAACACGTATAACTTTAGGGTTCTCTCCTAGTAATTTTCGAATTAACTGTTTTCCTATTGTTCCAGTACCACCAGTTACTAAAATATTTTTTCCTGAATAAGATATTTTCTCCATGTCATCCACCTTATGCTTAGATGTTCAATAGTGTTGATTTATCACAGGGTACCACCTGTATCCTTCATACTTTGCCATCTTCATTCTCCGACCCAAGAAATCAGTTATTAGTCATAATTATCTAGAAGGTAATTAAAGTTTCTTGCAAGATATTTATTATCTCTGCTAAAACAAAGATACAGACAGTTAGAAATTCAAGTTGCACTGCCCTATTTGTCATTAAGTTTGTAGCTGATAGTATTTGCTCGATAGTAAATAAATCCCAAACACAACTTAACATAACTGGTTGCAAATTATGTTTCAAAAGACTATTTTCTGTGATTAGATTAAAAAGTTGATCTGTCTTTTCTAGTTTACTTAATGCTTTCATCAAAGCTTTTTCAGAAGAACGACTTGTCAAACTTATTCTTTTAATTATTTTCAACTGTTCTTCGAATTGAGCCTTCATATCTTCAAGGCTACTCTGCTGTTCTCCCAATACTCGTATAATTTCCGACTTTTCAAGAGGATATGGAGCTGTTTTTTTCATTAATTCTTTTATTGGTAGTATACCTTCCGAACAATACTCGGTTATGACATTTTCCAGATCCATTTGAATCGTGTTTTCAATTTTCGCCCCACCCTCAGTTGCATTAATAACATTCAGTCTCTTTTCAGAAATTTCTATTTCAAACCACGTACGAAAGCTATTCCACAAATCTGTCGTTGCAATATCAGCTCCATAGTAACCTTCCGTATATAAACTCTCTTTTGAATATGCCTCTTCATTAGCAGATTTAGTCTTGTCATATATAGTCCCACCAGCATGTGTTTCATTAACCGAATTCCCAAAAGCTAAATCCTGACCCACTAAAACAATCGGTGAAGCACCAACATGTGCTGCAAATCCAAAGGCAACGTGTGCACATGATATACCAATGCTTATTGAGTTATCGTCTGATAGTCCAAGAATCTGCTGTAGCCACATATATTCACCAACATCTTGACGCATTGGAATAATAATATCACCCTCACGCTCTTCAAAAATCTTAGGATATAGGAGCAATGGAGCTACAATGGGAATATCAGAGGGAAATCCTTTATTCTCGTAAAAGTAAGAATAAACCACTTCACCTCTTTCAATTGAACACACGAAATCTGGAATAATCCCCTCATCACATAGTCTTTGTGCAATAGTATCAACTGCTATTATAACTGCTTTAGAATTAATTTTTTTTAATTGTTTGATATTGTTATTTAGTGATTGTCCAGCAGCCACAACTATAGCCGGGAAATTCTCAAATTTGGTTTTCAAGCGAGAATCATCTATAGAGCGCATTCATTGTTTTAGATTTTTCATATTTTGCTTAAAACCTATTAAACTATCATCGACTGAGTTCCCATAGATCATAGATTTATATTTTGCAGTTTTTTTGATTTCCTTCACTATTGATATACACATATCCAAATCATATTGCCTATAATAATAAGTAAAGTAAAACTTAATATTTTTAAGATAAAAAATTGCACTTGTCGAGAATATTCTATCAAGAAAAAAAGGGAGCTTACTCAACCCATCAGCAAAGAGGATTACATTGGGAGATTTAAAAAAATTCAAATCTCTTTGATTTAATGCATAATTAAAAAAGGATATCTTGGGTTCAACAATGACGAGAATCGACTCTTGGCTCATGGTTTGAATAAGATTCGTTATTTCTTTTACTGAACTGATGCCCACTAAAAAAATAAGTTCTTTTTTAAATGGGTTGGGCAAATTAGACTCATCCAATTCATCCTTTATTGTCAAAATCCCACCATTGAGAAAGATTTTTTCGTTACCTTCTTCGCCGTCAGCAAATATTTCAAGACTTGTATCGCCCTCTTGTGGTTCACCTATCCAATGGTTTGAATTTTGAGATAAAATGTCTATATTACGGTCCAGTAAATTCATATTTGCTTTCTCCCTTACTCAGATATCTCTCACTATTTAAACTCTATCTATAGTAATATAGCCCCACAATGTGGGGCTATATTAACCATTACAATAAATACTATAATTTCAAAATATTATCTCAACAGTTGAAGAACGCCTTGCGGTTGTTGATTTGCTTGCGCCAACATAGCTTGAGCAGCTTGTGCAAGGATGTTATTTTTCGTTTGAGACATCATTTCTTTCGCCATATCCACGTCACGAACACGGGATTCAGCAGCAGTTAGGTTCTCAGAAGCAGTTCCCAAGTTGTTGATTGTGTGTTCTAGACGATTTTGTACAGCACCCAGTTTGGAACGTTCACTGGAAACCTTTTGAGTCGCTTGATCAATAACTTTAATTGCCACAGTTGCTTGGGATTGAGTGGAAATTTGCAAACCTTTAGTACCCAAAGCTGCTGTTCCCATATCTTCAATTGACAGACTCATCGTTTGGCCTGTGTTAGCACCGATTTGGAAGCTAGCTGTTCCGTCAGTTCTCTTGTCAGCGGCTGCTTTTGTTTCTGAGAATGAGGACAGAGCGTTAGTTGCAGAGGTACGCACATTGCCTGCAGTATCTTTTACTGTGATAGTAAGGCCATTAATTGCACCCACAAATCCCGCTACACTGGCAGTAGCTAACACATTTGCACCTGACATTACTAATGATGCGTCACCACCTGCAGATAACAAATGGGTGATTTGAGTACCAGCAGATACTGTTTGTGTTTTCGAGTAAGTAGTACCATTTTTAACATAAGATACAGTAACTGTATCTCCTACAGCAATACCAAGGTTATTACCGTTTTTATCGTGAAGTTTATCAAGTGATGAAGTTAGAGCCAGAGCACCAGAAGAGAGTTTCAAAGAAGCATTAGTATTGATGTTTTTAGTGGCACTGTTAACCCCTTTACCCATGGAACCATCCAGCAAGTTCTTGGTATTGAACTGGGTTGTGGATTGAATACGATCAATCTCATCGTTCAATTGAATCATTTCTTTTTGTAGCTCACTACGGTCACCAGCAGTGTTCGTGTCATTTGAAGATTGGACGGATAGTTCACGCATACGTTGCAGAATGCTGTGAGTTTCGTTCAGTGCGCCTTCAGCCGTTTGAATCAAAGAGATACCGTCTTGCGAGTTACGGGAAGCTTGATCCAAACCGCGGATTTGGCCGCGCATTTTTTCGGAGATTGCCAGACCAGCGGCATCGTCACCTGCACGGTTGATACGAAGACCGGAAGACAATTTCTCAATATTTTTGTTAGTGTTAGCAGTGTTAGCAGACAGTTGGCGGTGAGTGTTCAACGCCGCGATATTGTGGTTGATAATCATTTGATATTTCCTCCCTGAAATTAAGTTAGTTCCACATCCATGTGGTAAACGCCGAACCATTAAGGTCGGCCGCCCTGCCGGATCAGCGTCTATTACATATATCGACGGCATGCCTCCAACTGTTTAGAGCATTTCGAAGTTTTTTTGAAATTTCTTGGAGAAATTCTCCTAAATTAAACAAAAAACCTGAGTCTGCGGTTAAGCAGTCCCAGGTTCTGGATTCTGTGTATACGATATGTCAATTAATCATTCTTATTTACACTACGAAGTCGATGGATCAATGCATTCAGATCAGTCTGCTGTGGAGCAACGGACTCACGGTTGGCCTCTTGAATCGAAAGGTATACCTCTTTACGAAAAATATCGACATGCTTCGGTGCAGAAATACCGACCTTTACGGTGTCACCATCCACGCCTAAGATCGTCAGCTCTATCTGATCTTGGATAACGATGGATTCCCCTTTTTTGCGGGAAAGTACGAGCATATCATCCACCATCCTTTCCATCGATAACCGACTGCTCTTGCAGAAGGCTATGCTTCGTATGATAAGGCGCTTTATGCAATACGATTTGTTTGCCAAAACGTCCTACAGGATTCAATACAATGGGGGCAAGAAGATTAATTGTAGACTTCTCAATGTTGTTTTTCAATGTAATGATACAACGGACGTACACATCAGATTTAATATCTAACTCTTCGGCCTCATCATCCGGCAATTCAAATTCATAAGTTGGATGAAAAACAAATGGATCACCCAACAGAAAAGATAATTCCTTATTTTTCACTGACTGTAAATACCAAAAGGGCATCTCCGCCATCGCAATCAATGCAAAGTCTGTTTCTTCATCGAAACCGGGTAATCCTTTTGGAAAATGATATATCTGCTCTACATCTACTTCCAGTTTACCCCAAGATAGTGTTTCTATAATCAAGTTGTCCACTCCTCAAAAGTTTTGCTGTGCAAAACTAGCTTCTTAAGAAATCCTATTACATTGTATAGCACAAAAGCTATAGAGGCGCTTTCTGGCACATCTATAGCTTAAGAAGCTACAATTGAACATTCAATTCTGGTGGAACAAACTGAATCGAAGCGTATTGCTGCATATATATGTTTAACTTTCCACGAGTATATTCAATTTCCGGATTACGCCTTTCCACCTGAATATCCACTTTCGCAGCTCGAAAATCAATTTGTGGAGCTCTCGTTTCAATGCGAATATCAACATTATCGTAGGATGCCGGACCTCGAATCTCTGGAAACGAATTTGGCTCGGTATCCATTCCGTACACTTCCGCAATTGTATTACCAGGTCTAAAAAACTGTGCCATTCGATTCCCTTGTTCAACCTTTCTTGCAATGCCCTGAAGATATAACTGTTGAATTCCGGAATAGATACGCTTGTTCATATCGAGCATCTTTCCACCATTATAGGCTTCCCACGCTCGTGATTGATCTACGGTAAGCTCAGGTCGAGTCGATTGAACCGTTAATTGCCCCGGAGTAGTTGTTACATTGATCTCAGCCTTAGGCTGAGTTATCGTGTATGTGCCCGGATCAGCATCAATGCCAATCACTGCAGGCGTCTGACGGATTTGCAATATCGGCTGAAGCAACGAGCACCACCTCCGTTTATCTGATAAAGTCTACGAGAGTTGTGGATATAATCTTTGCACCCACAGACAAGGAAGCATTATAGATATTCTCTTGAATCTTCGAATTCATAATCAAACCTTCATAATCGGCATCCTCTGTCTTTGCCTGCAGATCCGTCAGGTTAATATTCAGATCACTAAGCCGCTCCTGCATCAATTCAACGCGGTTAGTCTTTGCCCCTATCTCGGAACGTGCAGTCAAAATACTCTCCATACGTGTGTCAAGTAAATCAAGTTGTCCCGATACTACCTTTAGATCGCCAGCCTTTAATCCAGCAGAAAGATTATTAATAATTGCAAACAGATTGTCAGCATCTCCCGTGTTACCGAACACTTCATTTCCAGTCGTGCTAATAGGCAAACGCACATCTTCACCTACGATAAACTGAATTTGCCCAGCATCCGTAGTAATCGGCTTAGATACATCATATGAACCATCTGCACCTTTAACGAAATCATAAGGTTTCGTGTTGTATTGCTCGCCATTAAAGATATACTTACCATTCAACGTACTGTTAGAAATATCAACAAGTTGGTCTTTTAACTGCAATACTTCTGCGTTGATACTGTCAAGCGCTGACTGCGGATTAGTCCCTGTCGCAGCTTGTACGGTCAATTCACGAATCTTTTGAACGACATCCCCAACTTGCCCTAGAACTGTATCATTATAATCAAGCCATGAAAGGGCGCTATCTACATTCTTGGTATATTGCTCGTTAGATGAAAGCTCCGCACGATAACGCAGGGAATACGTAATTCCTACCGGATCATCGGAAGGCTTATTGATTTTGCGACTGCTTGAAAGCTGTAACTGTGTGTCGTTCATCGTACGGGCATTACGGTTTAGGTTAAGCAGAAGCTGTGAATTCATCATGTTAGAGGTTACTCTCAACATATGCTATATCTCCTTTTATCTGCCGACTGTGCCGGTGGAATTAATCAATTTGTCGAGCAGTTCATCAAAAGTAGTCATAAAACGCGCAGCGGCACTATAAGCATGCTGGAATACGAGCATATTCGACATTTCTTCATCCAGTGAAACGCCACTGACTGATTGACGACGGGAGTTAACCTGCTCTACCAGATAATCTGAGTTGTCTGTTTGACGCGCTGCCTCCTGCGATTGAATACCCAATTGGCCAACCATAGAACCTAGAAGCCCACCCACAGTATTGCTAACTTTACCGTCCGGCGTAGTGAATTTACTATCCTTCAGGTTTGTCAGCAAGAGCGCCAGGGTGTTATTTCCTTTAACGACCTGTGTGTTGCCAGCTGCATCAACAGTTGTACGTAGTGAAGTTGCGAATAAGCTAACATCTGCAGCAATTTCCGGATTCAACTTGATCGTTCCAGCGTCACCAGAGGTTACAAAGAAATCACGACCAGAGCTTCCATCCATCGCATAACCTAACTTGTGAAGTCCGTTCAGGCCTTTAACAATGGTTTTAGCGTCCTCATACATCGTTGCTCCCTTAGGCATTGCCTGACCAGCAGCCAATGTAATTACGGTGCCATCTGCTTGCTTAATCTTGGCATCATTAGTCAACATCGTACCCTCAGGAAGATTAGAACCTGCCGGTATTGTAATTTCAACGTCACCAGTAGCAATCGTACTAGCCATATCGTTGAGTTGTTTCTTGTAGTCGGTCACATAAGTATTTTTGGAGAAAATCATTCCGTAAGCCTCGCCGCCCTTCAACGTTCCAGCGGCATAAGCATTATTAAGAAATGCACTATCTACGGTTGCAGTAACTTCTCCACCTTCTACCAGTGGTTGTCCACCTAAAGAAACGTTATAACCAGCTTCCGTCTCCACAACAGTAATATTAGCAATCTTGGATAGCTTGTCCGCCATCAGATCGCGTTGATCGCGTAAATCATTCGCCTGATCGCCCATACCTTCAATCTTATAGATCGATTTATTTAGATCTGCGATAGCAGTCAGGTAACCCTGAGCCTCTTTTGCTTTAACGTCAATATTAGTAGCTAGATCCCGATCGAGATTATCTAATTGCTTGCTCATATAATTCATAGCATCGGTCAAAGATTGTGCAGTTTGTACTACAATCTTACGAGCAGTAGGATCCTCAGGGTTTTTACTAAGGTCAGACCATGATTTCCAGAAGTTATCTAGAACTGTACGAATACCTGTATCCGATGGTTCGTTAACAATCGCTTCTAGTTTAGAGAGGGTATCTGCTTGAAGCTTCCAGTTACCAAATGCAGAATTCTCACCACGATACTGATCATCCAGAAACATTTCCCGAATCCGATCGATAGATGAGAATTCCACCCCTGTACCCATTTGACCAGGAACGGTAGATTTATTAAATCCGTACGCTTCAATAGGTAAAGCAGCCTTCATATTTACACGTTGACGGGTATAACCCTCGGTATTCGCATTTGCGATATTGTGTCCAGTCGTATTAAGAGCTGCGGTCTGAGTAAAAAGGCTGCGTCTCGCCGTCTCTATCGAGTGAAATGTGGATGTCATGCTTCTTACTCCTCCTTATGTTCTGCTCCAGCAGAACACTTCATCAGTACAATTCTAGCCTCGTGCATCAAAAATCCCCGACCGATTTACGCCATTGCCCTTATCGGACGGACGATGATATGTGATATCCTGATTCGGTCTTCCGACCAGCAGATCCAAAGAATAATCTATAAAAGTAAGCGACTGCTCTATCAGCTTCTGATTAAGGTCATTTGCTTCTTTCAAGCGGTGCAAAGTGCCAGAAAGCCTCTGCTGAATATGCAGCAGTCGTGCCTTGTCTTCAGGGTCAAATATAAGTCTGGACAGCTCAGTTAGGTTCAGGTTCAGGTTGGAACGAATACCTACGCCTTGCAGAACGGTATATGCCGCCGCGATTCGCTGTTCCTCGAGCTGTCCAATCAGTTTCATTAACTTGGACTCACGGTTCAGGATGTCGATTAATGCATCCACCTTGTTGTCCATAATCGTCTGTTTTTTCTCAGCGGCCAGCTCCAGCATTTGATTATGCACTTCGTCCAGCCGCTCCAATAGTTCTATTAATGTCGTCAATGCCATGGATGGTTTCACCTAATTCTCGGAGGATTGCTTAAAGTAAGGGGCGAGTTTCTCTGCTAGCTTAGCTGCATCTACTTGATAGGTACCTGCGGAGACCTGTTGCTTCAAACTGTCGATCTTAAGTGCACGTTCAGCATCATTACCAGAATTCTGTGCTTGCAAGAGCTGAATTGCTTCATCAGAGATCGAAACCTCATCCTTGCGTGAACTTTTCTTCATTTGTTCCTGCCTTTGCGCATCCGCGCTGCGTTGATACGGATTCATCGCGTTAATTCGTCCGGTCTCGTTAATTTTCATAACTTCACCTTCCTTCTAATATAAAAAAGCCGATAATCTTTACTAAGTTTATCGGCGTAGACTGAAACATTCTTTATAGCTGCAAACGTTTTTTTGCAGATTTTATAGGTCACGCAACTTGTCTATGGCACGATATGCACCGTCTGTTGTCTTTTTGGTAGAATCCTCAGCAGCACTTTCCTTGGCGGCATTGGAGAGATCCTTCCTTAGCCGAGAACGGCAGCTATCACACATATGCCCATCGCGAATCAGCGTTCCACACACCTCGCAGGGATACATCATATTAGGAGCATTTGCTATAGATATCCGGCCCTCTCGAATAAATCGGGTGATCTCTTTTATCGAAATTCCCGTAGCATCGGACAGCTCTTGAATGTTGGTTCCTTTGTTCTCCCGCAAATATTCCACGCAGGTCTCATATTCATGCTCCAGCTCTTTGATGCAGGGCTGGCACAACCCCATAAGATTCTTAACAAACAACCGGCCGCACCTTGGACAATTGTCTAGATTCATAACAAGCAGCCGCTCCTCTCCGTACATTCTGTACAACGCATAATATTCTTATGCTCCTAGATTACATGATTGCAAGGAATTCGTCTATGGGACGGAAGAAACCCTATTAAGGGTAGCTTCCTCTTCAAAAAGTGAATAGTAGTGTTCACAATCATGCATTTTGTTCCCACTTAAGAACGTGCCCAAGTTAGGCTATACA
The DNA here is from genome assembly GCF_976954365.1 of Paenibacillus sp. Marseille-Q9583. Classification (NCBI taxonomy): domain Bacteria; kingdom Bacillati; phylum Bacillota; class Bacilli; order Caryophanales; family Paenibacillaceae; genus Paenibacillus; species Paenibacillus sp. Marseille-Q9583. Next base: position 15,673 of record NZ_CDRJTB010000001.1, read on the forward strand.
CCTCTACCGCATGACCATAATCTGAACCCATTTGTTGTATGATCTCAGCGCACGCACGAATGGTACTACCCGTTGTATAAATATCATCAACAATAATAATCCGGACAGGACGATTTAGAGGTACCTTCCTTTTCATCCAATCTGCAAATTGTGCTGTTACTGCCGGATTCTCTGCAAAAGCGTGCTTCATATCATCTAGTCGTTCTGCCCGACTCTTAAAGCTCTGTTTTCCCGTATGGTGTGTGCGGATCAGTAGCGGAAGCTGTGGAACCTTCCTACGTCTAGATAGCACATCAGCTAATCTTTCTGCTTGATTAAACCCCCGCTCCATAAGCCGGGAAGCACTGACAGGCACTGGCACTAACAAATCAGCAGACCAAGAACGATGTATGTTGGATGGTTTTCGTGATAAAAGAGCGCTCTGCTTCTCTTTTTTTAGGGCTAGATAGGCTCTATCCAGCATGAGGCCAAGTAAAGGGGCATATCTTTCATTCCCGCGATATTTATACTGACCCAACCATTCTCGCATAACACTAGTGTAAGCCACTGCACTTCGATTACAAATAATCGGTGGCGGTTCACTACTGCGGGTACAGTCAGGACAGCCCACATGCCGACCACATTTCAAGCAGCGTAGGGAAAGTATCCAAGGAATGGATTCTATGCAATTCCTGCAAACTCCAGGAAATTGCGAGGATCCAGGGTTGCGCTTGCCGCAGGTTAAGCATGGAGTTACGGAAGGGGACAAGAGTGCCTGCGATTTAGTTAACCATGAGAACAGAGAGTTCATCTCGACACATCCTTACTGATATATCCTTTGCGGCGAGCGATGATGTTCATAGTACGAATTTGGGAGATAGCTCCACGCTGTGATCGGGTCCACTGGGGAGAAGCAAATACAACACGCCCAGCAGGATCATCCTTAGATCGCCCGGCACGACCCGCCATCTGAACCAAGGAGGCTTCGTCAAAAAGATCGCTGTCCGCATCCAAAATAAATACATCGCTACGAGGCACTGTAACTCCTCGTTCCAGAATTGTAGTCGTTATTAATAGGGAGATAGCGCGGCTACGGAAAGCAGCTACCTTCTCTGCCCGGAAGGGATCTTTGGAGGAGGTACCCTCGATGACTACGCCGGGAAAGCTCCGACGAAGCAGAACCAGTAATCCTTCAATATGTGCAATACGCGACACAAAACAAAAGATTTGCGCCTTGCGCTCGAGCGACCTACGAAGCGTATGTATGATCGATCTAGGTAAGTCCCCACGCTTTAGGCATGTTTGAATGGATATCATACTCAGGTGCTGCGGCACAGGCAAAGGATGACCATGGAAGCGGACAGGCACTCTGGCATGTGGAAGTCTGCCTGACCGGACCAACCGCTGCATTTCATGTGGTGGAGTGGCTGATAAGTAGATAAAAGAGCCATCTACCTTACAGGCTTGTTCTGCGGCATAAGCCAACATAGGATCATTGTGGTAGGGGTACGCGTCCAGCTCGTCTATGATTACGAGATCAAAGGCTTGATGGAAGCGCAGCAACTGATGGGTGGTCGCGAGCGTTAAGCGACCGCTCACCCAGCGTTCTGCGCTGCCGCCGTAAAGCACGGCGAGAATCTCCGCCGGGAAAGCCTTCGCGAGCCGCGGAGCGAGTTCAAGTACGACGTCGCGCCGCGGCGTCGCTACGAGCGCCCGCCCACCGGCGGCGAGCACGGCCTCTAGGAGCGGGAAGATCATTTCTGTCTTCCCGGCTCCCGTTACCGCCCAGAGCAGAAACCGCTCTGGGCACGGTTTGGCGGAGCGCTCACGCCGCTCCGCCAGAAAACCTAGTGCAGCGCCAGCAGCTCCCGCCTGCGCTGGGCTGAGCCCCCACCGGCCTGCGGCCGCGGTGGGGTCAAGGGCGGCCGTGCACCGCACGGCCGGAAGCGCTGCGCTGCGCAGCAGCAGCGCGCAAGCCCGGCTGCGCCCAAGTGCGAGGCAGGCCTCGCAATAGGCGCAGCCCATAAGGCCGCACGCGGCGCATGCCGTGCGGCCGGTGGGAGCGCTGCCGCAACGCAGGCAGCGCGAAACCGCGCGGCGGGCGACAGCGCCGCGCCACAATACGTGCGGCAGCCTGGCCGCCACACGCGCAAGAGCGCCAGCACCCGCAGGGAGCTGGCGGGCCCATGCCCCATGCGCAGCCGGGGCGGGACTACCCACGGCGGCTGTCAACTCCAGCCGCCCCTGTAAATGCGCCAGTTGTGCCGCCTGACGCCAACGACCTGTCAGCTCTGGCAATCCTTCTGCCAGCAGCGCCTCAATTTCCGGCTGCAGTAAAGAGCGGCCGGCCACAGCCCACGATAGTTGTTCTGCCTCCGATTCAAGCAAAGCATAATCGAGATCATTTCTTCTACTGTAACTTCTGCTATCAATGTTCTTCTTACCCTGTTCTATTACCCAACCTAATTCATAAGGTCGCCATAGCGATACCCCATCACTAAGCCACTCTTCCTTTCCCATTCCTCCTGCTTCCCTTTCCTCCTTCAACTCAGGCTCAAGAACACTGCCTACGTATTGCCCCCACTCCTTAGCCCCCCAGTTCCTCATTCCATCCCTTTGTTTAAAATAATCGCGGAGCTTCACCGCCCACCCCAGCGGCAGTGCAGGAGATAATAAGACCAGTTTGTCCACCGTTACTAAGCCTCTGCCTTGACGCTCCGGTCCAGCGCCAGACCACCACCATCTATCTACAGTAAGATCTAAAGAAATCCAAATACTCCAAATCCCTCTACATTCCAAGGCATACACAGTCGCTCGCATAAATCCGCCTCCTTAACTTTCACCATAAATCACTCTCCCCCACAACACTCCCCTTACCGCCAAACGCAAAAAGCACACTCCTCCATTTCTTGGAGAGTGTGCTTCACCCGTTACTCACATATTTACTTAAAATCTGTCGCGCTTTGATTCGCATCCCCTACTTCCTGCCATCCCCATAAAAGGCAACGAAACAGACTGCCCTGACAACCGCAAGTCTACCACAATCCCTTGTTGCTGCAACTCTTCTTCACTCATCTGAAAAGTGTACATAGATGTTGCAAGATCGATAGAGCAGCCACTATCAGCCAGCCTGGAAACAATTCCAAGGGTTCCATCGCTCGAGCCATCATCCATGAACGTTACTCGAAATCGTTTTCCGGTTAAAAAAGCTTGAAATGTCAGCGCCCGAATGTACCATTCCACAACAGATGCATGATTGCGAGTAATCAAAATATAATGAATCCATTTCACGGACTGCGGTGTCTGCCGCACCTTCTGCCGATTATGCAGCATATGAATAATCACTGCAGCGGATACATAAACAGCCGCAATCCATATCAACTGGGCTACCATGGAGATGCACCTCCTCTGTATACCAACACTATATGCCGGCTTTAAAAGGTCGGTGACTGCCCAGAGTTCCTATCAAGCATAAACGCCTTCGGCGTCCTTGCAAGGACGGTAAGCGTTTGAATGAGAAATATAAGACATAAAGTATGGTGTGAAACTTATACTTTCTTATATTTTAAAGGAACAAGCTGTGCTCTCCTTGATTTCATTCCTATATGTACCGTAAATCTGTAAAAATTTTTATAAAGTTACCCAACCATATTTGATTGAGTTGATTACTGCTTGCGTACGATCATCAACTTCCATTTTTTGCAAAATACTACTAACATGGTTTTTGACCGTTTTTTCACTAATAAACAAATACTCACCGATCATTTTGTTACTTTTACCTTCCGCCATCAGCCGCAGTACTTCTGCTTCACGACGTGTAAGAGGATTGTTGTCACCGGCCACAAACTTAACACCGGCTTCCTTCACTACCGTATCAGCAGCTACTCCAGTCTCATTAAGGTAAGTCATGCGCCGCAATTGATTGATTAGCTTCCCGGTAACCTTTGGATGAATAAAAGCGTGTCCCTCACAGACCGAACGGATCGCATTAATAAGGGATTCAGCCTCCATATCCTTCAATAAATAACCATTGGCACCCTTACGAAGGGTTTCAAACACATAACTCTCATCATCATGAATCGATAGAATAATTACCTTAACCTCCGGGAACATTTCCCGCAGTTTTTGAGTGGCCTCCACGCCATTCTCAATAGGCATATTAATATCCATCAGTACGATGTCTGGTTTAGTTCCGTTACAGAACTCTAATACCTGGATACCGTCACCACATTCACCGATGACTTCGATATCCTCCTCCATATTCAAAATACGTTTCAGCCCTTCACGAAAAAGCTGATGATCATCCGCCAAAAGAACTTTAATGGGCGTTTTAGTAGAGTTTAAGTTCTCCATCACATTACTCCTTCCCTTTCTCCACGTTCGTCGGAATGTGGATCACGATTGTTGTCCCCTGATTCTCGGCTGATATGATTTCCATTCTGCCTTCAAGCAGCTCTACACGTTCCCGCATACCTACTAGCCCGAAGCTTTCACGATTGCCCTGCGGATTTTTTAATTTCTGCACATTAAAACCTAATCCATTATCCTTAATCACAATCTTAATTAACTGCGCTTGGTAAGTAATCTCTACCAATACGAAACTCGGGTAGGCATGTTTAGCTGCATTAGACAAAGCTTCCTGGACCAATCGGTATACCGCTGCCTCCATGGCTGAAGATAGTCGATGTTCCTGACCTCTGGTTTCCAAGGTCGTCCTCAGCTTCGTCTTCTCCTCAAAATCATGCACATATTTCCGCAAAGTCGGAATTAATCCCAAATCATCGAGAGCCATCGGTCGTAAATTAAAGATGACCTTACGCATTTCTTCCAGGCTGTATCGAACCTGTCCTTTCAAATCTATTACTTCGTCCTGCACCAACCCAAATTCCTGCTTTACCAGCATTCTTTCTACAATTTCCGTCCTAAGGACTAGATTCGCCAGCATTTGAGCAGGACCATCATGAATTTCCCGGGCAATTCTCTTCCGTTCTTCCTCTTGAGCCAGGATTATCTTGAGTCCTATCATCTGTCTGTTCTTCGCAGATTCGACAATTCTCGTCACCTGACCTAGTTCTCCCGACAAATATTCGAGCACTACGCTCATTTGTGAACCAATTGACTCTGCGCGCTCTACAGAATTTTCGACACTGCGCACTCGCATTTGTAATTCATCACGTCTTGATCGAAGATAGACCTCTCGCTCACGCGTCATCATGAGTTCGAGCTGTAGCTCCGTAGCCTTCTCATAGGCAATACGGATATCCTTCTCCGAGTAGCGGACAAAGTCCCGGCTGACCTCTGTCAGCCGGATTCTGGAGCGGTGATACTGCAGCTCCAGCTTGTCTACTTTTTTCAATGTTTCATCCGTTTCGTCCATGACCCGCTGCAGTTCTTTGTTGAGTGCAGCAAGTTCATCACGCGCAACCTGCAATATTTCAAAAATCTGATACTTGCTGCTCTCCATCACGTCGATGGTATTTTTAATGACGCGATCAATCGCATCGGCTTGAAATTCCACGGATGCTTGCCCCTTTTCTATCGAATCGTTTTAAAGGTTTTCCTTTATATTAACATATCACGATTCGATAGTTACGGTCTTCGTTTTCTGTTCCCATTTTACAGTTAATCCTAGCTGTTCAGAAACTAGTCTTAACGGTACTAAAGTCCTACCTTGTAAAATGATTGGTGCTACTTCAGCACTCTGACGTTTACCGTTCAGCAGATACTCCTTTTTGTTTACGGTAAGATCCAGTGCCTTGGCCCCGCGTAATACCATGATCTTCTTGTTCACCTGATCCCAAGTAGCACTGCCTCCGAAAGCATCAAGGACATACCGAATTGGCACATAAGTACTGCCGTCTTTTACAATTGGAGCTACATCAATAGCTTTCTTATTTCCGTTTACGGTCATTGCCTTCGAGCCAATGCTCATAGAAGCTGTCCCTTTTGGTAAGCCTGCATCACTGGAAAGTGAAGGCATTGTAAAGGTGATATTATCAAAGGCAACTGTACCCGTCTTCGCCCGTTCATCCTGGCCTTCCTCTACGTTGACTACATAGAGTCTCTTCAGCGTTGCTGGGAATTTAATGCCTGAGCCTGACAAGTCAATGTTAATATTCTTCCAACCATTCCAATCGATGATCTTCGCAAGATCCACATAAGCTGTAGCTCCACTGTTGTCTACAAATTCAGCACGCAGCCAATTCAAGCTCATATCGCCCATCACATCAACCGACATTGAAGTTGCAAGCGCTGGAACTGTTTTTCCGCTTGTACCATTCAGCTGAGCATAAGCATACATTTTCCCGCTTCCAGCTGTCATATCATAACTGAGTGACAGCACCTTGGAGCCTACTCTTTCAGCCGTTCCATCCACTATCGTTGCAGTACCCTGTACCGCTGGAACATTGGTAGTAAAGTCGATTGGATAGCTTACCTTCTCGAAATCTTCCCATGTTGTAGCTGCTGCTGTTGATAATACAACCACTGCACTAAATCCATCATAACGGGCAATAGCGTAACCTGTAGTAACCCCTGCATCAACGGCGTTTACAGTGAGCTTGCCATCTTTCACAGCTCCCTTAAAGCCTACAAACTCCCACTTCAGGGCTGAATCCGGAACATTAATAGTTGTTCCACTCTTCGTTGCCGCTGTAACAGGGACAGACACAGTAGTTCCGGCTGTCAGTGGCGCTGTAGCTGTACCTACACTCATACTGGATAAATCATTACCACCTAGGACTGTAACAGTTGTAGATGCGCTTGCGGCACCGCTTTTAGCCGTTAAGGTAACGGTACCTGGCTTCACTGCCGTTACTTCACCTGCACTTACTGTCGCGCTTCCGCCGCTTGATACCCAAGTAGGATTACCTGCTGCTACATCAATAGGGTTGTAGTAAGTGTCATAACCTTTTAAAGAATACGTTGCCTTTTGTCCAACCAGCAGTGCGGAACTTCCGCTAATTTTGATCCCTTTCACCTCACCTTGCGGTGCATTAGTGTAGACACCAAGCCCGTTAACGATACTACGTTGCTCTGTGCCATACTCTGTATTAAAAGTGAGTGTAGTAGAGGTTTCACCGAGGGGCCGGTCTACCATCGTTGTAGAGCCACCTCCATCGAGATTAAGACCTTTCCAGACTCCGATATTCGTCATGAATGATTGCAATTCGGTTAGAGACATCCCTGAACTATTGCCATTTTTCTCAGTAGCTATGATATATACATAACGTCCGTCTTGGGAATATCCTAAAGCTGTGCGTGCACGATAGCCTCCAATGCTGTTAGTAGATCGAGAAAACGTTGCTGCTTTTCCGTTATTTACTAGAATCGTATGTCCGCCGATCATGGTTTGCAGATTCGCAGGATCTAGCGATTGCTGTGTAGTCTTAGATTTCAGAGAGTACACACTTGTTACAGGTTGTCCTACCGTCAAATGGGCAGTAACATATCGTGCGGCTAAGCCATGTGCCCGCAAAATATAAGCTCCCTTTGGAACCGCCATAGAGAGTGCAGCATTTTCTGAAATTTGAGTAACTACACCATTCTCAACAAGTACCTCTGTTGGAGTGGTGGAGCTATTTTTAGGGCGGTCCAGTGCAGTCCATACATCTGTGTAAATATACATAGCATTAGCATGACTATAAGTCGAGCTTCCGCCTTCAGGGCTATAAGCACCTTTATTGATACCGGAGATCTCAAACTGTGCGCCATCTGGCGCAGTTACCATCCCCTCAAAGCTGTACTCGTCAATAATAGGTTTGCGCTCCTTTGTCACTGCAAAGGCATACATTCCATCCAATTGTGAAGGGGTAGACACCAGTACTCCACCTGATACTTGTCCACCGATCGGAGCACCCTCTCCACCTGTATTAAAATAATCGCCATTTACTGCGGCCACGGCTCCAGTTTCCTTGGCCATCCCGCCAGTACTTTGCCGCGTAGTCAGGTTTCCGCCTTTACCAGTCATTACATCTAAGGAAACATATGGATTGTTAAGATCCACACGAATGACATCCGCAAGCCCAGAAGCACTCGCCCCAGAACGTGTAGTAGTATATTTATATTTCATCATAATGGCGCCCGAAGTAATCACTTCTTCTCCCAGCTTACTTACTTTAAAAGGAGCTGTGGCTGCAGCTGCGATTGGTGCAGACCCCTGACCAAACAGCATCATACCTTCACTGCCGATGACCGGCATAATCCATAACACACCAGCCAATGAAGCAGCAATCCACTTTTTAGTGGAAGATAATCTTATTCCCCGTACAACCTCGCTACTCTTCTTCTCCAAGAAAACTTCATTCATTTCAACGTAACTCTCCCATCTCTTTTGTACTCTATCAGTCCATATCAATGTCTGGAAACTGGTTCCTATTTTTCTAGTTCTCTTTTAATAGACTGAAAATAAGCCAAAAAGTTGCGAAATTGAGAGATTTCAAGCTTTATAGAGCCAAAACTGTCATAATTAGACGACAAAAAAAGCCCGGCATGATTGCCGGACTTTTCCAACTAATTTAGTGTTTACAAGAATTGACTACAAGTAATCTGCCTGTTTCAGCATCCGCTGTAACATCACGGCAGCTTGAGCACGTGTGGCATTGCCTTGGGGGCCAAATTCACTGACTGTCATGCCCAGAATAATCCCTGATTGCACTGCCTTTGCGACGAACTCTGCACTTTGATTCTGAATCTTTGCTTTATCCTTGAATTTTGCAAGTGTTGAGGCAGAAGTACCGCTTAGTGTAATAGGATGATTCGTATATTCCATCGCACGGATCATCATGATCGCCATCTGCTCGCGTGTTATATTATCATTTGGACGGAAAGTACCATCCGTATTCCCTGTAATAATTCCAGCTTTAGCCGCTGCACCAATGTAGTCTCCAGTTTGTGTAGAAGGCTGCACATCCCGGAAACGTTGTGCGGTCTCACGATCTCCTAGCAAGCCTAGACCTCGACTGAGCATAATAGCAAACTCAGCACGGGTAATTTTTTTCTCCGGATTAAACGCACTACCGTAGCTGCTATCAATAATATTCTTTGCGTTAAGCTCAGCTACGATTGCATTACTCCAATGCTTACCCATATCCGTGAAGGCTCTGGTGGATAAGAAACTCCCTAATATCTGATTACCAGCGGTTCGAGCACGAATAACCGTATAGTTGCCAACCGTACTGATTTTTGTAGGTAGATAAGCTGCATCGTAATAGGAAAGGTCTAACCTGGCCGCGGATGTCTGCGCACTATTTAATGAAGAAGTAGTACGTACGGTATATTCACCTGGTACTGTCAGTGCCTTGGCATTCGAATAATTACCGCTAACGATCGCCGTCACCCGGACATCCATAAGACTAGTAATAGTACGCATACCCATCGTCTGTAGCTTTTGCTCAAAAGGTGTAAACGTACCTGCTGGGACTTTATCCAAGCGGAACACGAGCGAGATATTTTTACTGTCCGAGATCAGGCTGCTCGCCAGCCCATTCATATCAATATCATTGAGCCCTACGCTAAATAGATTATCTCCATGACGAATCATGAACTTAGTATTTTTATTACGGTTCACCGCATCTAGAAATGGTTTTAGCGGAGCCGTTACAAAAGCTGCTTGCTCCGTGGAAGGAACCTCAAAAGCCAACACATCATTATTCATCTTATACAGATATTCATAACTGGCAGCTATTCGATCTGCGTTTAAAGTATATCTTTTTACAGATTGATTATATACAGAACGGTCATCCACAATTTGCGAGGAATCGCTCTTTAATAGTGCATACTCTTTTCCAAACTCACTCGTTGCAAGTGTTCCTAGGTAGGATGGACGATTTCCAGATCCAGTGGTCACGCCAGTTAGATTCTGAACTGATAAAGCTGAGAATGAGGAAAGAGTATTCCCACTCAAATCCTTAATCGTACCGGTACCAGACATATAGGATAGGTCCACTTTTTGACCGGTCTTTACAACCGAGGATAACGTTATTTTTAGAATATTACCTGAGAGATAGTAGGATTGCACTCCCAAGCTGCTTCCGTCTGCTCGAACTCCAAACTGATTCGCATAGAGGGAACCGGATGACTGCATATTCTTTGCAAAAGTAACTGTTAACTCGTCACCTGTAACGGTCGCTGAATTAATCTCTGGAATAGTAGTGCCACTGTTCTCTGAAATGGATACAGGCTGTAGGTTAATATACGCTGCCCGATTCCCATTCAAATCATTTATCCCGGCAGAACCCGGCACATAAGATATAGTCACATTCTGATTAACCGCGAGCGCTGTCTGAAGCGTCAAAGTGACCTGAGTGCCGCTGACCGATACATTAGTCACATAATTAGGCGTGCTGCCCACTAACACAGAGAATTGGCTATTCAGTGGGAGATTGGTTGTAGATAAGCCTTCATTATAATTCAAAATGATTTTAGTGCCGCCTCCGGTTGCACTTTGAAACACTGGCGCAATCGTATCGTTACTGTTACGGATATTGAAATCAGTAAAGTCCGCAATATTTTGTCCATAAGAATTCAGCAAAGGATACGAACCTGCATAGTAGGACACCCGAACGTTCTGTCCATTCGATGCTTCACTGCCCAATGTTAAATATACTGTATTGCCACTGGAACTGATCGAGTTGACCCCAAGTGAGCTTCCATCTGCAGTCACTGAGAACTGGTTATGAGCGTAATAGGAAACCGATTTTAGTGTGTCGTTAAAATTTAATACTACAGATCTCCCCGTGATTCGCCCATCTTTAGGTGTCGGCATGGAGGACTCAATAGAGTTTGTGATCTGTTTAGAGCTAAAAGTGCTCGCTGCATTTCCGCTTGGATCCTGAATCGTCCGCAGTCCGCCATTATAGCTGACCTTTACAATCTGCCCAACGGCTACTCCTGTACTCAGCACCAAGTAGGCACTGTCTCCCTGAATATAAACACTTTCAATCGCTCGATTCTCATCGTTCACCGTAACTCCAAAGCTTGAGGTTAACAGCGCTATGGATGAATTGAGAGACTCATTATATTTCAGACGAATGGTTCGATTATTCTCAAGCTGTGCTGATGTGAGCTGTGGAGCTGTTTTATCCAGAGACAAGGTCTTGAAGCTCCATGAATTTTTACCACTTAACCCGTCATATAGAACGTTAGCATCACTTGCGTCTACAAAAGCCCCTTTAGCGATATCAATGTAATAAGTTGAATCACTATCTAACGCTACAGAAGGTGTGATTATAAATTCTTTAGCTGTTGTGGTACTCCGAGTAACGTTAACCGGCACCTGAGATCCTCCGCTTTTATATAGAGCCACACCATTGGCCACTGCACCGTTATAATTCACATCCCGATTAAAAGCGATCGAAAAGGATCTGTTGTTAGCAATAGATTCACTTCGATCAGATGGATTCAAAGCACTTACGCCAAGTCCAGTCAAAGATACCGTTGTGAAGGTCCAAGTGTACGGGCCCGAGGCAGGAAATACATTTCCATCTTGATCATAAAAAGCACCCTGGGGGACCGTAACTGTATATTGTGTGCCGTTTAGCAGCGGTGAGGCTGTGGATGCTGGATTCAATATTATAGTTCTGCTACTTCCTCCAGTAACGGCTGGGGAGTTCACATTAAGCCATCTTGTTCTAGCATCGTTAGCTGCCCCTGGGGACACCGTAATTACACCTGATGCAGGCATCATAGGACGGTCAAAAGTGAGCTGTAGCGCTCCTGTGGTAGATATACCGCCTGCACCGTTAGCCGGGGATGGAGTCATTGGAATTTCAGCTACACCTTTTGTAGAGAAACTCCATACATTGCCGCTAGAAATCCCAGAGAACGTTCTATTATCAACATCCTTAAAAGCGTAGGCATCAATAAGAACATAATAATTCCCTCCGGCCGCCAATGCTTTCTCTAGCGTTAATTTAACTGTAGTAGAGTTAGCATCAGTCAGAACGTTAACTCTAGTGTCATCATCCTTTATTCTGAACTCTTGCACTGTTGTATTATCTGCTGAGGAGAGGATTCGGATAGAGCCCCCACCTTTTAACAGCTGCTTATTTAGTGTCAGACTAAGTTCCTTTAAACTCCCGGCATCTACTCTTGCATTACTAGCCGGTGAAAAGTTGCCTGCCGTGATAGCCGTATTACTCTCTGGAGCGGTGGTAAATGCCCATGAAGTAAGTCCTGATTCATTACCCTCATTATCTTTGAACAATCCTTTGGGAATTGTGACCGTGTATGCCTTATTCGGAGTGAATTGTTGGTTTGGCCCTAACTTAAGCTCGTAGTCTTTTGAACTACCAATTAAACCATAACTACCAATAGGAATCGTCACAAAAGGTGTACTATCACCCTGACCCGTGATGGTAATTTCTCCAGCCTGTGGGTTTACTTGACGATCAAAGCTTAATTTAAGAGATGACCCGATATTTACATAGGTTGCTCCAGGTGCTGGCGACACACTAATGCCAAATTCCGCTGCAGCATGTACTGCCGATATTCCAATTCCGATAGAAGGATACCCTGCTCCAAGTACCAGTTCTCCTGCTAGAAAAATTGCCGTCCATATTGAAATTTTTCTTTTCATGCCGTGATAGACTCCTCTCAAACCATACTAACGTCTTTATGTATATTCTTATATTTCGGTTAAAGGGCTTACAAAGTTTAGTAGTCTACTTCTCTATGATTAGAATCAATCCTAATTCTGTCCATTACATAAAAATAGCCCGCAGAGTTGACACTAAGTGCCAACTTGCGGGCTTAACGAATTATAAGAACATATACTTAACTACAATCCTGCTTGACCTCTGAGTAATTCTGCTTTATCTACGCGTTCCCAAGGAAGATCAACATCAGTCCGTCCAAAATGGCCGTATGCTGCAGTCTGTCTATAGATTGGTTTACGCAAATCAAGCATGGAGATAATACCCGCAGGGCGAAGATCAAAGTTGTTGTTGATCAGTTGAACCATCTTTTCCTCACTGATTTTACCTGTTCCGTATGTATCCACATTAATCGAGACAGGAGTAGCCACACCAATGGCATAAGCAAGCTGGATCTCACATTTATCAGCTAGACCTGCAGCTACAAGATTCTTCGCCACATAACGAGCTGCATAAGCCGCAGAACGGTCCACTTTAGTTGGATCCTTACCAGAGAATGCGCCGCCGCCGTGACGAGCATATCCGCCATACGTATCAACGATAATCTTCCGTCCAGTCAGACCGGCATCCCCTTGAGGACCACCAATCACAAATCGTCCTGTTGGGTTAATAAAATATTTAGTTTCAGCATCGAGCAGTTCCGCAGGAACAACCGGCATAATTACATGCTCTTTAATATCTGCCTGAATTTGTTCAAGAGAAATTTCTTCCGCATGCTGTGTAGATACTACGATAGCATCCACGCGTACAGGCTTCTCATCTTGATACTCGATCGTAACTTGTGTCTTCCCGTCAGGACGCAAATATTCCAAAGTTCCGTTCTTACGAACTTCAGATAAGCGACGAGCAATACGGTGAGATAAAGCGATCGGTAGCGGCATCAGTTCAGGTGTCTCATTCGTAGCAAAACCGAACATTAAGCCTTGATCACCCGCACCAATATTTGCCGTTTCTTCAGCCAATTGTGCTGGATCACGGTGCTCGAGAGCAGAGTTTACACCTTGAGCAATATCAGCTGACTGCTCGTTAAGTGAGCTCAATACTGCACAAGTATTATAATCGAAACCATATTTTGCACGTGTGTAGCCAATTTCTTTAATGGTATTGCGTACGATGGCAGGAATATCTACATACTCAGATTTGGTACTGATTTCCCCGATCACCAAAACAAGACCAGTTGCTACTGCTACTTCGCAGGCTACACGAGCATTTGGATCATTAGCTAAAAATGCATCCAATACCGCATCGGAAATCTGGTCACAGATTTTATCCGGATGCCCTTCCGTCACGGACTCGGAAGTAAACAAATGACGCCCTTTAATAGACAAGTATAACAACCTCCCTTATGGTTAGTCTGACACTGTATAAGGAATTCCTTAATAATCACAGGCCAAATTAATAAAAACTATAAACAAAGAAACTCAGGGGCCTGTTCTTTTTATGAAGGATGATTGCAGTATTTCATGTTTATATTCACTAAACTCTTCAAAAAAATGAACCTTTCCCATATGGAAAAGGTCTAAGGCTTTCCTCAAAAGTCATATTATCTTATTTGGGAGGTGGTGTCAATTACTCCGAAGCCCCTCCATCACAGTATAAATATTGATTCCGCAGTATTAAAAAGTAATATCAGATAGGATTAATAAGATTTTTTTACCCCTGATATTATTAAAGAAGAGACTGTTCGGCTTGCTTAATGAGTCTCTTCGTGATTTCTCCGCCAACAGAGCCATTATCTCTTGAGCTAAGATGTCCAAGATACTGGCTACGGCCAGAACCACTACCTCCGATTGCTCCTAATTCAGAAGCAAACTCTGTGTCTGCTCCGCCTCCATAATGCGCTCCATATAAACCGAATTCAGCTGCAATTTCATATTGCATTTGCTTCAGCATTGCCCGACTTTCCGGTACCACTGTACGATTGTTACGTGCCATGTTTCAGCACCTCCTGTGAATTTGTAAGATTACAGGAATATTGTGCGACCAACATCTACTCTTCAATCGCGCCAATGATTTGTAACTTTGGAAATCAGTTTGAAGGTATGATTAAGTACTTTTACGGGCATTATGAATATATATTATTACAAATTATTTTAGTGTATATCCACCACGAACCATGACAACAAGGCCAAGAGTTTGTCCTGTTTGGACGGTAATACCACGACCATCACGAGGGAAAGATAATAAATGGTTAGTCGGTGCAGCTACTCCATTGGCAAGATCTTTACCATCCGTTAAATCAGCAACACCATTTGCATCCTGAGAGTAGATAACCGCTTTACCCGCACGAACAATAAATTCAGCACCTGCGGAAGCAATTAGAGTTTGACCTGGTTTTACATCGACAATTACGGATTCATTACTGCTAGTAGTCGGGTTTGTTGTAGCTGTTGGAGCTGAGCTTGGACTCGGAGTAGCTGTAGCTACTGGAGCTGTGCCTGTACCACCTGTAAGTGCTTTCTGAATTTGCTGATCAACATAGCTTTTGGTAACCACTGGGTCATCTGCTGTTCCAGGCTGTGAACCCACACCTGCACCTTCAGCTGTAACATTCAACAGTGATCCAGCCCATACACCACCAGCCAGCAATACAGCTGCAGTTGATACTTTCCATACCGTTTTCAATGAAGTTCCTCCTCATATTGGGGTAAATGCCTATAAAAAAAGAATAGCCTCCGAAGAGGCTATTCTGTGCTTCGGTAATCGGAGATTACTTAGCGGAGATTTCTGTTTCACCAGTGATTTTGTTACCATCAACATCAGTTGCGTTTGCTGTCTTAGCAATCTTAACGATGATTCTGTTAACATCATTGGAGTTCAGATCCAAGTCGCCAGTTGCACTTGCATCAATGGCTTTCTTGGAGAAAGTAACAGACCATTTACCTTTATCTGATCCATTAAGAATTGGTTTTACAGTGTAATTAGCTTGATTAATAACGTTAGATGCAGACGCATCATTGTTGATGTAGAATTCCAGATCTTGTTTATCAAGATCTACTACTTCTTTAGAGAATCCAAGGATCAGCTCATAAGAGTTGCCGCTGGAAACCACTGCAGAAGTGAAGAGTGGGCTAGTTCTGCTAGTAAGCTTACCCTTCTTCGAAACCGCTTCGATAGCATTGCCAGATACATCAGTAACGCCGTTAACTACAAATTTGTAGTCTGACTTAGTTTCAGTGATTGAAGAGCTAGGGATATGGATTGTTGCACGAGCATACTTCGGACTAGTTGAAGATGTTGTTACAACTCCAGCATCAGTAAGAGTTTGAATAGTTACATAAGTACCAGCAGGCAATGCCTTGTCGTCCAATGTGTAGCTATTTACATCTAGTACAGAAGCAACGTTCAGACCACTTGCATCTTTCAGATCAACAGTTACGGTAGCATCACCATAAACAGTATCAGTTACAGCTGCTTTTGCGCTGTCATTGATTACGATTTGGTTGTTGAACAGTACTGGAGCATCGCCATCAGTAGCAGCGGATCCGATAGTCACTGTCAATACAGTTGCTGCAAGCTTGTTACCAGAGAAGGATTTATCTTTAAAGAGTCCTTCTGGAAGACGCACAGTGTACTCACCAGCATCTACATTAACAGCAGTTAATGTATGAGTTTTTCCGCTACCACTTGTAGTGTTAGCAATCGCAGTAGATTGACCAGTTTTGTTATTGATCAGTACTACAGAACCTACTCCAGTGTTTACAACATCTTCAGAGAAAGTCAGTTTGAGACCTTTAACAGAAGTTGAAGTTGAGTAAGTGATACCAGTAACTGTTGGAGCTACAGTATCCTTAGTGAAAGTGACTGCTTGACTCGAAGCAGTTCCCAATGTGTTACCCAATGTATCCTTAACAGTTGCTCCGAATACAACGGATCCAGTGAAAGTACCAGTGGATGGGAAGCTAGTCAGAGGGCTTTGCAGGGTAAATTTCTTGCCGTTAGCAGTAGTAACAACACTAAATGTACCTTGGCTTTCTCCAACAGAGTTCAAGAGACGAACATTACCAACCAAAGATGCACGGTCAACGTTCTTGTCAAACTCAACTTCTACGAATTTGTCGCTCACAGCAGTTACGCTCTTAATTACAGGAGCAGCAACGTCAGAAACAACAGTTACAGTAGTTTTGATTGGGTTTGGATTAGCTACGTTACCTGCATAGTCAGTTACATTAAGCAGGGAAACGTCATAAGTCTTACCACTATCCAATGTTACTCCACTCAGTTTAAACTCAGTGTAAGTATCATTTTGTACAGTTACAGCAGCAGCTGAACCATTTACATAAGCAACAATGCCAGTAGTTTTAACTGGTTCGCTGAAAGTTACATAAACATCTTTAGTAGTTGCTTTTGCAGTAGAAGTAACAGAAGCAACAGTTGGAGCTACAGTATCAGCTACAGTAAGCAAAGTTGTGAATGCTGGAATAGCTTCACCAGCTGTTGTTTTAACAGCATCGTTCACTACAACTGTGTAGTTACCTTTAAGACCTTTAACACCTGGCAGTGTAATTGTAGCTTCAGTATTGTCAGCAGCGAAAGTTACAACAGCGTTAGCTACTTCATCGTCTTTGCTTCCAACTTTAGTTACTTTTACAGTACCATCAAGAACTTTTCCACCTTCAGCCAATGTATCAGTATCGATAGCACGGTTGAATTTAACAACTACTTGTTTAGCGTTTGGAGCAGTTGCGGAAACAACTTTAGGAGCTGCCAAAGTTACTTTTGTAGTGTAATCGTGGTTGTTGTGTTTGAAGTTGATTGTAGTTTCAACGCCCGCTACAAGAGCAGTAGTCAATTCAACAGTTGTAGTAGTTTTGTCAGAGAAAGTAACAACTACTTTAGTTGGGCTTACTGCGTCTGCAGAAGCTACAGTAGGAGCTGCTTTCAATTGGTCAACTGCATAAGCTGTTTCAACTACCAAAGAACGGCTAGCGTTAGCTTTGAAGTTAGTGTCTTTAGCAATTAGACCAGCATTGATTACCGCTTGAGCATAACCTTTAGCCCATGCAGATGCAGTGTTGTCGCTAGTTGCTGGTGTTTCAAGTTTCAAAGCGCGGAACAATACAGCCGCTACTTCTTCAACTGTTACTTTACCATTATAGTCGAAGATACCTTTAACAGTATCTTTACCTTGCATCAAGTTAGCTGCAGTAACAGCTTCGATGTAAGGAACTGCCCAGTTCTTAGCGTTGTAACCTTTGTCTTTGTAAGACAATTTGTTAGTTACTTCAGTAAGATCGAACAATTTAGTAACGATCTTCGCGAATTCAGCGCGAGTAAGATCTTTTTCAAGGTGAGCTTGACCATCTGGGTACCCATTGAGAATACCTTTTGCTGCCAAAGCGTCAAATTTTTGTTGCGGAGTTGCTGCTGCGTCACCAAACGCTACAGAGGCAAACATCGAGAATGCCATTGCTGTAGATAATGCTACGGATAAAATTTTCTTCATAACCTTTTTTTCTCCTCCTTGGACGTTCATAAACTGAGATTTTTCTTTAGTTGAGTAGCTCGTGTCACTCATTAGCCGATGCACCCCCTTTCCAGAGTTGAGCAAATTAAGTATAAATAATGTCTGTGACGGGTATCACAGAAACTGGTAAACAATGATCAGGACATGACAATACTAGATTCCTAATTATACCTAAGTATTATACAATGTGCCTCAAGTCACGTAAAGCTAATTTTTCCATTTTGTTAAAATCGCTTTACCACTGGTTAATTTCAACTGCCTGTGTAAATGACTCTACACCTTAAACGCAGAAGATTTGGAAAAGTTGCGGTTTCTCAAAAAAATCTTTTCTTTTTTTGTTTTCCGGCACAATCCCAATAGAAGATACATATGTATGTTCTACTAACTATTGTTAATCTTGGGTTGCCACGGAAAATAGTATACCATAGTCGTTTTCTAAACGTCATTATGCAATATTTACTAAGTATCATTAACACTAGTGCCATTTATTTAAACATTCCTACAAATTTTGAGTATGCAGGAGCAGATAGCCTGATTTCTCACATCACTGTAGAGCGATTATATGACAACGGTTCCCCTTCTGGGATTCGACTCATAGTTCTTACACTAAAGGTATAACATCCTCTTTCTTGGTTCGCCTCCTGTTTCATTACTTTGATGATTCGTAAGCTAATGGCCACTACTTACCGTCACCATTCGGAGATCCACTTTAAAGACAGCATCATGATGCTGAACGCAACAAAAAAGCGCCGTTGCCGGCGCTTGCTTCTATTACAGTAGGGTCTAACGAATCTTCATAGATAATTGGATCAATTCCTGACGCTTTTCAGGACTTGAGTTTACATTGTCATACATTGCATCAATAGCTGCGCGATTCTCGCGGTAGCTCTTCTCATGTTTGATTGTAGTATGAGACCATTCGATCAGGGCATTCTCAGCCACAACAAGCTCGTTGTATGAATCATGGAATCCTGTAGCCTGCACAAGTTCCTCCATGACCTCTTGCGTAATTTCCTGTAGTGCCCGTTTAGCCGCGATTTCCTTCTCCAACACTTTTGCTCTATTCTCAAACATATTCTTGGCTTTCATGTAATCCAACTGTGCTTTTGCTAAAATCGGTTTCATGGTTGGCTTTCACCTTTCAGAAAATAATATTTTCTAAGTTATTGTAACGTAAATCGAAGCAGAATACAAAATATATGTCTCTGGTAAGTTTACACTTTTCTCTAAGTTGACTATTATACAACTGTAAAATTGGTTGGGATTAACCATTTAAATGGAATGAAGAACGACCAATCCGCAGATATTTCTTGCGAAATTGGCCGTTTTTTTAATCCTAACTCTTTAATTAAAAGTTTTCGGGAAAATACTTGTGCTCTTTTTGAGCAGTTCTACAGCAATCTTACCAGCCTCTGCACGTGTAAGCTTACCTTTTGGATTAAAATTATATACTGGCTTCTTTTGCCCTGTAATCGTCACTGCGCTGCCTTCCATGATCTTAGCCTTGGAAACTGCCTCAATAGCTGGCCGAGAGTAAAAGTCCATATTACCGGTGTCTACAAAAGATTTAGATAGACTGGTTAACAACTTATTGTCATTTGTAGACATTTTCAGCTTAAGAGCCCGAGCGATCATCACAGCCGCCTGTTCTCGCGTAACAGGTTGATCCGGACCAAAGAAACCATCGCTTAATCCAGTAATAATACCAGCTCTTGCTGCTGTCTCAATATGTTTGAAGTCCCAAGTTGTAGAAACTGCTTCAGGTACAATATCGAAGAACGTCTGCTGATTATTATTATAATTCAATGGAAGGCTCAAGCCCTTCACTAACAACGTAGCGAATTCTCCACGTGTTGTTGTATTATCAGCACCAAACTGGTCAAACCGCAAATTCTTCATAATGCCTTTAGAATAAAGACCATTCAAAATATTTCTAGCCCATGGGTGATTAGTAATATCGTTATATCCACGACGAAGCTTCATTACAGTGTAATACCCAAATTGATCAAATGGCACCGTGATGGTGTGTTTCTTTGTGTCCACTTCTCCACCAATATTCTCCCATTGTCCTGAGTCCGTGTAACGGAATACAGTGATTGTGGAACCAACCTCATCAACAATATTTGGATTAAAGGTTAGTGTAAGATCACCTCGCTGGGATGGTACAATCTTGCGTTCAGCTTCAATTTGTGTGAAATTACCTTCTATTGAGTATGGAGCAATCCCGTTAGTAGCCGGTTTATAAAGAGCAGTACCTTTTGTACCTCTTTCTCCCAAACCTCCGCTAAGCCAATAAATATCGGATACACGTGAGAAGTTATTAGTTTCTACTGTTGAGTTAAATCGTAATACAAGATCTGAAGGGATCAACAACGTACTCAAGCCACCTGGAGTCCGTGCATCAGCATCGACGTTAATAGTATTGCCATAATCATTTTTACGTTCAACAACACCATCCAATGGATCAGCAATACCGAACAATAGTTTTGTATCTGGATAGTACTTAGCTGCACCAGAGGTAGTATAGCCTTTCATAAGTGTACCTTTAGGGAAGCTCAGCTCTAGTCCCTTATTAAACGCACTATACTTCGTTGCAACTTTCTCAGCCATATACTGCGTATCTACTTGAACGGCACTCGCATAATACACGCTTATCGTATCACTGAGAGTAGAATCAGCGCGAACAATTTGAATTTTAATTGTTGTGGCTTTATCTGCTTTTAAACCTACAAAATCCAGTGTGAAACGATTCGGCAGATCAGTGCGCTTTTCGGCCTCATATTTATCAATAATGACTTTTGTAGCACCTTCAGCCTCAATATCAAAACGAACAAAGTTTTTGTTAACGACGATCTGTTCACCTACGGTTGCCACCGGGGACAGTACGCGATAGGGAGAAACTTCACGAACAACTTCCAGACGCTGATTTGTACGTGCACCTGTGTCATTGATTAATTCAAGATTATATACAATGCTTCCAGCAGTTTCAGCTGGGATATCACGAATTCGAAGCATAAATTCTGTGCTGTTACCGGAGAAATCATAATAATATTTTTGATTATTATAGGTGAATTCATTTAGCTTCCTGTGTCCAGAAGCATTTCCAGTCAAAACTTCACTACCAAAAGAAAGGAACAGGTCTGATCCTTGGTACAGGTTAAGCTTAGTAGCCGCCCCGCCTCTTAACACCAAATCATATTTAGTTTGGCTAGTAACAAATTTTTCATCCTTATAAATGAACTCAGAAGTTAATCCAAGAATGTCATTAAGTTCTTTATCTGTATAATCCTTCACTAAATCATGGGTAAAATCGACCCGTCCCTTAGATATAGACGGATGGAACTGTGACAAATTAGAGACATTCGTATCGATAATATAAATTCGCAGTTCTTTTCGAACTTCCCTTTTATTATTTGCCTTATCCATCGAGGTTCCAACAAACACAATCTTATTCTCACCATAAACTAGTGGACCTGCGGAGGATATAGGTAAATCAAAGGAAAACTTTGGATTCGTCAGCGTTACATTAAATTCATAGCCATTTGGTTTTGCAGTTGTTTTTATTTTATCGTTCGAAATCCCATTAATAAAGAATTGAGGATTACCGATGCTTTCAAATCCAATATACTCACCAGAAATAGTCATACTATTAGAGCTAGTAGCAGAATTAAAAGTATAGGTCTGTCCATCATTCAAATTAGCAACATAGATATAATTCTTAGAAACATAGGCGATATCGGCATTATAAAAGGATTGAGACCCCGAAAATTGAAATTTCACCTTTTGCTGGCCATTTGAGAACCCTTCAACTTTATACACCTTTTCATTAGCTTTTAAGCCTGTGACATTAGGCTGTTCTGTCAGGACTAGCGAAGCACCCAGTGGTAGGTAAGAACCCTGCAATATCGCTCCTGCTTTTGGGGCAACATTTGTTTTCACCAAAATGTAGAAATCGGGTTTTTCAACCTGAGAACCATTCAACGCTAGTTTTGAAACGGAAGAAATATCAACACTTGCAGCTTCTTTATATCCTGAAAGATAAAACATATCTGTAATCACAGTCTCATCTTTCAGATATTTATAACTTTCTTTGGTTGAAGTCTCGTAAGAACCATATTTAATGGACAGTACCACGTTGCCAGATCCCGAAGTAAGGGTAAATGGCGTTGTGGTCTCGAATGAAACCAATCGATATTGAGGCGTTACACCATCTGGACCAGGAATTACAATTTCTTTTTGGCCAGCACTAGTATCTGGCGTATAAACACCATCTGCCGAAATCGTGTATGATTTCAACACTTTAACCGGAACAACCTGATCATTAATTTTGACAATATGATCATCTTCAAAGGATTTATCACTTGCACTATAAGGTAAAAGAACTTGTCCTATGATATTTGCAGTAGTATCTGAAGCAGTTAGTGTAGGAATATTTTCAAGAATGTTATGAGCTCTATAATTCGTTCCATCACCATGATAAATTTGTAAGTCAGTAAAAGGTCTGTTTGTATTAAAGTAATAAATTGAGCGTTTTATTGTAATCGAGTCCGCTGCATTCTGCACAACGATCTCCAACGTGTTTTCCCCTGATTTAAGCGTTAATGCTGGAGTGAAAAATGTACCATCCTCAAGTAGCGAGGTTTGCAGTGATGATCCTCCATTCAATGAAACGCCCACTCGAGTTGCATTGGTCACATTACCTTGTAGCGTAATCTGTTGATTAGGAACAACAACCTTAGTTCCCTCATTCAAATTAATCGCGGAAGGTCCACCTCCAAGAACTTGTAGAGAGGAGATATAAGGAACCTTATCATAAAGAACATAAAATGATTCTGAGCGCTCTAAAGTACCTTGCATCCCAGAAAAAGTAATCTTATTGTATCCTGTAAACAATGTGAGCCCACTAGCAATAAAACGATTAGTAGGATTTGTAGTATCAGTGGTTACTGCGCCGGTAGTCGAGTGGGTAGCATCCGTAACCCATTTACTACCATTTTGAGTCAATTGCTGCACAGTGACTTTCATTGTAGAAGTTGTTACCTGTGCATACGTACCAGTAATCGAAAAATTCGGATTGCTTGTCTTATAAACGGTTTGTCTTGAAATATTATATTTGGCATTCGGATCGTTATCCGGCACAATCTCCTGTTTCAGCTCAATTGTATTTCGCAGCGTGAGATCATCCGGACTGAAGTATGTCGTGGTAGCCGCTGCCGCTATCGGCGTGTATTTACCTGGGAACATAGAAACGATCAAAGCCGCCAGCATCAGCCAAACGAACGGTCTCTTAAAGCGTTGCATGTGTTATATCTCTCCTTTGAGTATAAGTTCTCGTAAACCTTCACTTTGTTCTTTATCGGTCATAAGTATCAATATTTTTAGGGAAAACAACAAAAAACTCATCCGAAATCGGATGAGTTTTGTTAAGTTTAGAAAATTTTAGAATAATTGCTTAGTCGCTTAAGACTTAGAGCCTCTTTCCGGATTAGCCTTCATCCGCATTCTTAAAAAGAAATTAATCACTGGACGTTTAGTCTTACCAATCAAGCCTGTAATTTCAGCACCGATTTGCAAGAAGAAGAGCATGATACAGATGACCACGAACGTAACCCAGTTCGCTTCGTAAAGAGCTGCGGATGATTGAATGACCGCTAAAATACCGAAAAATGCAGCAATACCATAAATAATGAGTACAGTCTGGCGGTGGCTAAAGCCAAGCTCGCGTAGACAGTGATGCAAGTGACCTTTATCTGGTGCGAAGATTGGTTTCTTCTGCAGCTTACGTCGCACGATCGCAAAGAACGTGTCCGACAATGGTACACCGATAATAAGCAAAGGTGTAATAAACGAAACCACTGCAATCTGTTTAAATCCTAGCAAAGCAAGTAATGCCAAGCAAAAGCCTAAGAACAGCGAACCCGTATCTCCCATGAAAATCTTAGCAGGATGGAAGTTAAAGAACAGGAATCCGATGATGCTACCCAGAAGCAACAGACACAGCATTGCCACCATGGTGTTTCCCATCACGAAAGCCATTGCCGCAATCGTAGCAATTGCAATTCCTGATACACCAGCCGCAAGCCCGTCCAGCCCGTCGATCAGATTAACGGCATTGGTAACACCGACAATCCAGAAAATCGTAAGCGGGATAGCAATCCAGCTCTCCAATGAGGAATACGTATTGTTAAATGGAATATTCACAAAGTCTACAGTAATACCAAAGCCGAAAACAACGATACAGGCTGCGATAATTTGGCCCAGTAGCTTCACTTTTGCTGATAATTCGAATCGGTCATCGAGTGCACCGATAAGTACAATCAGTCCGCCACCACACAGCAGCGCTTTGATGAAGTTGACCTCCCGCGGAGTGAACTCGTATGGAATAATCGGCAATACGGCAAGCAGGCCTAACACAAACGCTAGAAAAATAGCTAATCCGCCAAGGCGGGGCATAATTTTCGTGTGCACTTTACGAGCATTCGGCACATCTGTTGCACCAATCTTAATGGCGAATTTCTTCACCAAAGGTGTGAGGCCAAGTGCGAGTCCCATGCATACGATAAATCCAGCGATGTATATGATTAACATTTGATCAGTCGACCCCCATTTCTCTACCGCATTGAATTATACGCTGTTACAAAAACAAATTCCAATCCTTTATTTAGGCTATTTTTCTCATTTTCTAGGTGAATATCGGCATTTTGCTAGACTTTTGTTACTTTATCTTTCTCACGCACCACTTTTAATGCGAATTTCGGCAGTGCAAGCATTCGTTTGTACCGTGTAGGTTCTTTTAGGAGACGGTATAACCATTCTATTCTCATTTTTTGGAAGGCTATTGGCGCTCTTTTGCTCTTCCCAGAGATCACGTCAAAGCTGCCGCCGACCCCCATCATAATCGGAACGCCCAGTTTAGACTTATATTTAGCAATCCAAGGTTCCTGACTATCCGCACCTCTGGCTACAAATAATAAGTCAGGATTAGCCTTAACAATTCCAGCAACAATTTCTTCATCTGCATCCGGACCAAAATAACCGTCGTGATATCCTGCAATGATAACACCCGGATATTGCAATTGTAACCTTTCAGCGGTTTCCCGAATCACTTCAGGCGTAGATCCTAGGAGATATACCTTCCAACTATATCTTTCACCCTGCCGCATCAATTCATGTAACAGATCATAACCTGCTACCCGTTCTGATACCGGCTCATTACAATAATTAGCAGCCCATACAACGCCTGTCCCATCGGGGACAACCAATTCAGCCGATTTCATAATATCCATATAAGCTGGATCTTCCAGTGCAGCCATAACCATAATGGGATTAGCCGTAATCACTTGATGCGGGATACGGGTATGAACAGCCTCCGTCAAATAGGCAACCGTTGCTGCCATATCAACTTTAGAGACTCTAATTCCAAAAATAGGAACTGTAGGTACCGCGCTTTCTGCTTTCACTTTAGATCATCCTTTATGGTGAAAATATTCTACGATTTGTCGAGCTGGTGCCTCTGCTTCTTGAATCAACTTGGAAATGACATCTTCCCGTGCTGCTCTCCACTCCTGCACTGTGTTCAAAAGATGAACAATCTCGGCAGCAACATGTTCAGCATCAAGTGTGTTCGTTGCTCCTACAGGATGACATTGAATTCTGTCTAGAAAATGATCGATCTTCGGATCATAAGAAATGCCAATCAGTGGAACACGTCTTCCAGCCGCATAGATCAAGCTATGAAGTCGCATACCAATCAGAACATCGCATTGTCCCACTTCCCGTAGCATCTGCTGCGGGTGAATAGCATCCTCACAAATACTGACCTGTCCGCCATGCTCGATTATACTTCCCTTCAGCTTATCCATCAGATAACGTGAAGTCTCATTGTCCGAAGGGGTGTGAAAAGGGAGAAATCTCAAATGTAACGGAACCTCGCGGTTGGCCTTAATCAAGCCTTGTGCAAGAGCCTCCAGTTCTCTGCGGTCTTGCTCCCAAAAACGTACCGATATCCCAATCACCGGAAGTGAATTAGGTAATTCTGAAGCTTGTGTAGTAGCATCCGTGTCCTCTGGCAAAGACAGGCCCATAACCGGGTCGGGAACAACCTCTATCTTCTTCTGTTCCAGTCCCATAGATAGGAGAAGCTCGCGGGATTGTTCATCCCGCACAGATATATAGGTACATTTACGAAACACGGATTTGATTAAAGGGTGAAAAAGTTTACGATTCACTGGCCCAATGCCTTGAGCATAGATAAAGGTTGGTCTCCCCATCCACTGCGCAAGCTTGATAATACCTAAATAGTAAGGAATACTCTTGCTACCTGTGACATCCTGCAGCAAGCTACCCCCACCACTGATCAGACCAGCGCTCTCATAAATCGCTTGACGGACTTCAACAAGCTTCATCCGGTGCACGGATTTCACTCCGTATGTGGCGCTCGTCCACTCAGGATCAATAGACAGCACTATAGGCTCAATGGATATACCCAAAGCTTGAGACTGTTTCTGCAGTGCAATTAGAATGGACTGCAGCACCGCCTCATCTCCACTGTTACGGAAACCATAGTAACCAGAGATAACTATCTTTTTAGGAGTGGCGACCATCGTTTCCAACACCCTTCTGCAATCTGCCATACGATTACGGCAATTATACCAATGATCAGTCCGAGTCCAAGACCGAGCAATCCACGAACCAGCGAGATCAGAACAGGTGAATGAATATGTGCAAAGGTATCCACCATGGAGAGCTGACCAATTACGGCAATAATCATGATAAACGCTGCACTCCGATATCTAAAGGCCAGGAATGCACCAAGAATTAATAACGGATGTGCGAGCAAAAACTCTTTATTACGCGGCCGGACACCAACCGTATTCTCTAGGAATGTACGGAAGGCCATTTCTAGAGGTGTTACGTTACCACCATTTCCAGTACGGCTTAAATAATACATACCTACGACCCCAAGAACCATAGCGGCAAGAACCATAGCTAATGTGATTGGTGTACGCAGCAGCTTACCTGTCTTGTTAAAGACAAACTCTCCACGATAGAGGAGTACATAAAGTGCTACAAGGCCGATAGGCGCCATATGGAGCAGACTAACACCACGGAACTGGTCCAGCACTAGACTGTAGGTTATGTTGTTGAGCAGTGCGATCACGAATGGCACAGCGCTCAAAGAAATTAATGACGTCTTCAAATAAAGCACCAGACTATGCGTAAACCGACGTTGCGGGCTCATAACCTTATAAGTAAGGGTATTGTTCCGTAGCGGAGGTCCCATTTCATTAACCTTACGAATGGCAAGTACAACCGCCAGGGTTGGTGCACTTATCGCAGCCGCTAGCGCCAGTGCCTGCTCAAATAGCTCTGGTTTCAAGACCAGCAGGCCTGCACTTCCCAGTAATCCTAGCACCCATGCAGGGATCGTAAGCCATGGAATAAAGTATGAAATCAGCAGCGCTACTAAAGAGACTGCGCCAACTACCGCAACTAGCTTGAAGTAACGCTGATAAGACGAATCTACAACCTCAAAAGCCGTAGCTTGTCCTAACTTAAACCCATTGTCTTTGATCTGCTCAACGGCACCACCAGGATCACTCAGACTCGTGACAAGGTTGTCTAGCGTATCTGTAATCTGTGCCTTAGCTGTATTTCGCGAAGGAATCGTATTTAAATAAATCATGCGGATATTACGATCCTTTGTTGCCAGGGCGAAGCGATCTGAGATCACTTTTGGATCTAAGGCAGAATCCCCTTCGCTAAGGGAATATAACCGTGTTACGTTATAGTCCAGCAAATAAGCAAGCTTGTTAAAACCCTTCTGCTGCTTCTTAATATTTTCAATCGCTGCAATTCCGATTCCACGTTCCTTAAGGAGATTTGCAAAGTCAGTAATACTAGCCGTATCGGCATCATCATTAAACCCTTTAACGGACTCTCCCTCGAATAGGATTCGTTTTACACCCAATTCTTCATAACGATCTAACAGCTTCATAACTGTTGCTTTATTATAAGTCAAAGAATCCACAAGACGCGGTACAATGGTGAACCCTTTGTCATGCAGCATCTCCAGTGTAAATGGATCCGGCTGAAGTGGCTTCAGTGTAGCATCTTCTATTGGAGTCTCAATAATAAGACCTTGTTGTCCGCGGAAACTCCATTCCTTCGAAGTAATCCCAAGATTACCGAATGCCTCTTTAATGACAGGCGCCAGGGCCTGGTAGTAATCAGGACTAGTAAAAAGAACATAAGTATAGTTCTCATTCACCGGAATGATTGTATCCGTAAGATTAGCGATATCAGCCGCACCCCACATCATTAGACGACGCGCCTTCCGATAATCTTCCAGCGTGCTTTCGTAAATCGCCATACTCTGAACACCAGCATCTTTTAGACGATCTAACTGTTCGGAAATATAATCCTGCGGATTTGCACGATAGCTTGCTACTTCAACTAAATCACGGTAATCAAATACAAATTCCACTGTCTTGGAAGACTTCTCCGTCTGCAGACGGTCATAGACAACTGGCAAGGCAGCTAAAACGCCAACCACAACTATGATCCACAGCCACTTTCGGGAAGAAATATTCCAACGTTGCCATTTTTGCTGCACCAAAAGTACCTCCTCTTTCACTTCAAAACTCTTTTTACAAAAGTAGAAACGGATCGTCATCCTTTTAGAGACGGTACCCGTTTCTATGCAAGCTTAAACGCCTTCGGCGTCCTTCCAAGGACGGTAAGCGTTTATGCGAGAAATATAAGATATAAAGTATGGCGTGAAACTTATACTTTCTTATATTTAAAAAATATAATTTCACAATATAGAGCGCGATCTATATTCTTATTTTATTGTTCCCCGTCAACACGAGCCATAACCTGCTTGGATAGTGTAGCTACCTTATCCTTAGCATTCTGCAAGGATTCACCCACAACCGCAAAATAAACTTTAATCTTTGGCTCGGTACCGGAAGGACGCAGGCAGAACCATGAACCGTCAGCCAGCAAATACTTTAGTACATTTTCCTTCGGCAGACCATTCAAGCCTAGCGAATAATCCAGCACCTCTGTAACGGCAGATCCCGCAATTTCTTGTGGCGCATTCGTACGCCAATCATTCATGATACCCTGAATTTGCGCAACGCCATCCTTACCCTTCAATGTACGGGACTCCAGGCTTTCCAAGAAGTATCCGAACTGCTCATACAATTCCTGAAGAACATCATATAATGTTTTGCCTTGAGCTTTGTAATAAGCACCTGCTTCAGCGATCAACATAGCCGCAAGAACGGCGTCCTTATCACGAGCATAGTTACCTGCAAGATAACCATAGCTTTCTTCATAACCGAAAAGATATGTGTAATCTCCGGATTGTTGGAATTGAGTCATTTTTTCCCCAATATATTTGAAGCCCGTTAACGTATTAAATACAGTTGCACCATAATGAGAGGCTACAGCAGCCCCCATCTCGCTCGTCACGATAGTCTTCACAACTGCACCATTGCTAGGCAATTTACCTTGTTCCTGTAAACGGCTCAAATAATAATGAATCATCAAAGCGCCAGATTGATTGCCCGACAAAACAACAAATTTACCTTCATTATCGCGAACCACTGCCCCCATACGGTCTGCATCGGGATCCGTGCCAATTAAGAGGTCTGCATTCAACTCTTCGCCCAGCTTCATAGCCAGGGTAAAGGCTTCGCGTTCTTCTGGGTTCGGTGATTTTACAGTGGAAAATTCGGAATCTGGTTGTTCTTGCTCAGGTACAACATGCACCTGTGTGAAACCTATTTTCTCAAGCACTTGGCGGACTGGCAGGTTACCAGTACCATGTAGCGGGGTGTATACGATTTTGAAGTCTTTTCCAAGCGTAGAGGCGATCTCTTCACTTGCAAGACTAACCGCAGCGACAGTATCGGTAAACGCTTCGTCATCCTTCTCACCAAGCCAGTGCAGCAGACCTTGACGCTCCGCTTCTTCTTGGGAAATCCGTTTCACACCATCAAAAGTGTCAACCCCTAATATGTAAGAAATGACCTTTTCGGCTTCATCAGGGACAAGCTGTCCACCTTCAGAATTATAAACCTTATACCCGTTATATTCAGGCGGATTATGACTTGCAGTAATAACAATACCGCCCGTTGCCTTCAAATGCCGCACACTGAACGACAATTGGGGTGTTGAACGCAGAGAAGTGAATAAGTGAGCCTCAATGCCATTAGCAGCCAATACAAGAGCAGCTTCAAGTGTGAATTCAGGCGAGAAGCGACGGGAGTCATGAGCGATAACAACAGAAGGTTTTCCCTCTCCAGTATGCGTCTCCAGAATATATTTAGCGAAACCTTGTGTAGCTCTACCTACCGTATAACGATTGATACGATTACTACCTGCTCCAATCACACCACGTAGACCACCTGTACCGAATTCTAGATCTCTATAAAATCGTTCCTCGAGCTCCTGTGGCTCGTTCTCCAGAGCGCGCAGCTCCGCCTTCGTAGACTCATCAACAGATTCGTTCTCCAGCCAGCGAGATAAGGTTTCTGCCGCTTTTGGGCTTAATTGAGTCATTTAGAATCTCTCCTTCTCCATGTATAATATATATTCGCTAATTAATATTAGCTGAGCGCAAACATAATTTCCCCAGAGGCAACAACTTTCCCCTCAACCGAAGCAGTAGCTTGTCCTTTTCCAATACTGCCCTTAAGGCGAGTAATCTCCACTTCAAGAGTGAGCGTATCTCCCGGTACGACTTGACCACGGAAACGGAATCCATCGAGCCCGGCTAAAAAGCCAATCCGACCGCGATTCGCTTCTACCCCTAGAATAGCAACCGCACCAACTTGTGCAAGAGCTTCTGTAATCAGTACGCCCGGCATTACCGGATAACCTGGAAAATGACCTGCGAAGAAAGGTTCGTTGATCGTTACATTTTTAATGCCAACAGCTCGTTTACCCATTTCAATCTCAGTGATTTTGTCCACCAGCAGAAATGGAGGCCGATGGGGGATGATTTCTTGAATTTGGTTGATATCCAGCATTATTAACAAAACTCCTTTCGGATGTTACTTTATTTATTCTTCGCCGAACTGCATAAATTTAGGCAGCTTCGGTAAAAACTATATATATCCTTCACCACCTGCAGAAGTGGAGGTTGAGATAAGGGGCTTTCTCCACCGGATGCGATAGCATGGCGGAGAGGGCCCTTTTTGCTGCCCGAGGCCCCCCACCATTATACATTTATCCGTATAAAAAAGAAAACTCCCTTAAGCAAGAAGGGAGTTGTTATCATCTTAAATTATGGAGCAAAAACCAAATCATAGACATGTTTCCACGTGCTCCATTGTAGAACATCGCTAAACTCTTTTTTGCCAAGGACAACGTAACCGACAACCAGTCCGCCTCCAAGTGCAGCTACGAGAAGCAAAGGAATAAGAATCCACTGGATAAGTGTCCATTTTGATAATCCTCGTCGCTTCGACTCTTTCTTGTCTTCTGGTTTGTCTTCCGACTTCACCTTTTTCTGACGTTCCATTCCTTCACCTCTACCCGCGCATGTTATTGGCCAGACCTAGCATCTGATCACTGGAAGAAAGCGCCCGAGCTGCGAGTTGATACGTACGTTGAATCTGCATCATTTCTGTCATTTCTGTGGTCATATCGACATTTGACTGCTCCAGCCACCCTGAGCGTACTCCAATTCCAGACGCCTCACCTGCCGCTCTTTGTACAAAAGCCTGCTGTGCTGTAACTCCATCGGCAAGCATATAGAAATTCCCGTCCACTGCCTTTAAAGCATTCTGTGTCTTAGGTTCTACAATCATTATAGTACCTGCTACCCGAACAGGTCCATTCTCTGACTGTTTCGTTAATACACGACCGGATTCATCGATAGCTGCATTCACGCCCACAGGGACCGTTAAAGGATTACCTGCTGTATTCAGTACCGGATTCCCCGTATTATCTACAAGGACCATTTTCGTTGCATCGGTGGTGTCAGGCGTAAAGTGAAAATCACCTTGTCTTGTATAAGCTGTAGTTCCATTGACCTGAACGCCAAACAGCCCATTACCCTGAAGCGCCAAATCGGTTGGATTACCTGTTTCTTTAAGGGGGCCTTCTTCCCAATTAGTCGTAATCGAAGGCACATAAGTCCCAAAACCGATATTAAAGCCTAGAGGTGTAGCGCGGCCAGGCTGATCATAGTCGTCCGATTGCTGCTGCACACGAGTCAGCACATCCTCAAAGGAGCCTTTCTTGCTCTTATAACCATTTGTATCCATATTGGCTAGATTATCCGCTATAATATCAAGCCGCTGCTGAAGGCTCGACATGGAGACTGCTGCACTAATCGTTGAGTTGTTCATAGATCAAACCTCCTATAAGCTGTACCTGTAAAACCCATTTCATAAGCAGCACTTATACCCTGCCGACTTCAGTTACAGCCTTCTGCAAGCTGCTATCATAGTATTGGACGATCTTTTGGTTCGCTTCATATGCCCGGTATGCGGCATTCAAATCTACAGTAACCTGAGTAGGGTCAACATTGGAGCCCTCTAAATATCCTTGACGCACCTGTAAGTTATCAGTTGCATTGGAGTAACGAATGTCTGCCGCCGCTATATCATCAGCGTGAAACACACCTTTACCATCACGCACAAGCTCCTGCGGCTTTGTAACTACACTCACACCAATCTTGGTCCCTGTCGGAAGTCCTGTTACTGGATTTAGTACATTACCCTGCCCGTCCACTTTAAGAGTGTCCTGATTTCCTGTCAAGACAAGAGGCTTGCCAGTGGAATCCAGAACCTTGAAGCCTCCACTGCTCAACACTTCTCCCGTAGCCGCATTTACTGTGAAGCTTCCATTTCGGGTAAATAAGTTATTGCCCTCAGCATCCTGAACGGTAAAGAAAGCCTGTGGACGGTAAATAACCTCACCCTCAGGACTTACATATTTTCCTGAACCATCAAAGGCTATATTTTGACCCGTCACAGGGTCGGCGACTTGCAAATCTGTAGATAAAGCAAAATCCATAGACTTGCCGCTCTCCCTTAAATCACCCTGTAAATATTGGGATATTGACTGTTCTGCAAAAACTCCCGTGTTAAGGCGCCCCACCGGCGTGGTATTGCCATTAATCATAGCCGAGATCAAGACATCCGGAAAAGCATGATTAACACTGTCAACCTGCTTATATCCCGTTGTATTTAAGTTAGCGATGTTCTGTGTTGCCGTATCGTGTCTACGTTGCTGCGCAACCATACCTGCAGCGGCCGTATATAAACCTCTTATCATGAAGGTAGTCTCCTTCCGAATCTAATGCTACCTTTTATATCGGCTGCTTAGAACTTTTTCTTTACGACCTTGTCCAAATTGTCCAGCATAATTCCTGTTCCTTTTACCACACAGTGCATAGGGTCTTCCGCTACCCAAACAGGTACATGTAATTCTTCTGAGAGTAGCTCGTCCAATCCGTTAAGCAAAGCACCTCCACCAGTCAGAACTACACCCCGGTCAATGATGTCCGCAGACAACTCTGGTGGTGTACGCTCCAGTACCGATTTAGCTGCAGCCACAATGGAAGAAACCGGATCCCATAATGCTTCCTTTACCTCAGCCGCCGTAATAGTGAGCGTTTGGGGAAGTCCGCTTACCATGTCCCGGCCACGAATATCCATTTCGGACTTCATCAAACCAGGTCGAACCGTACCAATAGTAACCTTAATATCCTCTGCTGTCCGTTCACCGATCAACAATTTATACTTTTGTTTAATATATCTTAAAATGGCCTCATCGAACTTGTCTCCAGCGACTTTAATCGAAGAAGCGGTAACGACGTCGCCCATAGAAAGTACGGCTACATCCGTCGTTCCGCCACCGATATCGACGACCATGTTTCCACTTGGCTGATAAATGTCCATTCCCGCTCCAATCGCAGCGGCCTTGGGCTCCTCTTCCATAAATACTTCCTTAGCCCCGCTGCGTTCTGCCGCTTCCCGAATGGACTTTTGTTCCACAGATGTAATATTTGTAGGGGCGCATATCAGAATGCGAGGCCGTGAATACCAGGTGCGACCGCCAACACGGTCGATAAAATACTTCAGCATCATTTCCGTGACTTCAAAATCTGCAATGACACCATCCCGTAAAGGACGGATAGTTGTTATATTTCCGGGTGTACGTCCAACCATGCGACGTGCCTGTTCTCCCACCGCAAGGACTCTCTTCGTATCACTTTCAAGTGTGACCACGGAAGGTTCATCCAGAACGACTCCCCTTCCCTTAACATGTATGAGCACATTGGCCGTGCCGAGGTCGATTCCGATATCCTTGCTAAACATAATGAAAGAGCCCCCAAAGTGTTATTTTAATTGAAAAAACAGCAGTTAGTACTAAATTTAAAAATAACATACTTTAGGGGAACTACACAATGTTTTAAAGCTTAATATTTCCTTAAATTTCCGAAAATCTCATGTCTTTGATGCTACAGCAACCTCACGTTTTTTCCCCGTCGTTTTTTTATATTTAATTTTTGTGGCTTCTCCCCCCCGAAGATGTCGGATGGATTTGTGATATTCAAGAATGTGCTTCACCTGATCGGCCAGATCAGGGTTGATCTCTGGCAGACGCTCCGTCAAGTCTTTGTGCACCGTGCTCTTTGAAACGCCAAATTCCTTGGCTATGGTCCGGACCGTATGCCTGGTTTCCACGATGCAGCGTCCGATTTTGATCGTACGTTCCTTGATGTAATCGTGCACGCTCCCGCCTCCCAACTGTGGATAGTTTGGTACATTATATGAGGGGCGGGCTTATATATTCGCGCTTTCAAGACATGACAAGCCTGTGAGGGCTCATTTTATTTAATGGACAACCCAAGAAGCCTTGTTATTCGCATGACGGAACGTCGTTAGTCCTTTAAAGACATAAACCGTTTCTCATAGGAAAATAAGGCTCTTTATAAGCATGCTGCTTACGAAGGGCGTTATTTACACACAAAAACAGGGGGCGAAGGCCCCCTGTTTTAAATTTTCTTATCGACCTGGCAGTAACTCTGATGGATTAACTACTTTGCCATCCTTGTACACTTCAAAGTGTACATGATTGCCAAGATCCTTCTCGATTTCACTGCGACCTGCGGTTGCAAGCGTATCTCCTTGCTTCACAACATCGCCTTGTTTCACTTTTGTGTCACCAAGACTTTGGTACACGGTCTTCATGTTACCTTGATGGGTAATCTCAATGACCTTACCTAACACTGCAACATCGTCCACTCTAGTAACTTCACCGCTAAGCGCTGCTTTGACGTCGAACGTATTGTTGTCTTCACGGGCAAGATCGATACCGACATTAGGAATAAATTTGTCGTTATACTGCACCATTGCGGCAACGTGATTGTCCTCTGTACCATTCTCATCATAATACGGTTTGACCACTTCTACTTCACCTGGATTGGCTACTGGCCAAACCAGGCTTTCCGCTGAAGCAAGAACTTCAAGGGCATCTGGATTACTGTTTGCAGTACCAGCTTCATTAGTCGAAGCTCCTACTTGCTGTGATGTGGCGGCGGTGTCCTGTTTAAGCGGTTTTTGGCCGGCATCCTGATAGACCCACACCAAAGTTAGTATAATTGCCGCTGCCGCCGTGTAGACTGCTGGGAACACCCAACGTTTAGATAGCATCTTGCTCCATGAAGAAGGTTTAGCACCTAAATCTCCCTGCGATTTTTTGAGAGATTCATCATGGTTTGTTTTGTTTTTGTCTTGTTCATTCATATGGTTATCACCTCAGTAACCAGTGTTACCGGGCTTCTATCTTTTATACGTATCTTTCAAGTTATTTTTTCAGAAGAGTTGAGATTTGTGTAAAAGAGATACCACTGTAATAGTGTTTGAGAATTTGAGTAGCCGTTCCGCCTTCCTTCGCCATCCCATTTGCTCCCCACTGGCTCATTCCCACACCATGCCCATTTCCGAAGGTAGTTATATAGATTTTATTCCCTTTTCGCCCCCAACTGAATTGGCTGGAACGTAACCCTAGCTTCTCTCGCACTTCTCTTCCAGTAAAAACAGTACCTCCAATAGAGATTTCCTTAACCCGATGTCCAGTGGTGAGAGACAACACTTCTACCAGCAATTCAGAGGAAGTAGAGATATTTTTTGTCATGCCTGATTGGGTAGTATTTTTTGAAGCAGGAATTACTCTGTCGTTCAGCCCAAGTCTAGTAAGTATTTCCGAGATGGTGAATGTAGATGTCACCGCATAGTTTGGGGTAATCTCTTTCTCCCAAGGACTAGTTACACTGCGCAGATAGGGAATCGCTGCATTCCAGTATTCTTCCGAGTTCTCGGTATATCCTCCACTGGAGGCGAAAAAGGAGGCCGTAATCGGCTGCCCTTTATAAGTCATAATGACACCGCGCGTCTCAAGGACCGCGCGCTGAAGCTTTGCAAGGTCGGCGCTTCTTCCGCCGAGCTTCCACTTCCGTTCCAGCGTATCCTTAGATACGTAAGCCTGATGGCTTACCGTATCTGTTACATCCGCCCCCGGAACGGGGACGCCGCTTCTGTCGCCAGCCAGCAGGCGACGAAGGATAAATGTGCGGGCCGCTACGGCCTGCGCTTTGAGCGCTTCAAGCTCAAAGCTGGCCGGCATCTCGGCCGCAAGCACGCCGCTGACGTATTCCTCCAGCGGCAACGTCTCTATTTGTCCGCTACGCGACAAATAGACGGAGACCTTCGGCTGCGGTGCTTCCTGCGCAGCCGCCTCCGGCCCCGCTGGTGCGGCTGGTGAAGCCGTTACCGTCGGCAAGGCCGGAGGCGCCGGTTGTCCCCGGTGCAGCGGGACAACCGCCAGTGGAATCAGCAGCGCCGCCAGGATAGGCGCTGCGAGCCAGGCGGCGGGACCGAGGCGCCTGAGCCGGGGAGCAAGGGGACGTGAGTGCCAGCGCGTTGACTTGTTACGTCGCAAGTAGCGGAAATCTTTCATCTCTATGGCTCCTTCCGTGAGTCACTGTTGATTCTTATAGATATGAATTTACAGCAACTACTAGAACAATATTTGAGAGAAAGAGACTAGCTTTCTCGTATCTATCACTATGCCCCGCGTTAAAAAATTACAAACGAAAAAAATCCTCATTAGATGAGGATTCAGATTTACTTTCTTCTCACTAAAAAAAGAACAGGCCGCATCACTGCAGCCTGTTCTCACCTAATGACTGATATTATACCCAAGTTGCTTGAACCTGAAAGCGAGGTTTAAGTTCATCGCTTTTGCTTGATTCGCTCTTGGCTACTTCAGGTTTAAGAGTTTCGTCCTTCACCGTTTGCGCGGCTGTGTCTTCCATGGAGATACGCCATATTTCCGCACCTAGTCCAGACAGCTTCTCAGCCAAATGTACATATCCACGGTCGATATGATGAGTTCCGCTTACCTCAGTAGTGCCTTCAGCAACAAGACCTGCCAAAATAAGCGCAGCTCCCGCACGTAAATCCGTAGCACAAACCTTGGCTCCGACCAATTGCGCATTACCTGTAACGATTGCTGAGCGACCTTCGATCTTAATCTCAGCATTCATGTTGTGGAATTCATCCACATGCATGAACCGGTTCTCGAATACAGTTTCTGTAACGACACTAGTTCCTTCAGAGCGCAGCAATAATGCCATCATTTGTGACTGCATATCCGTTGGAAAGCCTGGATACGGCAAAGTCTTCAAATCAACAGCTTTAAGAGGTTTGTCACTAATTACACGAACCCCATTCTCATCTGGAATAATGGTCACACCCATCTCTTCCATCTTAGCAATAACAGGTCCCAAGTGATCAGCGATTGCGCCTTCCACATATACGTCGCCACCTGTAATTGCTGCGGCAGCCATATAGGTACCAGCTTCAATACGGTCAGGAATCACATGATGTTTAACGCCGTGCAGACGTTCTACGCCTTCAATACGGATAACACCTGTACCCGCACCGCGAACGATTCCGCCCATACCATTCAAATAATTGGCCAGGTCGACAATTTCAGGCTCTTTAGCCGCATTCTCAATCACGGTCACACCTTCGGCGAGTGCCGCTGCCATCATTATATTTTCGGTCGCACCCACGCTAGCTACATCCAAATACACTTTGGCTCCGCGCAGGCGACCGTTACTTTTCGCTTCAATGTAGCCCTGGCCGAGACTAATCTCTGCACCAAGCGCTTCAAATCCTTTCAAATGCTGATCAATCGGTCGTGTGCCAATGGCGCAGCCACCAGGCAAAGAAATTCTTGTATGACCAAGCCGTGATAATAGAGGACCCATGACTAAAAAAGATGCCCGCATTTTCCGTACCCATTCATAAGGTGCTTCACAGGAAGTGATGTTTGTAGCATCCACCTGGATAATATCGTTTTGATATGTAACCCCTGCACCCAGAGATTCCAACATTTTTGAAATCGTCATTACATCATCAAGCGGAGGTGCGTCCACAATGACGCTTACTCCTTCTTCTGCCAATAGAGAGGCGGCTATGATCGGTAATACGGAATTTTTTGCGCCGCTAACTTTCACGCTCCCGGTCAATCTGTTGCCACCGCGGACGATAAATTTGCTCATTTTCGGTTTCCCTCCGCGTCCATTATTTCTTAAATTATTTTTTAGATTAAAAGTAATTGCAAAAAAATTCGCATACTCCATCAATACGCCCATTCAGCCGGGCATGTTCCTTAAAGTTCAGTGTTGACATAATAAAACCTTATTATTCGACACTTTTTGACCATTGCGACCTATGACACTTATAACCAAACTACATATTCCTAAAACATATAGCGGATCATCCCACTCCAGCTAAGGTAATCCAGAAAGAATCCTGCAACAAAACGACCAAGTACAATAGCCAGAAGCAAGTGCAGCAGCCTTCCTTGAGGACTCTTGGGATATCTTATGACCAAATCCAGCTTAAGGTTCTGCAATGCCCACCAAGATAATACAACACTGAGCAAAGAAACAATCATTGAGATCATGCTGCTGGTTCCAGCGGCACTAGACCATCCATTGGACAATATATCCCCCATGCTAACCCTCCGTGTTCGTATTACTCGGAAATCGACTCTTATATCATACTTGTGCAGGGCAAAAGAATCCAGTACTTTTACAAATTTTTAAACAATTCAATGCCAATATCCAAAAAAATGAAGAAATCTTAACCTTTACTACATAGATTACTATAACAAGCTTAAACGCCTTCAGCGGCGTCCTTATAAGGACGGTAAGCGTTTATGCGAGAAATATAAGACAGAAAGTACTGTGTAAAACTTATACACTCTTATATTTAAAAAAAAGCAGTCAAGCTTAGAGCTTGACCGCTTATATCCTACTGTTGTCCTTTACCAGTGGACACTTTAATCCGTGTAACAGCGCGTTGCAGCGCCAACTCCGCACGGCGGTGATCGATATCATCTTGTTTGCTACGAGTCTGGAGACGGCGCTGAGCGCGTTCTCTAGCAGCCTCGGCGCGTTCAACATCAATATCCGTTGGCAGTTCGGCACTTTCGGCCAGCACTGTTACTTTGTCCTTATGCACTTCAACGAAACCGCCATGAACGGCGATGGAGATCGTAACACCGTCCGATTTGACGGATAACGGAGCAACCTGAAGTGGAGTCACAAGCGGAATGTGTCCAGGCAAAATACCCAACTCGCCTTCGACTCCCCGTACTGTCAAGCTATTCACTTGTTTAGAATAGACGAGATGCTCCGGCGTGACAATTTCCAACAAAAAGGTATTCACTTCCATTCCTCCTTAAAGCTTTACGAAGTAAAGCTCTCATCGAAAGCATACACTTAGCTTTACGAAGTAAAGCACGCTTCAAAAGCATTCACTAAGCTCAGTGTTACATCGATTTCGCTTTTTCAACCGCTTCTTCGATTGTACCCACAAAAAGGAACGCTGCTTCTGGAAGATCATCATGCTTACCATCCAGGATTTCCTTAAAGCTACGTACAGTTTCTTTGATTGGCACGTATTTACCCTTGAAGCCGGTAAACTGTTCAGCTACGTGGAAAGGCTGTGACAGGAACCGCTCAACTTTACGAGCACGAGCTACGATAACCTTATCATCCTCACTCAATTCATCCATACCCAAGATGGCAATGATGTCTTGAAGTTCGGTATAACGTTGCAGCAATTGTTTAACACCTTGTGCCACATTGTAATGCTCTTCACCAACAATTTCCGGAGCTAGCAGACGCGAGCTGGAAGCCAGTGGATCAACCGCTGGGAAAATCCCCTTCTCGGAAATCTTACGCTCAAGGTTAGTTGTTGCATCCAAGTGAGCAAACGCCGTTGCCGGAGCAGGGTCAGTGTAGTCATCCGCTGGTACGTAGATTGCTTGAATGGAAGTAACGGATCCTTTTTTGGTAGAAGTGATACGCTCTTGCAACTGACCCATTTCAGTAGCCAGGGTTGGTTGGTAACCTACCGCGGACGGCATACGTCCGAGAAGAGCGGATACTTCGGAACCCGCTTGGGTAAAGCGGAATATATTATCGATAAAGAGCAGCGTATCGCGACCTTCTACATCACGGAAATATTCCGCCATAGTAAGACCGGTCAAAGCTACGCGTAGACGCGCGCCTGGGGGCTCATTCATTTGTCCGAACACCATTGCTGTTTTCTTAATAACGCCGGAGTCCGTCATTTCGTGATAAAGGTCATTACCCTCACGAGTACGTTCACCCACACCTGCGAATACGGAAATACCGCCGTGTTCTTGGGCAATGTTATTAATCAATTCTTGAATCGTTACTGTTTTACCTACACCGGCACCGCCGAACAGACCAACTTTACCGCCTTTAGCGTAAGGTGCAAGCAAGTCGATAACTTTAATACCCGTTTCCAAAATTTCGGCTTGTGTCGACAATTCATCAAATGTCGGAGCCAAACGGTGAATCGGGTTCTTTATTTCAGCAACAACTTCACCAGCGTTATCAATTGGATTTCCAAGTACGTTAAATACCCGGCCTAATGTCGCTTCCCCAACAGGAACCGAAATAGGACCACCTTGGTCAATCGCATCCAGTCCGCGAACCAGACCATCTGTAGAAGACATCGCGATACAACGTACCAAATTGTCTCCCAAGTGATTGGAAACCTCAAGTGTTAGGTTAATCTGGCGACCATTGTCCAAGACGGTTTCAATTTTGATAGCGTTGAATATCTCGGGCAATTGGCCGCGTTCAAATTCAATATCGACAACCGGACCCATAATGCTTACAACGCGTCCTTTGTTCATCTTCATTTCCCTCCTCGAAAGCTGTTACATCAAGAAGAAACGACGTTGTCGCCATATAAAGATGACAACCGTTTCTCGTAGAAATATAAGCATTTTGTATAGTGTAAAGCCTATACTTTCTTATATTTTAAGAAGAACTGCAGTGCCGTTCTTAAGGAGCCATACTCCAGAAGCGGGCGATACTATGTATCGCTCCATACGGCACTGTTTCTCGTAAAATACAAGGCAAGTCAAGCACGCTGCTTAACTGTTCTTGTATTTTTAAGACTGAGCGTTCGCTCCGGCCACGATCTCGGTAATTTCCTGCGTAATTGCCGCCTGACGGGCACGGTTGTACGTAAGGGTAAGTTCTCCGATCATTTTCGACGCGTTCTTTGTTGCACTGCCCATCGCTGTCATTTTCGCACCCAGCTCACTGGCCTTGCCATCCAGAATTGCGCTATAAATCAAAGTTTCGGCGTATTTCGGAAGTAGTACTTCGAGTACGCCTTCTGGTGAAGGTTCATATTCGTAATTAGCAGTCGCTTCATGATGCTCATGATTTCCTACGCCTTCCATAGGCAACAGTCGATCAACGGTTGGGATCTGGGTAATCGCATTGACGAATTGGTTGTAGCAAACGTACAACTCATCATACGTACCATCTACAAACTGTTGTACTGCCGAATTAGCAATAGACTTAATGTCAGCAAATTTCGGCGCATCCGATAGCTCAGTAACTTCCTGTACAATCGGATATTCACGGCGGCGTAAGAAGTCACGGCCTTTACGACCGATAACGAACAAGGCGTACTCATCTTTGGATTTATGTCGTTCCGCGATGAGCATCGTCACCTTACGTAAAATATTAGCGTTGTATCCTCCCGCAAGCCCTCTATCAGAGGTCACGATAAGATAACCAGTTTTTTTCACAGGGCGACTGACCAGCATGGGATGCTGAACGCCTTCTGTACCGGCAGCAATGCTCGATACAACCTCTTTCAGCTTCTCAGCATAAGGACGGGCGGCAATTGCCTTCTCCTGGGCTTTTCTCAGCTTGGAGGCGGCTACCATTTCCATCGCTTTTGTGATCTGTCTTGTGTTTTGAACACTCTTAATTTGA
Organism: Paenibacillus sp. Marseille-Q9583; assembly: GCF_976954365.1. Classification (NCBI taxonomy): domain Bacteria; kingdom Bacillati; phylum Bacillota; class Bacilli; order Caryophanales; family Paenibacillaceae; genus Paenibacillus; species Paenibacillus sp. Marseille-Q9583. The sequence continues at coordinate 58,151 of NZ_CDRJTB010000001.1, forward strand.
CGTTTAATATCACGCATGCTTCTTGCCATGATTTCACCACCTTAAAGCTTTGACGAAGTCAAAGCTAACTTCGTAAGCATCTTCTTAGCTTTGACGAATTCAAAGCCAACTTTATAAGTAATAGCCTGAGCTTCGGCAGAGCCAAAGCTCACTTAGTAAGATTCGTTTAGGTACGATCTATATTAGCTAGTAGCAAAGCCTCTTTTAAATTTATCAATTGCTGCTTTAAGAGCGGCTTCGTTATCTGCTGTCAAATCCTTGGTATCTCTGATGGATTGAGCAACTTCAGCAGCACTGCTGTCCATGTAAGCAAGGAATTCCTTTTCAAAACGTTTTACGTCTTTAACAGGAATATCATCCAAGTATCCTTTTACAGCTGTGTACAAGCTAAGCACTTGATGCTCAACAGACAACGGCTGATTTACACCTTGTTTCAGGACTTCCATCATACGTGCTCCACGATTCAGACGAGCAAGCGTAGATTTATCAAGATCTGAACCAAACTGTGAGAAAGCTTGAAGTTCACGATATTGAGCAAGATCCAAACGGAGCGAGCCAGCTACCTTCTTCATCGCTTTAATCTGAGCGGAGCCCCCTACACGGGAAACGGAGATACCGACGTTGATCGCCGGACGTTGACCAGAGTAGAACAGATCGGATTCAAGGAAGATTTGACCATCTGTAATCGAGATTACGTTCGTAGGAATGTAAGCCGATACGTCAGATGCTTGTGTTTCGATGAACGGAAGCGCGGTTAATGAACCACCACCAAGCTCATCACTAAGCTTAGCCGCACGTTCCAAAAGACGGGAGTGCAAGTAGAACACGTCACCAGGGAACGCTTCACGACCCGGTGGACGACGAAGCAGCAAGGACAATTCGCGATAAGCCGAAGCTTGTTTTGAAAGGTCATCATAAATGATCAGTACGTGTTCGCCCTTGTACATAAAGTACTCGCCCATTGCGCAACCTGCGTATGGAGCAATATACAATAGTGGGGATGGCTCTGAAGCCGAAGCAGTTACAACGATTGTATATTCCAAAGCGCCATGACGGCGGAGAGTTTCTACAACCTGTGCTACTGTTGATTGTTTTTGTCCAATGGCAACATAAATACATTTCATTCCGTTGCCTTTTTGGTTGATAATCGCATCGATTGCGATTGCAGTCTTACCTGTTTGACGGTCACCAATGATAAGTTCGCGTTGTCCACGACCAATTGGTACCATCGCATCAATCGCTTTAAGGCCAGTTTGCATCGGCTCATGAACCGATTTACGGTCGATAACACCAGGAGCGTTATTCTCAACCGGACGGAACTCCGTCGTTTGAATTGGGCCTTTACCGTCAAGCGGCATACCGAGTGCGTTAACAACACGACCCAGAAGAGCCTCTCCAACTGGAACTTGCATGATTTGTCCAGTACGTTTTACTTGATCGCCTTCACGAATTTCCTTGTACTCACCCAGAATAACAACACCGACGTTGCTTTCTTCCAGATTGAGCGCCATGCCCACTACACCGTTGGAGAACTCTAGCAACTCGCCTGCCATTGCGTTTTCCAGACCGTAGACACGAGCGATACCGTCTCCGACTTGAATGACGGTGCCCACTTCGGCAACTTCGATATCGGCTTTATATTGCTCAATTTGACTTTTGATCAAAGTGCTGATCTCTTCAGGTCTGATGCCCAATATCCTCACCCCTATCTTCTATGCTTATCATTAAAGGATTTCTCGAGACGTTCCAATTTACTAGAAAGACTGCCGTCATACAGCGTATCGCCGATATAAACCTTCAGTCCTCCCAGCAGGCTTGGATCGACCACATTCGTAACCCGAATTTTACGGTTTACGAGCTGGCCGAATTCTGCAGCTACAGCCGCTTGTTCTTCTTCACTTAAAGAATAAACGGAGTATACCTTAGCATCACCAATGCCAAGAGCGTCTCCTTCAATCTTGATATACGTATCCAGCAGTTCGGCAAAAATATCGGTTCTGCCTCGCTCTACTAACAGTTCTACAATGTTCATTACAATAGGAGAGAGCTTATCTTGAAGTGCTGTGCGCAGCACTTTCAGCTTGTCGGACTCCGAGATACGTGGTGCAAGAATAAACCGCTGTACCTCTTGGTCTGAATGTAATACTTCGACCACTGCCTTGAGCTGTTCTTCTACTTCAAGGGTAATCCCCTTCTCTACCGCTGCACTGTACAATGCCTTAGCGTAGCGCTTGGCAACTACCGTATCGCGGCTCATGATCGGCCTCCTACCTCATTGAGGTATTGGTTCACAAGCTGCTCCTGCTCACTGCTAGCACTAACTTCTTTTTTAAGAAGTTTAGAAGCAATACGAACAGATGCCGTTCCAATTTCGCTGCGCAACTCTTCCACTGCTTTATTTTTCTCGTTCTCGATATCGCGCACGGCCTCTTCTTTGACGCGTGCAGCTTCAACTTTAGCTTGCGCCAAAGCTTGTTCTACCTGTTGATTGCTAGTGATTTGCGATTGTTGAATAATCTGTTGAGCTTCCTGGCGTGCACTGTTCAGCGCCTGCTTCTGCTCTTCCACATACGCGACCGCTTGCTCTCTAGTCTTCGCAGCTTCATCCATTTGCTGCATTACCAGCTCACGGCGTTTCTCCATAACTGCGAACAGTTTGCTGAACGCATACTTACTGAGCAAGAAATATAGAATCCCAAAGGCTACAATTGAAAATACGATGTTTGTCCAAACAATTTCCACTGAGGTCACTCCCTTCCGTTACCGCGTCATGCGGACGTATACAAAAGTAAGGCGCGGATGGCATCGGCCGTCCCCGCCAAACCGTAAATACGGTTTATTAAGAAAACATGATCAGGAATGCGATAACTGTTGCTGCCAACGGAATAACTTCGACGATACCTACACCGATAAACATTGTTGTTTGAAGCGCGTTACGAGCTTCTGGTTGACGAGCGATGGACTCAACTGTTCTACTAACGATCATACCGTTACCAAGACCTGCGCCAAGTGCACCCAATCCAACCGCTATTGCTGCTGCTAAAAATTCCATTTGTAAATATCCTCCTTTAATTTCGGTTCATAATGTGTTTAATGATATAAGATATCTCCCGCGAAAGAAAATCAGGCAATAACCGTTCCCTTCGCAGCAGTTCATTAATGTGCTTCTTCTTCGTGAATCGTCATCTGTGCGATATAAACCATCGTCAGAATCGTAAAGATAAATGCTTGTAGTGCCCCGACGAAAATACTGAAGCCTTGCCATACAGCCAGGAACGGAATACTGAGAATCCCCAGCTTCAAAATGACTGTAATCAGTACTTCTCCGGCAAAAATGTTAGCAAATAGACGAATAGCCAGCGCTACTGGTTTTGCCAGGTTCTCGATAATGTTCAGTGGCAAAAAGATTGGAAACGGCTCAATATAGTGTTTGAAATAATGCTTGCCGTTGAGCTTAATGCCCAGGAAGTTCATCAGTATAAACACGATAATTGCCAATCCTGCAGTGATATTAATGTCAGCAGTCGGCGACTTGTACCATAAGATCTCAACATGATCACCATGCGCCAAGTTCCTGGTTGCTTCAATCACATGGCCAAACACGGTTACAGGTCCATGTGCTTCAGTTACAACGGAGAAAGGCAATCCAAGAAGGTTGGAAACAAAGATAAACAGAATCAACGTCAGCCCCAAAGATATGTAAGGTTTTCCTTTCTTCAGGTCCATGGCACTGCTTATGACACCCTCTACAAATTCAACAACCCATTCCATAAAATTCTGAAGCTTAGATGGATTCTCAACCGAAAGCTTACGAACCGACAGCATCACCAGCACAAATACTACTGTACAACTGATCAGAAGCATCAATACGGCTGATATATCTATCGGTATTCCCCCGACAAAGATTTTCGGCATCTCATGCATAGTATCATCCCCCTTTCTCTTTAATCTGGTTAAAGTTTGTTCTTCACACTCAGATATATCCCCGCAGGAATGGCGAGAAGCTGAGGAATGAATACGCCTGAAACAGTTGCTACCAGGGAGAAATGCTCAATCTTGACCGCGAACATGGTGACCAAAATTGCGAAGCTAATCCGTGTAACAAAACCGAGGCTGAAGGCATTCCCTTCGTTGCTCGCAATCGACTGCGTTACCCGTCGAACCTTGACGGCCAGATAACGAAAGTTTACCAATCCCGCCACCAGACCCAGAGTCATGCCCAGGGTAAAATCCCTGGTCTCATGATGAAGCGCCCAGCCCATTAAGAGTCCTGCCATAAGGACGAGCGTAACTCTAGTGACGGTATTGATCATGGGAGTCATATTATCCATTCTGCTCCCCCAAAAATTTTTTAATTAACAGGACGACGTTCACAATTCCCAGAATCATTCCGGTTATAGTGCCAATAGCGAGCCAATATTTTGGCCCCTCCATCAAGTCTTTCAGCCACCTTGCCGCAAAAAAACCAATAACAATGTAAGCGGCGAGTATAGTGCCTGCACTTCCAATGATAAGCGCGGTCTGTAACAAGCTGTCCCTGCTATTTTGTTCTTTCATGGCTACAATCCCAACTAATTTTACTGAATTTCTGGAGTCTTTGTCAATTCATTGAACATTGCCCAAAAACCCTTGAAAACATGAAAATAATCACAGCAAAATGTTCCAAAACCATATAAACCGTACAGTTTCACTGTATGTTGATTTTAATCAGTTCAGATATTACTTTAAATGAAATTATTTATTTTTTGTGAACATTCTGTGAAACTCTTCAGGACGCTCCTTATTTACACCAAAATGGTGCAAAATCGCATTGACAATTCGTTGGGAGGCTTTGCCATCTCCGTACGGGTTGGCGGCCCGACTCATCGACTGATAGAGCTCATTATCAGTCAAAAGAGCATGTGTCCGTTCATACACCTTCTCCTCGTCCGTGCCCACAAGTTCTAGCGTTCCAGCGTCTATCCCTTCAGGACGCTCCGTTGTATCACGAAGCACAAGTACGGGTACTCCGTATGAAGGAGCTTCCTCTTGTAAGCCGCCAGAATCGGTTAATATCAAGTGGGTATGCGGATAAAAATTATGCAAATCCACGACATCCAGCGGATCAATCAGCTTAATTCTTGGATGTCCACCCAAAATTTCATGTGCCGGTTCCTTAACTGCAGGACTTGGATGCACAGGATAAACAATGGCTACATCTTCGAATTCATCAGCGATTCTTTTGATAGCCCGGAAGATATTACGATGCGGTTCACCTTGTGATTCTCTACGGTGAGCAGTCATCAAAATAAGTTTTTTTCCTGAAGCAAAATCCAAAACAGGATGCCGGTAATCCGGCTGTACGGTATATTGAAACACATCGGTTACAGTGTTGCCTGTGATATAAATACTTGATTCTTTTTTGTTCTCATGTCTCAGATTACTAGCTGACCAATCCGTTGGAGCGAAATGCAGGTCCGCTAACACACCTGTAAGTTGACGATTCATTTCTTCAGGATAAGGAGACAATTTGTTCCATGTCCGAAGTCCTGCTTCTACGTGCCCAACCTGAATTTGCTGCAGGAAAGAGGCGTAACTTGCAAGGAACGTCGTTAATGTGTCCCCGTGCACCAGAACGAGATCAGGTTTAACCTCTCTCAACACAGGTTCCAAGCCTTCAAGTACACGAATAGTAATCTCATTAAGCGTCTGACGGTCCTTCATCACATCCAGATCGTAATCAGGTGTGATGTTGAACACTTCCAACACTTGATCGAGTAACTCCCTGTGCTGTGCGGTTACACATACGATTGACTCGATATGCTCAGGATGCTTCTTCAGTTCAAGAACTAAAGGAGCCATCTTGATCGCCTCGGGGCGCACTCCGAAAATAGTCATTACTTTAATTTTGGACATAACCCCTACCCTCTCATCAAAAAATAAAAAACCTTCGTATTACCAATTACTATTTACTTAGTTCCGTATAAACGGTCTCCAGCATCACCAAGTCCTGGGACGATATATCCATGTTCATTCAAATGAGAATCAAGCGCAGCTACGTAAATATCTACATCCGGATGAGCCTCTTGAACGGCAGCAACACCTTCTGGAGCTGCAATCAGGTTCATCATTTTAATTTGTGTACAGCCACGCTTCTTCAGCGAGGTAATAGCAGCAATCGCAGATCCCCCCGTAGCTAGCATTGGATCAATTACGATCAGCTCACGTTCCTGTACATCTGTAGGAAGCTTGATGTAATACTCAACCGGTTGAAGCGTGTCCGGATCACGGAATAAGCCAACATGTCCTACTTTAGCAGCAGGAAGAAGCTTCAGAACGCCCTCAAGCATACCCAGACCAGCACGAAGAATAGGGATAAGCCCAAGCATTCTTCCAGAAATCACTTTACTTTCCGTTTCAGTGACCGGTGTTTGTACTGTAATGGTTTCTAGAGGAATATCACGTGTTATCTCATAAGCCATCAGTGTGGCAACTTCGTCAACATGCTCTCTGAAATCCTTCGTGTTTGTTCTTACGTCGCGAATAAATGTTAGTTTGTGTTGAATTAAAGGATGATCGCAAATCACCAATTTTCCCATTTCCTGTCCCTCCGGTAATTGTAAGTCGTGTCTATAACCCTAGAAAGCGCTTTTGCTTCTCTATGGCTAAATCCTGTCTATTATAGCATTCCCATCGCCGCATTTCACCTAGAAAGGCACATGTATCCATATTGAGCCCCTACCCCTGTATTTTTCTTTGCTTATAAAGGTAAGGATTGGTAATTTTATTGCCTTTTCAGGAATAAAACCTAGATTAGGTTGTGCAAATTTGCACTTTTCATACTATTCACATTTTTTTCACTATTGTTTATGAAAGTTCCATGAACTTTCATGATTAATTTCATGATTTTCCATCAATTCACCCAGATAATATTGTGAACAATAAACAACAAAAAACCTCCACCAAACCCTAAAATCAGGACTCGGTAGAGGTAAATTTATTAATGAATACGAGAATAAGAACTAGTACTTCAGTTCTGGATAAAGTGGGTACTGATCCGTCAAATCAGCAACTTGACGAGCTGCCTCAGCTAATTTCACTTCATCCTTCGGATTCTTCAGAACATTAGCTATAATGCGGCCAATAACCACCATAGCTTGCTCATCCATACCACGGGAAGTAACCGCAGGTGTACCAATACGAATACCGCTTGTTACGAAAGGACTTGTAGGATCAAATGGAATTGCGTTTTTATTCACAGTGATTCCGATGGAATCTAGTACTTTTTCCGCATCTTTTCCGGTAATGTTCAGGTTACGTGTATCAAGCAACATCAAGTGGTTATCTGTACCACCGGATACAATGTTAACCCCTTCGCTAATCAGTGTTTCTGCAAGAACATTTGCATTCTTCACTACATTCTCAGCATAGGTCTTAAAGGATGGCAGCAAAGCTTCGCCGAATGCGACTGCTTTTGACGCAATGACATGCATCAGCGGTCCACCTTGGGAACCAGGGAATACGGCTTTATCGATAGCAGCCGCCCATGGCTGTCTGCACATAATCATACCTCCGCGGGGACCGCGTAAAGTCTTATGTGTTGTAGTTGTAACGAAATGAGCATGAGGAACCGGGCTCGGATGAAGACCAGCAGCAACAAGACCTGCGATATGGGCCATATCTACCATAAACAACGCACCGACATCATTGGCGATAGCACCAAGTTTTTCAAAATCAATAATACGCGGATACGCACTTGCACCAGCAACAATCAACTTAGGACGGTGCTTGAAGGCTGCTTTGCGTACTTCGTCATAATCAATTAGGAAAGTATCTTCTTGTACACCATAAGCTACGAAATTATAGAGTAATCCAGAAGCATTTACTGGACTACCATGCGTTAAATGTCCGCCATGCGCCAAGTTCATGCCAAGAACCGTGTCGCCCGGGTTAAGCGCAGCGAGATATACAGCCATATTCGCTTGTGCTCCAGAGTGAGGCTGTACGTTGACATGTTCCGCACCGAACAATTCTTTTGCACGATCACGAGCCAGATTCTCAACGATATCCACATCTTCACAGCCACCATAATACCGTTTGCCTGGATAGCCTTCTGCATATTTGTTCGTAAGCACTGAGCCCATGGCTTCCATTACGGCTTCGCTAACGATATTCTCTGAGGCAATAAGCTCAATGTTGGCACGCTGACGTTTCAGTTCCAGTTCCATTGCTTCCAGTACTGCCGGGTCACTCTTACGTAATTGTTCCATGTTCTTATTTCCTCCCTAGTGTGTGTAGATATGTTGTATTTAAATAGAAACGATTTGCCCGCCACGAAAAAGCTTTAGGTCTACGTTTCTGCAAAAACATAAATCTAAGTTCATCAATCACAAACCTGTGAACCACTCTGTTCAAGAGTGCGGTAAACCGCACGTTCGCCGCCAATAAGCGGAGGTCTGGCCCATGCTGCGTTCACTCTAGCAGCTCCAATGTACCGTAAGGTCGGTCGAAAAGGGACTGCCACGCGGCGCAAATGCATACCTATAAGAGTCTCACCAATGTCTAAGCCAGCATGCGCTTCTATCGTTTCCGCCAGAACAGGATCTTTCATAGAGCGATAGGCGGCCGCAGCCATCGAACCGCCAGCACCAGGTATAGGTACAGCTGAAACTTCATTTAGCCCAAGCGACTCTAGCAAAGAGCGCTCCATTACAAGCGCACGATTCAGATGCTCGCAGCACTGATAAACGAGATGAAATCCTTTTTCCGCTGCGACCAAATGAGCCCCTTCAAGCAGTTGCTGTGCGACTTCAAGCGCACCACCGGTTCCAATACGGACACCCGCGACCTCACTTGTGCTAACTCCTAGGACAACAATTTTACCAGATCCAAGGTTACCAGCTTCCGCCAACTCCCTTAACACAGTGACAGTAGCTTCAGTTAAAGATAACCCCACAACTTTGTCCATCACCCTACCTCCTCTAGCTTCAAACAAGCTTCATTTAAACAAAAAAGAGCAGTCCGCAGGTAGCTGCGGATTTGCTCTTTTGCCCAGGCGACCGGCCGTTTATTCCGATGCTCCATCGTGGTTTGATCCACATTTGTCGCCAGTTACATCGGAACCGATTAGTTGTACTTTCATCTTAAAGCAAAGCCGACTGAAAATCAACTATTTACAAATGGCGTAAGGATTCCAGTTTATCTAATAAACTAAACAACGAAGTGCGAATCTCAGCAGCAGTAAGTTCATAATCTTCACGCGTACCCCCGAATGGATCAGAAATATCAAAGCTTGGGATACGCTGGCGGATTTCAATCATTCGTTGTAGGTCCGTTGCGCTCGGTTCACCACCTAGAGCTATGCTTAACTCAGCATCTGCATAAAGGCTGTCCAATTCTTTAATATCCTCAGTCACAGCTTCTTCGTTATGCACGTATTCCTTCAATGTATATGTTTTTGTTACGGCATCCGGAAAATACTGTAGCAAATGCTGCTTATGTCCACTGGTTAAGGTAAGCACAAGATCGGCCCAAGCGACGGATTGCCCCGTTAATTGCGATGACTCTAAATGATCATAAATGCCTTCTTCTTGCAAAATAGCTGCAGCATGTCTCGATATAGAAGTACCAGAAATGGCAGATACACCTGCAGACCGCACTTCCAGGTCGATTCCACGTTCCTTCGCAAGCTTTCGTAAAAGCCCCTCAGCCATAGGACTACGGCATGTATTACCGGTGCAGACGAATAAAATATGCAGCATGCTTTTGCACCCCCATGAAATTAAAATATTGTAATGCCGTTATTGTATCAAAAGATGAATAGCAAGCCAAACCCCAATAAAATAGCCCCGCCCAGTGCTTCCCCATATTCCCCGAGTCCACGACTGACATGCCTGCCAAGAAGCAGGCCGATAATTGACATCAGACCTCCACAGGCACCAAAGGCTAGTATAGTCAGAAGCACACCATTCACAAACATCCCTAAGGAAACCCCAACGGAAAAAGAATCCACACTTACACTGAGTGATAGAAGCAGCATTCCCCATAATGTTCGGTGATTCATAGCTCGCGTACCTACCACTTCCGGACGAAAGGAGTTATACACCATATGTCCGCCTAACAGCACAAGTAGCCCTCCTGCGGCATAAGTTGTTACTTGACCTAGCAAATGTCCGACATAACTTCCAGTCAATAAACCTAGAAGAGGCATCAGCATATGAAAAAAAGCAATGAGCACACTCATTTGCAGAATATGCAACAGACGAATCCCCTTCATCCCGATCCCTACTCCGAGCGAAAAGGCATCCATCCCTAATGCAATCGCCATTATAGCAATAGTAACTGTCTGCCCCCAACCGGCATATACATCTCCTATGCCCATGCTTAACCCCCCAAGTCCGAAATATCTTGTACAACAACGATATGCGGACAAGGGGGTAATCATGACTTCATAGGAGATTTCAGATTCGAAGAACCTATACTATAGCTGGATAGAAAGGTCGCCGTGACTATCCGGCGTCAATGACGGAACCACCGGCTGCCTTCATAAGCCGGTTCATAATAGCTACGCCGAGGCCCGTATACGGACAAGCCTCGGCCAAGATGTAAGTCGCTCCCGCTTCATCGAAGCGCCGCAGCGCAGCATATAGGGAGCGTGCCCCTTCCTCCGGCGAGGATAACGAGCCGAGGGAAAGAACGCAGGCGGCGGAATCGGCGGGATAGAGGGGCTTATGCTCCTCGAAGAGGAGTAAGCCCGTCACTTCGCCGCTCAGCTGTGCCGCCTGAAGTAGACTCGCGGCTTCATCCGCAACACGTTGCGGAGAAGATCCGCTCACCACGCCGAGCCAGCCGCGCGGCGCGTAGTGCGTGTACTTCATGCCCGGCGCTCGTGGCGCCGAGCTGTCGGAAACAGCTTCTGCACCGTGGCGCTCCTTCGGCGCAGTGGCTACTGGAGCTTCCGTTGCTGCGGAAGTTCCAAATTCTTTAACCACAGCTGGCTCAGCAGCAATGGCTTCTGCTCCCACTACAGCAGCTAACTGCTCCAAAGTAATCCCACCAGGGCGAAGCACGGCAACCTTTCCATCAGGCTGCACCTGCACCACAGTTGACTCCAGTCCAACTCCAGCCGCGCCACCATCAAGTACACCGCCAATGTATCCTGCCAAGTCTTCCATCACATGTGAAGCTAAGGTCGGACTCGGACGACCGGAACGGTTAGCACTAGGTGCCGCAACGGGACAGCCCGCTGCACTGATCAGCGCCAAAGCTACCGGATGATCAGGCATACGAACACCTACCGTGTCCAGTCCTGCCGTTACACAAGGTGACAAAACACCCTCACGAACAGGAAGTACAACTGTCAGCGGTCCTGGCCAATAAGCATGCATCAATACCGCAGCCGTAGGATGCACTTCTGTAACCAGCTCGTCCAGAGCACCTGGATCGGCTATATGCACGATAAGGGGATTATCAGACGGTCGCCCTTTTGCCGCAAAAACAGCCTCAACTGCCGCAGTATTCCGCGCATCCGCACCAAGTCCATAGACCGTTTCGGTTGGAAAAGCGACCGTTCCACCTTCACGAAGCATGGTTGCCGCCTCCACGATGGCTAACTTATTCTCCTCACTTGGCTGAAGTACATCGGAATCCGAAGCTGCATCTTCCAGCAAATCCAGTACCCAATATACAGTCTCATTTCTATTTCCACTCCGCCGCTGAACGGCGAATAAAGGGTCATGTGGTTCATTCATTCTCATCACAGGCTTTCTACAGGATATATATTGAACAATAGCTTTTCTTGCAATCTTAGGATAAATACTCTGGAGGTTCATTAACTCTAATCTTACCAAAAAGCGGCCCCAATGAAGGCGCCGCAGTCGATCTGCTTATGAAATAGTAACATATCTAGATTCAAAACTATAGACCATTTCCACAAAACCAAAGGGCTAACATCAGCATTAGGACCATAATCCGCTAATCCAGTTCCAAAGGTTTTGCAGCAGTTCCCAAACGAAGAACCGTACCTCTGGCTCTGCGGAATCCGCTGCTGCAACATCCTTTGCCGAAGAATCTGCTTGTACAGCTGTCCCTACTGCTGGTTGCGCCTTAACTCCGCTATCTGCCCCGGCAGCCGAGACAGTCTTCGTCCCTTTATTAGCAGCAGGCGCTGCTGCATCTCCGGAGCCTGCATCAATAAAGCACAGCGGCGGAAACAATACACACCACCAGTTCTGACCCTTTCCTTCGCCCAACGTAACCCGCACAGCCTCGTATTCTCCGGCCGGATAGACTGTTCCACCGTATAATTTGGTCGGAAAAGGAACTACACCCAGCTCAACTTTATAAGAATATTGAATGCCGCGTTTCTCTAGCTCCGATCCAACCAGTGCATTAAGCTCTGGTAGATGAGTTCTAATTAAAGCGCGTGCCTGCTCTAAACTCTGTGGGTCCTCAAGTGCAGTTACCCACTGGTTCATTTGCTCTACGATTGTATCGCGGATTTGCCGCTTCACTAGTTGATCTTGTGTTCCGTCCGAATTCGCCAGAATACGCAGCCGGATAGAATCCTGTGGAATCGATACTTCGGCTACTGCTGCATCGGTTTTTTGACCTTCCCAGGCCATGATAACGATCATAAAAAAACAAATTAAAATGGCAGTATACTTAAAAGTTACACGTAAGGAATCTCTTTTATCCATATGATTATCGTTCATTTGTCGCAGCCCCTCTCCTCTTAACTCTCATGCTAGTAGTATGTCCAGAGATGAGAGACTGCAAACCTATGAATCTATTAAATCTATAATTTTACAGCAAGTGCCTTAGGCAACTGCAAATCCTCCTCAACATCCCGACCATAAAGATGCACACTCATTACAATCCCCATACAGGCCATATTAATTAAAAGAGATGTGCCTCCATAACTGATGAACGGAAGTGTAATTCCCGTAAGCGGCATTAGGCCGATAAAAGCTCCAATATTCTCTAAGATTTGATATAGCAGCATTGCCGTAATTCCAATAATCAAAAACGGACCAGTACGCTCCCTACTCTCTAGAGCAATCAGTATCATCCGATGAAGAAGAATAAAAAAGAGCAACAGCAGCAGCGCTGAACCCACAAACCCAAACTCCTCCGCAACCTGTACGAATATGGCATCCGAATAGGTATATGGAACACGATTACTCTGCACAGAGCTTCCTTGCATGTACCCCTCGCCGCTCATCCCTCCGGAGGCAATAGCCACTTTAGCATTTTTCGTGTGATAGCTTGCATCATCTGACGCCAAATCAGGTACGAGCCAAGGATCAAAACGATCCACTAAATGCTTCCTGCCAAGGGTCTCCTCAAAAAAATATACCGCTTCATCATGATAGTGAATATAGCTCAGAATTCCTGCAAGACCCAACCCGCCAACGATTAGTAATCCGATGAGTGCATGTGAAATTTTGATATTCCCGATCCATAGAAGACCGATTAATATTACGATGTAGCTTAGCGCATTCCCCAGATCATTCTGTACAATCACAATAACAAAAGGAAGCAATGTTAGAAGCGCCAGCGGGACGACTCCCTTCCAGAAGGTTAGCGTATCTCCTTGTTTACGGACCAGTATGGACGCGAGTAAAAGAATCAATATCAACTTAAAAAGCTCCGCAGGTTGAAAGCTAAGTCCACCTATCTCTAGCCCTAATTGCGCACCGTTCTTTACCTTACCAAAAAAACTAACCGACACTAGCAGACCAATACCCAAGATGTAAATATAAAGAGCATATTTAACAAATATCCTATAGTCCACGAAGGTAAGCACAAAAAACGCTACAAACCCTACAATGTAGTATTTAAGCATTTGTAGATGGAATCCATCTAGTTTCTGAACTAATCTACCATTAGTCACGCTGTATATCGAAAGAATACTAATAACCATCAGCATAACTAGAACAATAAGAATCACGCTGTCGATCTTCTTGAGCTTTTTAAGCATACGCAAACCCCTTACTCTATTAAGGTTCCAACCACCCTCACCTGAGGAAAGTCTCTCCTTTCTATTGTAGAGCATTCAAAGCCACAATTCCAAATTTATGTAATACACCCGATATCAGAGATTCACATCCCAAAATAAAAAACCGCCAGTTCCCATCCTTAAAAGATGAGTTTCTGACGGTTTTGATTTAGTGATTAAACCTGTTTGGCGGCTGCATAAGGAGTAGGCTTAGGCAAATCTTCCTCTACATCTTGACCATGCAGACGCACACTCATTACCAGCCCAATGCTAGCCATGTTAATAAGCAGGGAGGTACCTCCGAAGCTGATGAATGGCAACGTGATACCTGTCAAAGGCATCAGACCAATAAACGCGCCGATATTCTCAAAAATCTGATACAGCATCATCGCGACAATGCCGACGATCAGAAATGGACCTGCTCGATCTCTGGATTCCAGCGCAATCAGAATCATTCGATGAATCAGGATAAAATATAGTAGCAGCACAAATGCAGAACCTACGAATCCAAATTCCTCGGCAATCTGTACAAAGATTGAGTCCGAATACGTATAAGGCACTCGATCCGTCTGAACAGAACTGCCATTCATGTAGCCCTCACCGCTCATCCCACCTGAGGCAATCGCCAATTTGGCATTTTTAGTATGGTAAAGAGCTTTCGCCGTTGCTTTGTCCGGAACAAGCCACGGATCGAAACGTTCAATCCAGTGCGATCGATTAATATCGGTAAAGAACGCTTTAATCTCGTCGTGATAATGGATATAGCTCATGATCCCGGCAATCGCTGAACTCGCTACAATCACTACCCCAATTAATGCGTGAGTGTACTTAATATTACCGATCCATAACAGACCCGCAAGAATCACAATGTAAGACAAGGCATTCCCAAGGTCATTTTGTGTAAGAACAATAATAAATGGAAATAAGGTCAGTAAGCCCAGCGGCACAACATCCCGCCAAAACAAGAGTTTACTCTTATTCTTTCGAACAAGCATCGCTGCCAGAAAAAGAATCAATATCAGCTTGAACAGCTCGGCAGGCTGAAGGCTCAGTCCTCCAGGGAGGGACAACCAGCCTTGGGCATTATTCTTAGTCTCGCCCAAAAAGCTGACGAGGACCAGGATACCTATCCCAAACAAATAAATATATAGCGCGTATTTCACTAAAATTCTGTAATCTAAAAAGGTCATTCCAATAAAAGCAATAAAGCCAATTGCATAATACATCATCATACGGATATGATGTCCGTCCAGCTTTTCTCTTCCATGTGTCACACTATATATGGCGAAGATGCTGACAGTCATGAGCAATAACAGAACGACTACGATAGCACCATCAATTTTTTTAATCTTCTGAAGCACGTTCTGCCTCCCTACTCTAAATCTGGGCTTACTTTTATGGTCACCAAGAAGTCCGGTTAAATTCTATTGTAAAGGAAGTCGGGTTGAAAATACAATTTTACTCCCCGATCAACAGGAGTCCCCTGCACAGCATGCATTTATTATCGTGCTATACCTAGCACATGACGTGGAATTCCAGCCAGATCATTAATGGTGATGATCTCTTTCCAATGGCCCGCCGCTGCAAGTAGCGCGGCCACTTGCTCGGCTTGTCCGAAGCCGAGTTCAAAGCCGATCAGGCGCGGCGGTGCCGGGAGCAGCGCCAGCTGCTCCATCATGCGGCGGTACGGGTCCAGCCCGTCCGCTCCGCCATCCAGCGCAGTGCGCGGCTCATGGTCGCGCACCTCACGCTGCAGCCCGGCGATATCCTCGCCGGGAATGTACGGCGGGTTGGAGACGAGAATATCCGTCTCCATCCCCGCGAACGGCTCGAGCAGATCGCCGAGCCGAAAGTCCACAGCTGTGCCATTGCGCAGGGCGTTGCGCTCGGCCACACCCAAAGCCGCCGGCGAAATATCGCCGGCGCAGACCCGCCACGCGGGCGCTTCCGCCGCCAGCGTGACGGAAATCGCTCCGCTGCCGGCGCCGATATCGACGGCGGTCAGCGGCCGTACGGCGCGTCCACTTTCCGCGCCGCCCGCACGATCTTGCGCTGCTGCTAACGAAGCAGCGCCTTCTTCCTGCGCCGCTTCACTCGGCGCAACCATGCCGTCCGGCCAAAGCTCCGCGCCGTACCGCAAAATCGCCTCGACGAGCAGCTCCGTCTCCGGCCGTGGAATAAGCACATCAGGCGTCACTTCAAAAGGACGCCCGTAGAACTCTTGCTCGCCGATGATATATTGCACCGGCTCACCCTTACTCCGGCGGGTAACTCCCGCCTCCCACTTTTCCTTGACCGCAGTTGGAAAAGAATCTGCCAGCGCCATATAATACGCTGCCCCGGACAAGCCAAGCACATGCTCCAGCAGTAATTGCGCACTGCGTTGCGGTTCATTACAACCGCTCTGGCTCAAAAAAGAAGAAGCCTCCGCAAAGGCTTCCCGGATGCTTTTCACTTCCGACATGACAAATACGCCATCGTTCAAAGCATTATTATCCATTGTCCATACTATCCATCAAATCAGCTTGTTCAGCAATTGAAAGAGCCGAAATAATTTCAGTGATTTCTCCGTTCATAACCTGCTCCAGACGGTGCAGTGTCAAGCCAATGCGATGATCTGTAACCCGGCTCTGCGGGAAGTTATATGTCCGGATACGCTCACTACGATCACCCGTACCTACTTTGCTCTTCCGTTCACCAGCATACTTTGCTTCTTCTTCCTGCCGCTTCATATCGGAGATACGGGCACGAAGCACTTGAAGCGCCTTTTCCTTATTGGAGTTCTGTGACTTACCGTCCTGACAGGTAGCAACGATGCCCGTAGGTACATGGGTTACACGTACTGCAGACTTGGTCGTATTTACAGACTGTCCGCCTGCACCACTTGAACAGAAGGTATCCACACGAATATCTTTATCATGGATTTCAATCTCAAATGCTTCAGCTTCCGGCATCACCGATACGGTAGAAGTAGAGGTATGAATACGTCCACCGGATTCAGTCGCCGGGATACGTTGTACGCGATGCGCACCACTTTCGTATTTCAGCTTACTGTATGCACCGCGGCCGTTAATAAGGAAGATTACCTCTTTAAATCCACCAAGATCACTCGCGTTGACATCCATTAGCTCCACGCGCCAGCCTTGTGAATCTGCAAACCGGGTGTACATCCGATAAAGGTCGGAAGCAAACAATGCAGCTTCATCTCCACCCGCTGCACCACGAATTTCGACGATGACGTTCTTATCATCATTCGGGTCTTTAGGCAGTAGCAATACACGGATCTGCTCTTCCAGCTCTACCTGACGTTTGGAAAGGTCGTCAATTTCCATCTTGACCATTTCCTTCATCTCATCATCAAGCTTTTCGCCTTGCATCTGCTTAGCAGCTTCAAGCTCTTCCATTACACTCTTATATTCAGTATACGCCTCAAATGCAGGCTGTAGGTCTGATTGTTCTTTGGAATAATCCCTCAGTTTCTTACTGTCGTTTGCAACATCCGGATCACAAAGCAGTTCACTGAGCTTCTCATAGCGGTCCGCCAGGGATTGCAATCGGTCCAACAAGGGAATTCACCTCTCCTAGTTCAATTTCAAATTCGCAAATAAAGACATTAAAACATATGTCATAAAAATAGATATACGACTTTATATTATACCAAAGATATTGTGAAATGGCTACAGTTCTGTACGCGTAAATCCCTTAATAAATGACTTATATTTTAAAAAGGACCATCCCAGCAGTAGATACCCTCTACCGACTGAGATGACCCTCTTATCATTAGTACGCTTCAGTCCTCTTAAACGTTAAAACGGAAATGCATAACGTCGCCGTCCTGCACCAAATATTCTTTTCCTTCTAGACGCAGTTGACCACGTTCTTTCGCACCATTCATAGAGCCTGCTGCCAAAAGATCTGTGTAAGCCACTACCTCAGCACGGATAAATCCACGTTCAAAATCTGTGTGAATTACACCAGCAGCGCCGGGTGCTTTAGTTCCCTTACGAATGGTCCATGCACGAACTTCCTGAACGCCTGCTGTGAAATACGTATACAAGCCTAGAAGCTTGTAAGCCGCTTTGATCAAACGGTTCAAACCAGATTCTTCTAGCCCAAGTTCTTCTAAGAACATCGCTTTATCTTCGCCCTCAAGCTCGGCAATTTCAGCTTCTACTTTAGCACTGATCGGAACAACTTCAGCACCTTCAGTTGCTGCAAATTCACGCACTTGCTGCACATAAGGATTATTCTCAGCACTTGCTACTTCTTCTTCACTTACATTCGCAGCATACAGCACAGGCTTCAATGTTAACAAATGAAGATCACGGATAATAACCTTCTCGTCATCGGACAATTCTATACTACGTGCAGGTTTATCTTCGTAGAGCACTTCTTTGACGCGTTCAAGCAGTTCAACCTCTTGAGCGTATTTCTTGTCGCCGCCTTTGATGTTCTTACGGGAACGCTCAATCCGCTTCTCAATGCTCTCAATGTCAGCAAGAATCAGTTCCAAATTAATGGTCTGAATGTCGCTGATCGGATTTACTTTTCCATCCACGTGGGTAACGTTCTCATCTTCAAAACAACGAACGACATGAACGATAGCGTCTACTTCGCGAATATGAGCTAGGAACTTGTTGCCTAGTCCTTCGCCTTTACTTGCCCCGCGTACAAGACCAGCGATATCAACAAATTCAAAAGCAGTAGGTACAGTCTTGTTAGGTTGTACCAGCTCAGTCAGTTTATCAAGACGCTCGTCCGGAACTTCAACGACACCAACATTAGGATCAATCGTGCAAAAAGGGTAGTTTGCGGATTCTGCTCCCGCTTGCGTTATTGCATTAAACAATGTGGATTTTCCTACGTTAGGAAGACCGACGATTCCCGCTTTCAAAGCCATTTATATGACAACTCCTATTTTCAGCTAAATTGATCATCCGAATAAGTAATACGATCTAAACCATTATATATTAGAACATATTCTCCAGCAACACCGGATGTGTTGCAGATGTGTCTATCCAGCCTTATCCAAAGTGCGTCCAATTCAATGGGATTTAGCAAGTTCCAATACCTTTTGCACCGCCGGCTGATCCAATAGGGGCTTAGAAGTATCTGGATCAACCTCCACATCAGGGACTGTCTTCACTTCCTCGTTGCAGCTTCCATCAGAGTTCAGACCCATCTCAAAGGAAAACCTGAACACATAACCGCTATTAGGCAATGCAACGACAAGCGGATCCATCCCTAGTCCATCTCCACCTGTTCTGCTGCCTACAACCGTTGCAAACCCGGTACCTTTCGCAAATGCTGCAAGACCTTCCGATGCTGAATATACAGAGCTGTCTACTAGTAAATAGATTTTCCCTTTAAAACCAACGGATTTTTGAGGGATTACTACATCTGTATTTTTACTATATGTCTTGAACATCTTTAAGGCTTCAGATGGCAGATTGGGTAGCTGCTCGTCTTTAATGCCGGAAATAGGTTGTTGCCCCGCAGTGATCTGACGTGCCTGCATAAAGGTCTCAGCATAGTTGCCTCTTGTATAAAGTAAGTATGTATTGTATTCGATAGGTTTATTAATCAGTAGAGGAGCAATATAAATTCTCCAATAATTACTGTTTCCTCCCCCATTTCCGCGGATATCTAGAATTAGTGTCTTATAGTCTTTTACTTCTATTAAAAAATCACGAATCTCAGAACTATCCATCTCCATGAGATTGCCGCCAAAGCTTCGCATGCCTAGATACGCAATTTCTTCAGGCTCTATAATGACCTTCTTTACATTTCCGGAAGTCTTTCCTGTCTGACTCCCCGCCTCACCACTATTTAAATCATTATTGCTTTCATTAGTGCTTTGCTGCTGCTCCGCTAAAAGTTTCTGGTTGTAACGAGCCAATACATTTGGCTGTTGAAACACGTTGATCCAAGGCTCATAACCAAAACCTGCCTGAACATAGGTGTTTAGAAACCAGGGGTATTCTTCCTTAGATATAAAATTCGTATGCCCATTATTTAACCTGCTAAGCACGAATCTCATTCGCCTCAAAAACTCATCATCAGTCTTCACGGCTGCAATTTTATTGCGGTACTCCTCTTTGTTCGCAAGCCAATCCTCTCCATTTAGACGCTTATTTACCTCTAGGAAAGGGTAGTTCTCCTCAATAATCTTCCACATATAATCAAAATCCTCTAATCTTTGTTCCACTGTCAATGGAGACAACGCCGCTTCCAGCTGTTCTTCCGCTACCTTTGAAGAGGCTACCGGCGCAACCGGACTTGCCTGAACCTGCCCCGACGCAGATTGCTTTTTCCCTGGCAAATCCCCACGGTTGCAACTAACCAGTAACAGTATTGCAGCTACAAATAAAGCCGCTGGTAATACAAACCTTGGTCTCACCTTAATCCCCCTTCCAATATTCCATATAGCTGAATCCATTTTTAGGAATTTATTTAATAATCATATTTTTCTATTCCTCCTAATTCAAATATATTTATCACAATTATTTACATTAGTTTTCTTAGAACAACACAAAAAAGACCTCTTTCGAGGTCTCCACGGATAGCATTATAGATCTTTAGACATCGTAATGTCGGTTACGGTATATCCCATTTTTTTATACAGCTCAAATGCACGATTGTTCTGACCGAAGACATGTAACCCGATTTTGGTGACGTTCATCTCACGGGCTTCTTCATCAAGTGCGATCATAGCCTGCTTGCCATAACCTTTGCTCTGATACGGTTCAAAAATGTAGAAATCATAAATGAAAGCCTCTCGACCACTGCGGCCTTCACTTACATTAAACCAGATATATCCCACCTGGCTATCACTACTTATCTCTACTATAGAGTATAGATAAGCGCCATCTGTGTTCAATCCTTTGGGCAGTGACTGTGTTATAGCTTCCTCAGACAGCTTCATCGCGATTTCAGGATCCCAAGCGCCGGCTTTAATCTTATCTTCAGCGTAGTCACGAGTAGCTTGACCTAAGAAAAATTGAAAAGCAGACTCATCCATATGAACCAATTTAATCATCATCTTTTTTCACTTCCTCACTTCTATATTTACCATATACTTTTATTTACGTATTAAACGGGAAGTCCCACGTAAAGTTGCTAAATCGGGAGCTCCGATGCCGAACATTGCTATCTTAAGCTCCAGCTCTACCTGAGCCAGTGCAGCATCTAGCGCCTCTTCAGAATCTACTGCCGGTCCTAAAAGATTGCGTCCAAAGCCTGCTAAATCAGCACCGAGGGCCAATGCCTTCGCCGCATCCACACCATGCTTCAAGCCGCCGCTGCCAATCAATGCCCCCTTCGGGGAGACAGCACGTACCTCTGCAATGCAATCTGCGGTTGGAGTACCCCAGTCTGCGAAAGCTTCAGCCGCTGCGCGCCGTATAGGGTCTCTACTCCGAAACTTCTCGACCTGACTCCATGATGTTCCACCTGCACCCGCTACATCAACAAAAGCTACCCCTGCATTATAAAGATGTGCTGCTGTATCACCGTCAATGCCCCAGCCGACTTCTTTTACACCTACAGGAACCTCAAGTGCACGGCATACTTTTGCTATCTGCGATAGTAAGGAAGCAAAGCCAGTATTCCCTTCCGGTTGGAAGACCTCTTGAAGACCATTGAGATGCAGTACAAGAAAATCTGCACCAGCAATATCCACAGCCCGGCGACACTCCTCAATCCCGAAACCATAGGACAGCTGTACGGCGCCAATATTAGCGATAACCGGTATATCAGGTGCTTTGTCCCGTACATAAAAGGTTTCGGTTAGCTCAGAGCGCTCCACCGCCGCTCGCACAGAACCAACCCCCAGCGCCCATCCACGACGCTGCGCTGCCTCTGCTAGTCGTGCATTGATGGCTCCTGTAGCTGCACTGCCGCCTGTCATCGAGCTGATCAGCAGTGGTGTACGCAGCTCACGTTCCAGGAACGTAGTCTGCAATGATATATCATCGAAATTCAGCTCTGGAAGAGCATTATGCCGAAATTGGTAATGTTCAAACCCCGTAGTCACACCAACGCCACCAACTTCTTCATTTAGACAAAGGCGTACATGCTCTATTTTGCGTTCACCTGTCCTTGATGCAGGCAATAAAGAATTCTTGTCCGAAACCTCTACAATTGGTAGGCCATTGCCATGATCCGCGCCAGACTGCCTATTCGCATCATATGGTCCGGCCTCTTCTGGCGTATGATTCATGCTCCGTTCCTCCTATTCCTAAGCTACACTTATTATAACATATCCCTTCAGATGAATTTACAATATGAGGTGAGTGAAATACGAGGGTTGCTTCATTTCTCCCCACTAAGTGTTAATAGGTTGGTAACATGCTGGAGCATATTAACTTATAGAAAGTGCTCTGCAATACTTTCAGGAGGAACTACCGATGACATCAGATCGCGAACAACCCGTTCAGCCACAAACGATTCAAGATCAATCCTATATTCGTACGTCAAAGAAACGTACTTCTTCACGCCGCAGCAAACGAGTGATATGGGTTTTCGTTATTTTAATTCTCTGGTTAATCGGCGTCATGATATACCAGACACATAAACCTCTACCCGCAGGGATTTCCTATGAAAGTCCCATATACAAAGTGAATACCGTATCCTTCTGGCATGACTTAACCTATCCAGACAGTACGGACACAGGTAAGCAGGAGAGTGAAATTCTTCCGAGAATTCTACAGATTATCGAAGAATCTAGAGAATTCTTAGTCATTGACCTCTTCCTATTTAATGACTATACCCATAAGGATCAGTCGTTCCCTCCTGTCAGTCGAATGCTGACAGATAAGTTAATCTCACAAAAGAAAGCCTATCCCGAAATGGAGATTGTCTTCATTACCGATGAGGTCAATACCAATTACAACTCAGCACCCAATCATCTTCTGGAAGAAATGAAAGCTGTAGGGATACGAGTCATTATGACCGATGTTAATGCGCTGCGAGATTCTACCCCTGCTTATTCAGCCGTCTGGCGCACCTTCATTCAATGGTTCGGGCAATCCGGTAAAGGCTTTATCCCTAATCTTATGGCCAGTGGCGGACCGGATATTACCGCTCGATCTTATCTGAAGCTACTTAATGTAAAGGCGAACCATCGTAAAGTAATTGTTAGTGAGAACACCGCATTAATTTCCTCTGGAAATGTTCACGATGCCAGCGCCTACCACTCCAATATTGCTTTGGAGGTGCAGGGTCCAATTATTGCTGATATTCTCCAAACCGAGCAGGCGGCAGTCAATCTTTCAGATGCAGGTCCTTTGCTGCTTCAT
The DNA here is from genome assembly GCF_976954365.1 of Paenibacillus sp. Marseille-Q9583. Classification (NCBI taxonomy): domain Bacteria; kingdom Bacillati; phylum Bacillota; class Bacilli; order Caryophanales; family Paenibacillaceae; genus Paenibacillus; species Paenibacillus sp. Marseille-Q9583. The sequence goes on from NZ_CDRJTB010000001.1 coordinate 81,428, forward strand.
AAGCCCAGCTTCAATCAAGAGAAGAGCTTACCGTCAACGGAACCTCTGGAGGTTCGCTATTTAACAGAAGGAAAGGTATACAAATATGCGCTGCAAGGCATTAGGTCCGCCCAGAACGGGGATAACGTATGGATGGGGATGTTCTACCTTGCTGATGATGCCATTCTGGATGCGTTGGTAGAGGCTACTTCACGCGGGGCTAAAGTAAACCTAATCCTAGATCCAAATCAGAACGCTTTCGGACGCGATAAAATCGGGATCCCCAACCGCCCAGTTGCCATGGATCTGAACAAACGCACGAACGGCGAAATCTCTATTCGTTGGTACAATACGACCAAAGAGCAATATCATCCAAAGCTGCTCTTTATCGCCAAACAAACCGGCAGCTCCATCGTTCTTGGCGGTTCCACCAATTTCACCACACGCAATCTAGATGACTACAATCTCGAGAATGATCTGTGGATTTCTATGAAGCGAGATCAACCGCTGTTCAAAGACATGGATGCCTACTTTAATCGGCTGTGGAATAACGAGGGCCATGCATTCACTTTACCTTTCGAAGCCTATCAGAGCGATGTGACCTGGTACAAGTACATTCTGTTCCGGTTGCAAACCAACCTGGGCTTTACTACTTTTTAAACAAAAACCACCGTAGAGAAGGCAACACCCTCTACGGTGGTTTAATCTGTAATGAGGTTATAGCAGTGGGGACATTAATCTGGCAGCTGATTCCAGAATACGTACCACCATACGTTTATTCATAAAGGTCTCATGCACAATCTGAGTGGTGGACAATAAATCCCGTTCAAAATCAGCAACGATTCGTGTAACACTCTCTGTCTGAAGCAGCAATGCATTCACCTCAAAGTTAAGATGGAAGCTCCGCATGTCCATGTTTGCCGTACCAATGGTCGCTATTTCACCATCCACGATCAACAGCTTAGAGTGTATAAAGCCCTTCTCGTATTCATAAATCTTCACTCCAGCCTCCAGCAATGCCGGGAAATAGGAGTGCGAAGCCAGAAACGGAATCCATTTATCCGGCTTAGCAGGGAATAACAAGCGAACATCTAGACCAGATATAGCCGCTACACGTATCGCAGTCAGGATATCCTCGTCAGGAATGAAATAAGGGCTGGCAATCCAAACTGATTTCTCAGCTGAGGTGATCATGGAGAAAAATATATTTTTGAGTGCACGGCGTTCATTGTCCGGTCCACTCGCAATAATCTGTACTGCTCCGTCCCCTGTCATAAAGTGTAGCTGTGGTGTGAGATAATCCTGCTCCAGTATTTTTTCACCTGTAGTATGCATCCAATCTTGTAAGAAGATGATTTGCATCGTCCGTACCGCTTCACCTCTAACTAACATATGGGTGTCACGCCAGAATCCATAAGTTTTGCTACGGCTTAGATATTCATCGCCCACATTGAGTCCACCCATGAACCCGACATCACCGTCGATGACGACGATTTTTCGGTGATTCCGGTAATTGACCCGGCTAGAGAAAAAGGAGGTGGAATTACCGTATGAAGCCACCTGTACTCCAGCGTCAACTAACTCCTTCAAAAAGGCTCTGGAGAGTTGAAAGCTACCTACAGCATCATACATAAATCGGACAGACACTCCCGCACGCGCCTTCGCGATCAGAATCTGTTGAATACGCGTTCCAATGTGATCTGCACGGAAGATGTAATATTCCATATGTATATGGTGCTTCGCTTGTCGCAGCTCTAGCAGTAATGTCCCAAACGTCTCTTCACCATTGGTTAGGATGCGCGTCTCTGAAGCAAAGGAAATAGGAGTACGTGCTAGAGTCTTGGATAATAATAATAGTTTTTGACGCGAGGGGTCAAAGACCGACCAATCTTGATGCGTACGCAAAGCATCATTCTCAATCCGCTCATAGGCCATAAGATCTCTTTGTGCTTTTTTATCATATTTACGACGTTTAAATACATTCTGTCCAAATAGAAAATAAAAGACCAAACCGAGCACGGGGATCAACGCAAGCAAAAGAATCCATGACATTGTAGTAGAAGGATTACGGTTCTCCATAAAAATAGCTAAGCTAATTGAAACGACTGTCAGTGTGGAGAAAATACTAATAATCGTTCCAGCAGTACTCCCAAAAATACCAAAACCAAAATAATAAAATGCTATGAAAGCCCCAATAATAATTATAGATTGAAGTCCTCTTCTCATATTGTACCTACCTTCTTATTCATAAAAGCAACACCAAAATGACACATTTATATATTACATGAAGAACCTATATCTTCCTAGACAATTACTGTGTAAAAATCTATTTACAACAAAACTGTAACCCTTCTGTTCTGAAATTTGTAATGACAGGATGGATCGAATATAATTATTTTGACCAATTAGTCAATTATAGAACTGGGTAGTCAGAAAGGAGGTTATCCCCCCAATGAGCGATAAAACTGTGGACAAGCAGGAACAGATTATTAAGATCGCCATGCAGTTATTCGCTGTGAAAGGCTCTTCTTCCACGTCCATGCAAGAGATCGCCGAATTATGCGGAATTTCGAAGGGAAGCTTGTATCTAGTATTCAAATCCAAAGAAGAACTGGAACGCAGTATTTTTCTCTATTGTTACCGAATGATTCGTGATCCCTTATTACGTGAAGAACAAGAAACCCAAAGAACACCGCGTGAGAAGCTTAGGAATCAAATAGAAATTCTACTGAGTCATGTGTACGAATTACGTGAGTTCTTACAGCGTCAGATTCAGGAAGTTGCCGGAAAAGGATTTGATACTGAAGTACCGGAATGGCTGCGTAGAAACAATGCTTCCTTCTTGCGCTGGTTTCAGGTGAAGATGGAGACCCTTTATGGAAAAGACATCGTTCCCTATACCGGAGATTTATGTATTGTAGGTCATGGACTAATCAAGTCATATATTGCGGTTATTTTTCGTCAGGATACCCATTTGTCCCTTGCCGTTATGGCTGATCATCTAATGAATCTGCTAGATATTATTGTAGCTGGACTTCTTACAAGTAAGCAGGCTCCTCTCATCAACTCTACTATTCTTGCAAGCTGGATGGAGGAGAATGAGGAGAGCAAGCGCAAGAATCCACTGCAGATCATTAAGGACATGAAGACTGTGGTCAGTAAATTAGATAGTATAGAACCCGAAGAGTCAGCCGATTTGCTGGAATCGCTAAACATTCTAGAAGGCGAAGTCCTCTTACCACACCCACGCAAAGCAATCATACAGGGGATGTTGTCTAACCTCCAATCCTGCTCAGAGCTCACTACACCATTGGAAGAATTGAGGAAGCTGGTTACCTCTTTTTCAAATCATTCATGCTTATTTCGTTAATTGCTCTATAAAGAGTTTGTGAGAGAGAAGAACATGGATAGCGAGTATTATAAATTTTCAAAATGGCGCCCTATTTCGTAAAGAAAAGGCCCGAGAGGAGCAGAAACAACACTTATGAAAAGCTTAATTAATTTCTCGCTCAGGAACAAATTTGCCATTTGGCTTCTGACGATAATTATTGTATTTGCCGGTTTGTATAGCGGGCTGACAATGAAGCAAGAAACCTTACCTAATATTAGTATACCCTATCTTAGCGTAACAACTATTTATCCGGGGGCTGCACCAGAAGGCGTCGTTAATGATGTCAGTAAACCGTTGGAGCAGAAGCTACGTAATGTGGATGGTGTAAAAACGATCACCTCTACTTCTCTGGAGAATGCCTCCAGTATCCAAATTGAGTTCGATTATGGTACGAATCTGGATAATGCGACAGCAGCAGTTCGCGAGTCGCTAAATGAAGTCTCACTGCCAGACAATGTGCAAAAGCCTTCCATTTCCCGTTTTAGCCTTAGCTCAATGCCTGTCGTCTCCCTTAGTTTATCGAATGGGGATTCAGAAGATCTCGAGGAACTAACCCGTATTGCCGAGAACGATATTCGCCCTGCCCTTGAAGATGTTGAGGGTGTTGCTTCTATTCAAATCTCTGGACAATACGTCAAAGAAGTTTCGCTTAAGTTCAATCAAGAGAAGCTCAAGCAATACGGACTGACCGAAGATACGGTTAAAGGGATCATTCAAGGCTCTTCCCTCCGTGTTCCACTAGGACTGTTCGAGATGGACAAAGCTCAAAAGGCAGTTGTCGTGGATGGCAACATCACCACCGTTGAAGATCTTAAAAATGTGACCATTCCAGTTATGCCAACTGGTGCAGCTGGCGCTGGGGCTCCTGGAGCTGGCGCTGCTGATGCAGGCGCTGCTGGCGGAGCTGCAAATATGGGATTGCCAACCGTGAAGCTGGGAGAGCTTGCTACAATTGAGGTTGTTGGTAATTCTGAATCGATCTCCCGTACGAATGGTAAAGAATCGATCGGTATCCAGATTGTCAAAGCCAACGATGCCAACACTGTAGATGTCGTAAATGGTGTTAAGGACAAAACTGAAGAGTTAAAAGCCCAATATAAAGGCATCGACCTTACAGTTCTGCTTGACCAAGGTAAGCCGATTGAGGACTCCGTAAATACAATGTTGTCCAAAGCTGTATTTGGCGCCCTTTTCGCAGTAATTATCATTTTGGTCTTCCTGCGGAATATTCGTTCGACAATCATTTCTATCATCTCTATTCCTTTATCATTGCTGATCGCAGTGTTATGTCTGCGTCAAATGGACATTACGCTTAATATGATGACCCTTGGTGCGATGACCGTTGCCATTGGACGGGTAGTCGATGACTCGATTGTAGTCATAGAGAACATATACCGGCGACTCTCGTTATCTGGCGAGAAGCTAAAAGGCCGGGAATTAATCAGTGCAGCCACTCGTGAAATGTTCGTACCCATCATGTCCTCTACGATTGTAACCATCGCGGTATTCTTACCGCTTGCTCTAGTAAGCGGTATGGTTGGAGAGCTATTCTTGCCTTTCGCTTTAACTATGGTCTTCGCCCTGCTCGCTTCATTGGTGGTTGCGATTACCCTAGTGCCTGCAATGGCTCACTCCTTGTTCCGCAATGGATTGAAAGGAAAGAAAACGCACAGTGAGAAACCAGACAGATTGTCTGCCGGTTATCAAAAAATTCTGAACTGGTGTCTTTCTCATAAGCTCGTTACGTTCGGAGTTGCGGTTCTCCTCCTTGCGGGCAGCTTGTTCCTGATCAAGCCTATCGGCGTTAGCTTTATGCCTTCCCAAGAAGATAAAACGGTTATGCTAACCTACTCACCGAAGGCTGGACAAAGAACTGAAGAAGTTCAAGAACAAGGCCTGAAAGCTGAGAAATATATTTTAGCGCAACAGCATGTAGATAAAATGCAATATTCCATTGGTGGCGGCGGCCCGATGGGTATGGGTGGATCCAGCAACTCAGGACTCTTTTTCATCGTTTACGATAGTAATACTCCTGATTTCGAAAATGTAAAAGAGAAGTTGATCGAAGGCTTAACCGCAGAAGTCCCAGATGGTGTGTGGGGCGATATGTCCGCGATGATGAGCGGAGGTATGGGTGGAAGCACGTTAACCGTGAATGTATTCGGAGACGAACTAGATCAAATTAAGCCGGTAGCGGATGAGATCGCCAAGATCGTACAGGCTGACACCACTAATTTCAAAGATGGAGAAACAAGTCTCAAAGAAGCTTACGATCAATATACGATTGTAGCCGATCAAGAAAAGCTTAGCTCCCTTGGACTTACAGCGGGACAAATTGCGATGAAGCTCGCTCCTGCAGGCACACGTCCAGTACTCACAGAAGTGGAAATGGATGGAAAGAACTACAAAGTCTATATCGAAACAGATAAAGAAACGTATAAGAGTATTAAAGAAATGGAAGAAGCTACATTGACTTCACCACTAGGCATTTCTGTGCCAATCGGGCAAGTCGCTAAAATTGAAAACGGCTCTTCCCCTGACTCGATTACTCGGATGGACGGTAAGATGAAGGTGGATGTCACTGCCGAGATTATTTCAAGTGACGTCAATAGTGCTTCAAACCTCGTGAAGGAAAAAATAGATGCTATGGAATTACCTGATGGCGTGACGGTTAGCTTCGGTGGTGTAACCGAGCAGATCAATGACACATTTGGTCAATTAGGTATTGCTATGGCGGCTGCTATTGCCATCGTATACTTCGTGCTTGTTGTTACGTTTGGCGGTGGATTAGCTCCATTTGCTATCCTGTTCTCACTTCCTTTCACCATTATCGGGGTACTCGTAGCCCTTCTGATCGCTGGGGAAACCTTAAACGTCTCCTCCCTCATGGGTGCGCTGATGTTGATTGGTATCGTAGTCACGAATGCCATTGTCCTCATCGACCGCGTTATTCATAAGGAAAAAGAAGGAATGACCACACGTCAAGCCTTGCTTGAAGCAGGTGGCACACGTTTACGTCCAATCCTGATGACTGCACTTGCAACGATTGGTGCATTGCTGCCACTGGTTACCGGACTTGAAAACAGTGCAGGGATCATCTCCAAAGGGCTAGGCGTTACCGTTATCGGCGGCTTGATCAGCTCCACGCTGCTGACACTTGTAGTAGTGCCAGTAGTGTATGAATTCCTGATGAAATTCCGCAGTAAAAAGGTAATTGACTAGAACACTTGATGCGAATCAAGTACACCTGCTAAATGAAGAAGCTGTCTCCAAAGTAGTGAATACTACTTATGGAGCAGCTTCTTTTTTACTTATACCTCCATTTAAATCACTATTTACACTTCCATAGCAAGAAAAACCCGACCTAATTTATAGGCCGGGCTCTGTATTATAGTGTTGTTATACCATAGCTGTTGCACTGCTCTCCAGCGAAGCTCTCCAAGAACGCAGCATCTGCAGATCAAGGGGTAGAAATTCAGCCAGCATATGGGAAAGTCCCAAATACAACGTACTATTCGTTGCTCCATTTAACTTTTCACAGAACTGTGGAGTCCATTGCAGTAAATGATCTTCCAAAAAGGCTACCTGAATATCAAGTAGATCCATAGCACTTCTAATTGAGAAGCTATTGTACAACATCCGCTCATGCATTACTGCCATAAATTCCAGCTCAATAGCAATATGATCATCAGCTTCACCATTACATTTGTTAAATACAATTCCTGCGGAAGTATACACATCAGCAAGCACGTTGCAGAAATCTTCAGAACGACCCAGAATTGCAGCTTCACGTAATTTAAAAGAGCTCACTGTCTGTTCGTGCATAAGCCGTTTATACTCTTGGGTCTCTTTCTCACATATATGGGGTAGCTTATTCGGTTCCTGACTCAGATAGCGCTTCAGTTCCCGTCCGCCTTCCGTCATCTCTGCAGCAACACTCATCTTGCGATTACGGCTCCACTGAGCCACAAGTGAGAGTGATGGTTTTCTACCCAAAAAATCCACTAAAAGCTGATATATTAATCCCCGACTTTCCAACCAATGGCTAAATGCCTCCGGCACGGCGAGCGATGGAACAGTTTGCATAGTCATTTTGCAAATCCTCCTCATTGGGTTTCCCGGTCACACACCGATGATCGACGTGCAATTTCCGGTATCCTTTCTGTTTTCGCAAAAGTGAACGTAAAAGTAATCCGCACCTAGATTATATCGGATATTAAAAACGCTTTCCGTGAGCATTCTATGACTAATTACTTCATTTGTCGTACTTTTGTCACATTTTCGTAAGTCTATTTCGGCTTTGTCATTCTATTTAGTTTGTCCATTATTATGCAATTAAATCAGAACCCTCCTTATTCAAATAGGGGGAGTTTAACCCGTTCAATAGTTTGCTCATTGACGTACCCGCGAACGATCTTTAAAATTCTAAACAAGTATAAACACCTTCGCCTCCTCTTAAGGCGGTAAGCATTCAAAACACCAACAAATGAAGGGAGCAACGCTATGGAGCCGCTGACGGACCCTTTTGGACGTTTACATGACTACATCCGCATTTCGGTTACCGACCGCTGCAACCTGCGTTGCATTTATTGTATGCCAGCGGAAGGGATGGAATTCCAGCCGCAGGACGAGATTCTGAGCTATGAGGAAATCACCGCCATTGTGGAATCGCTAGCCCCCCTTGGACTACGCAAAGTACGCCTAACAGGTGGAGAACCTCTTGTACGCAAAGACCTGGAGAAGCTAGTAACTATGATATCCGCCATTCCGGGGATCGACGATATTTCACTGACTACAAACGGATTAATGCTTCCAGCTAAAGCAGCGCTGCTAAAAGATGCCGGGCTGTCACGAGTGAATATCAGTCTGGACTCTTTACGGCAAGATCGCTTCTCTATGATTACACGCGGTGGTGAGGTCTCCAAGGTACTAAAGGGGATCGAGGCAGCACAAGCTGCCGGGCTGGAGCCGATCAAGCTTAACGTTGTATTGATGAAAGGGATTAATGATGACGAGATCAAAGACTTCATCTCCCTTACGTTGAACAGTCCACTAAATGTACGTTTTATTGAATATATGCCCATAGGAAGTGCTACTGATTCTTGGCGCCAATCCTATCTGCCGCTGGAAACTGTAATAGAAGCTTGCACTGCAGCTGGTTGGGAAACCGAGGAAGCTGAGATGCCATCTGGTAATGGCCCTTCCCAGAATCGGCGGGTTATTGGAGCGCAAGGAACGTTCGGATTAATCCATCCCGTAAGCGATCACTTTTGCGATAACTGCAATCGTCTAAGACTAACAGCAGATGGCCATATCAAAGCTTGTCTGTATTGGGAAGATGAGTACAATGTCCGTCCCCTAATAAGCGATCCCGCAGCAGTGCAGGCCTTATTCCGCAAAGCTCTGGGTAACAAGCCACATAACCACGAAATGGCATTAGCCTTGGAGAAAAAAGCACAAAGCCACACGCCGACGGCTCGGCGTATGTCTCAAATTGGAGGCTAGTCCGTCTCATTAAAAACGCCGCTTTCCCCAAGCCATCTGGGAAAAGCGGCGTTTCATTTAGAGATTAAAGGATAGCCTTCGCCATCCACTATTATAGATATAGAGCTTCGAGCAGCTTGTAAAGCGTCGTTGCTGCCTCCGCTCTGGTAGCATTGTTCTCAGGTCTGAATGTGTTATCCTCGAATCCACCCAAAATACCCGCTTCAACTCCCGCTTTTACAGATGCCTGCGCCCATTGTGGAATGGAGGAAAGATCCGTGAAGTCCCCCTCTTTATCCGTTTGCTTATGGGTATTAGCCTTCAAAGCATTCGCGAGCATAACTGACATTTCGGCACGGGTAATCTTTTCTGAAGGCTCGAAGAACATTTTGCCGTTTACATCATATCCACGAAGGATTCCGGCATTTACCGCCGCTGCTACGTCATCTGCAGCCCAAGCTGGAATCGCACTTTGATCCGCGAATTTCACTGTGTTACCTGTTGATTGCAAACCAAGCGCTCGTACAATCATAGAAGCGAACTGTGTCCAAGTGACATCCTCATTCGGACGGAAGGTATGATCCTCATACCCTTTCATAACACCCATTCCGATTAGACGGTCTGTAAATGTAGAAGACCAATGATTATTCAAATCAGTAATCGATGGAGCCTGATAATTAAACACAGCATATTTGGCAAGCTGATTTAAGCTTGCAGTTATAGTCCCAACCGTTTGACTCTGACCACCAACATAAATCCACTTTTTAAGCTGTTCGTTGTAATAGTAGATAGCTGCTTTATGCCCCGATGTAATCTTGGTCGCATTGTAATTGAGGGAAAGTTCCACAGGCTTATTGAGCATGCCTGCCTTGTCACTCGTAAGCTCTACTGCTGTACTCACAGCCTGAAGAGCGCCCATTGCTGGCGTCTCATCAGCAGCAATAACCGAAAAGGCAATTTCGCCGTTACCAGACAACGCTCCAGCCGGAATCGTAAAGCTGCCCACGTCTTTAAGTGTGCCCGTTCCTCCCTGCTGTGCTTTTACCTCCAATTCCACACGCGGAGTTGTAGAAGGCTGCTCTGTAGGAGATGGCGTCGCGGTAGGAGCTGGAGTTGCAACTGGTCCGTTGCCTCCTCCGTCATTATCCCCCCCTCCATTGCTAGTGCCACCAGTTACAACTACTGTGCGTACAACCTCAGTAGCCGCATTGCCAGCCAAATCTGTCGCATTGTACTTCAGTGTATAGGTTCCTGGAGTCTGAACATCCACTGTTCCTGTCACCAAGATAGAGCCTGCAATCCCAACCTTGTCAGTAACGTCTGCGCCCGGGTCCTTGAAGTCATCTCCTTGGGTCAGACTAAGACGGCTATCCCCCTTCAGGGTAATCACAGGTGCTGTACGATCGATATTCACAGCAAGCAGCAATGCTGTCATGTTTTCTAAAGAATCCGTTGCCTTGAATTGCAGTTGATGTTGGCCTTCTTCCGAAATCTCAACCACTTTCCCATTTTCATAGGGCAGGAAATTTCCGTTTACATCAGTCGCTAAATGAATGGATACATCCGCACCAGGAATATATACGCTAGCATACACGCTTACCGAAACACTCTGATTCGTCCAGTCACCACTTAAATAAGCTTGTCCGTTCTCAGTCTTTAATGTGCTATGAAGCGCCAATGGGGTGATACTATCATCTCCGCTTAGCGTTACTTCAAAAGCCTTCGTCTCCGTAGCCAATCCCCGCTGGATTGTAGCTGTTAAGGTCAGCTTCGTATCCTTCTTAGGTTGGAAGATGATTTTACCTTCGTTCGTCATTAAAACCGGATTGGAGCTTTTCCACACAATACTTGTCCCGTGTTTGCCTTCGGTAGGCAACGTTAGATCAGAAGTTACTGCACCTGTATCTCCTAGATCTAATGCAGTCATAGTATCGTTAACTGCCTGCTGATCGCTGTACGACTCCACATCCACAAAAATCGGATTGGAATAGAACCACATATCACTATAATTACGGGCGTTGATTTCTTTGAAACGAGTCAGGTTATCGACGGTATTATTTTTTGGATCAATCTGCGGTTCACCGTTAACCGTTTCTCCCGCAACATCAGTTCCAAGGTTAGTCCCTCTTAACCGGAAATAACGATCCTTGTCCGCTGCCTCTACCTTATACTGAATAATATTGTAGCCTTCGGAATCTGTAGTCCAATCCTCGCTTGTGAAGCGTTTCAACACTTTTGTTGTATCGTTAGTCGCTTTGGTGTAATCAGGTGTACCTGGATCAACCTTGCCATGGACTTCACCGGAGATCAAATCTACATGGTCTACCTTAACGGCGTCGCCATTATTATTTTGCTGTGGACTTTTGAAACGGATCGTAAGCTCTAGGTCGTCGCCTTGTTTTACGTCCAGTTCGCCACCCATTTCTTCCTCTTGTCCATCTCCAGACACGTTAAACTCTAATGCGTTGATGAGATCCCCAAAAACAGAGAAGGATTTCCCTGACCGCATGCCATCTACGACAGCGTTAATATCGGAGCCATCCACCCAGGTATAGTTCTTGGAATATTCACCAGGCCAGTAACCGCTGGAAAATTGATCATTTTTTGTTTTGAAATGAAAATCAGAGTTAGCAAAATTCCAAAATCTGCGGCCCTCACCCAGCAGTGCGTCCCACATTCCTCCAAGCTGTGCAACCTTAACGTCTGTACCTCCGTAAGTCTCAGGCGTCTCTCCCCGATCACTCGCCATCTGATTGCCCAGCATACCTTCAAAGCCGAAGACAAGATTCGGATCGATATTGTTAAAGTCACGGATATCCTCTATTTTAAGCTCTGAGCTTGTACCATTTTTTCTGGAGGGGTGATTGATCAGGACATAGCTATCTGGATAATGACTACTTAGCCATTTCATAGCTGTGCGAGTATCTTCTTTTGTAGAAAAAGATCTCTTATCTGCTACACTCCACTTAGCCACATCTGCAGGATCGAACATACTTACATCCCGATTAGTAAATAAATATTCAAATTGATTAATGGCCTTCAAAGCTTCTGCAGACCCTGGATGATCTGTAACAATCCCAACCGCAGCATGATCATATTGGGGCATATCCCACTCAAAGCCAGAAAAAATGATTTTACCAGCGTATTTGCCTTCTGCCTGTAACTTCTTAATTTTCTCATTCTGATAATCTATAATGCCTTGAGACATCGGAATGGAGCCGCCGGGGAGATTCACCCCTTCGTCATCCCGGTCAGATACCCGAAGGTGGTCAGCCAGTGCCATCCAGTCAAAACCATTTTGTTCAAATGCAGCATCGAGGACACTCTTCAGTGACTCCTGAGCATCATTCGATTCAAAAGTATGTGCGTGATATTCACCTGTCATCCACTTGCCTGAATGTTCAGAAGCTGTCGTCGTGAACTCAGACGTTGTTTGAGCAGAAGCACTGTATGCTGCCTGCGTTAGGTTGGGGCTCAACAATAATACGGCAAGCGAACTAGTTAAAAATACGCGAACTTTTCTCTTTTTCAAAATGAATAATCCTCCGATGACTTTTTAATTTTCTATTATTCTATATTTAGAATAGTAGAAGATTGTAAAGACATGCCGGATTTTGTTGCATGTTTATGTAAATATTCATATTTACATAAACACTGCCGATTTATTTCTTTTGCATTGGCAAGCTCACTACAAAAGCCGTTCCTTCACCCGGTCGGCTGGCCACGGTTACTTTACCTTTATGCAGCTCAACGATCTTCTTAACCAGTGATAGGCCCAGTCCACTACCACCTCCGCTCGCTGTTCTAGCTTTGTCTGCCTTGTAGAAGCGATCATAGATGCGAGGCAAGTCTTCTTCAGAGATACCAATCCCACTATCTTGAATTTCCACCTCTACCCGCTCATCTACCGTTCGAAGTTTGATATGAATGCATCCATTCTGGGGAGTGAATTTAATGCTGTTATGAAGAAGATTGGTCCAGACCTGGGTCATTAAATCTTTTACCGCAGTTACATTCACTTCTTCCAGTTCGGCCTCCACCTCTATACTTTTCTCCAGCCACTGTGGCTCAGAAGCCAGAATAGTATCACGAAGCTGCTTATCCAGACGGTAAACCTGACTTTCAAACGGGAAATTGCCCGATTCAAGCGCGGACAGCTTCAATAAATTATCACTGAGCCCAGATACACGGGTACTCTCAGCCACAATAATATTAAGATAATGCCTTCTACTCTCCACACTTACAGTCTCATCCTGAAGTGCAAGAGCAAACCCCCGAATCGAGGTTAACGGAGACTGGATTTCATGCGATACATTGGAGATAAAATCCTGACGCATAGTCTCCATCTGGCTCAGTTCGCTGGCCATTACGTTGATACTCTCTACAATTTCACCGAATTCCCTGTAGTCCGTTTTATTATCCAGCACCACATCGAAATCACCCTTAGCAATACGCCCTAAACCTTCGATGATCGAGTTATAGAAAACACGTTCCCAGCCCCGAAAAAACTTTGAGGTTAATAATGCCATCAGGAACAAGATCACAATACCGACCACCACACTGATTAATTGAACAACATACTCCGAGGATGGACGCCCAACCCTGCTATATATCCAGTTCATCAGGAAATAAGCTGCACTCCAGCTAATCCCTACGCCACCGAAATACACAAGAGTCATCCCAATCCGCTTAAGAATCTCCTTAAACTGATTCATGCTCAGCCTCCAGCCGATACCCTAGTCCGCGGATCGTACGAATAACAAAACCATAGTTAACCTGATTGAACCGTTCACGCAAACGGTTGATATGCACATCGAGCGTCCGCTCATTCCCTTCAAAATCATAACCCCAAATTTCTTCGATCAGCCTGTCTCTTGTCAATGTTTGCCCTGGATAGCTGCCCAGCTTAAACAACAACTCAAATTCCTTAAGTGGCAAGGTGATTTCCCCATACTCTGAGGAGACCTCGTAGGTTTTGCGGTTCATACGCAATCGGCCTACAGTCACACTTTGCGCGGCCGAAATCTGATATCGTTTAAGCAGCGCCTTTACTCTCGCAATAAGTACAACCGGCTCAAATGGCTTGACCAGATAATCATCACTACCCAGCTCAAAGCCTTTTACAATTTGTGAGGTTTCCCCTTTGGCTGTCAGCATTAAAATCGGGAAATCATAGTTGTGGCGCATCCGCCGGCATAGCTCCCAGCCGTCCATGTTGGGCATCATTACATCAATAATAGCTAAATCTATGTTATTACCTTCCAGAATCTGAAGAGCCTCCAGTCCATCGGATGCTCCATAGATCTCATCCATTCCTTCAGCTCTCAGAAATACTTCTACCAATTCGCGGATGTGCGGATCGTCGTCCACTACTAGTATTTTTGTCATGCAGCACTGGAGCCTCCTCTTTAATGTCCTGAACCTCGGGGTTATTCATCTGTAGCTGCTGGGTGGCAAATTCACGATACAGCTCATGGTTTTCCAGTAGTTCCTCATGATTTCCCATTCCGGTAATTTGACCTTTTTCCATAAAAATAATCTGCTCTGCATTTACAACAGTAGCCAAACGGTGCGCAATTACAATCGTAGTCCGACCCTTCATCAGATTGGACAGAGCCTTCTGCACCACGGCTTCTGATTGGCTATCCAGACTGGATGTGGCTTCATCAAGCATAAGAATCTTCGGGTTCCGCAGCAGTGCTCTAGCAATAGCAATCCGTTGCCGCTGTCCACCAGACAGCTTCACGCCTCTTTCGCCGACATCCGTATTATATCCTTCAGGAAGTGCATCAATAAAGCCATCTGCATAAGCCATTGCTGCTGCTGCATGCATCTCCTCCCTGCTAACGTCACGATCCAATCCATAGGTTAAATTCTCAGCAATCGTACCTGAAAGCAGTGGACTTTCCTGCGAGACATACCCTATAAGCTTCCGCCACGAACGCAATGAGAATGTAGACACTGGCTTGTCACCCAGCTTAATCAGACCTGACTGAGGCTCGTAAAAACGTTCTAGCAACGAGAACAACGTGGTCTTACCGCCCCCGCTCGGTCCGACAATAGCCGTCACCTGACCAGGAAGCATCTGAAAGCTTACATCATTCAATACCTTCTCACCATTTTTATATCCAAAGCTTAATCCCTCTACTGAGATCGGACCTTCTGCGCCATTTGCCTCTTCCTGTCCCTCATATACTTCCTCTTCTGCTGCCAAGGTCTCAATAATACGCTCTGAGGCACCTTTAGCTTTCTGAATCTGTGTGAAGAACGTAGTCAGTTGAGTAAGTGGCATAATAATCTGAATAAGATAAAGAATAAAGGCGACCAGTTCTCCAGCCGTCAAGACACCGGAAGATACCTGCATCCCACCATAACCGATAATGACCACAAGCAGCATCATAAAAACAAAGGAGACGAGTGGACTGATCATCGCGCTAATCTTGCCTTCACGAATACCAAAGGAAAGCAGGTTCATAATTCCAGTCTTGCCTGCCTCGTACTCTTTTTTCTCTGCGCCTGAGGATTTGACCAGACGGATCTCAGATAAAACACCACTAAGTGTAGCAGTAAAAGAGGCGGTCTCATCTTGCATTCCCTTGGAAATTTTGTACATCTGCCGCCCTAGTGGTACTAGTATCAGCGCAGAAAGTGGAAGAACAGTGAATAGAACAAGTGTCATTTTCCAATTTAAAAACAGCAGAACTGAGATCGAACCTACAATGGAGATCACACCGGTAAATAAGCTGGCTAGATGTTCAGAAATCAGCGTCTTAATGATCCCTGTATCATTCGTCATACGGCTGACACTTTCTCCCGTTCGGTTGTCATTATAATAAGCCACAGGCAGAACTAGAAATTTACGCCACAGTCGGTCCCGCAGACCTGCAACCATCTTCTGACCTGCATAATTGAGCAGATAGATAGAGATCCCTCCCGCAATGGTCTGCGCAATGAACGCAGCTGCTATGCCCGCAATCTGCAGCTTGCTCACGGAGGCCAGAGAGAAGCCATCCACCAAGTTCTTAGTGAACATCGGGATGACCAGACTGACCAATGTCGATATCATGCTTAACGCAATGGCTATAGCCAATAAGCCGTATGAAGGCTTGGTTTCTCTTAGTAGCGTTATGAACGGCTTTAGCGCCATCTTTCGCTTGGATTCGGATTTCTTCATGACAATGACTCCCCTTTTCTTAATAGCTCTACGAGAAAAGCATAGTCATATTTTTCTCGCCTTACACCCATCGTATCTGCAGAATGTAAACTGAAGTTAAACGCGCCGATCAGACAATACTGCCTTGTCATTTCCCATCCTGCGGGAATAGTCGCAGGCCAAAATAACGCCTGATACACTTAGCGTTTGTACCTTCTACGCACGCGTTCACGCATTTTTTGTCGCTTATCGTCTCAAACATAAATAAAACCCAAAATAATGTAAAAAAGTAAAAAAGGGTGTTTGTATCCCTTTTCAACACGTGTTACAGTGATAGAAGGGCCTACTATTGGCCACTCTACTCCAGGCAAGATATTTAGTGAGAAAGGAGTGAACCATTTGCGAAAAGGCGTTATTCCATCTTCTATCACGTCTTTAAAATGGTTCAATTTTTTTGTATATGGAACCATGGTCCTCTTCACCAGCTTCTTTCAACTATACCTGCTGGATGTAGGGATGAACAAATTAGAGATTGGTGTCTTATTCTCTATGGGAGCGCTAGTATCCATATTTGCAAATCCATTTTGGGCGTTCTTAACAGACCGTTCTCAGAATATACGGCGTATCGTTTTGCTAATGTTATTCGGAACGCTAGTGTTCTCACAGTTTATGTTTCGAGCAAATACATATGAAACGATCTACAACGCCATTATTTTGTTCTATTTCTTCCAAGGACCACTATTTGCTCAAAGCAACACGATGATTCTCAGCTATATTGACGGAACTAATCAGCGCTTCCGTTCTTTCCGGCTTTGGGGTTCAATAGGGTGGGCAGTGATTGCGATTGTCGCCGGCTTTATCCTGGATTGGGCTGATGTATCCATCTTGACCTATCTGCTTACAGCGTTACTAGGTGCATCAATCCTATCCGTTCTTGTATTGCCCAAAATTAACTATACCATTATGAGAGCTCCGATGCCGTATAAGGGTTTAAGTAAGCTGATTTTCAATCCTTTTTTCTTGTGCTTTTTATTGTTTGGTATTCTGGTATCCATTCCAAACACTATGAACACTACATTTATTTCCTTGTATATTACGGATCTGGGCGGCTCTAAAAAAATGATTGGTCTTGCCGTATTCCTCTCCTCCATTTTGGAGGTAGGCGTATTCGTTCTCTGTGACCGGTTCCTGAAACGTAAAATTTCTGTTCTGCTCGGCTGGCTTGCATTGGTCAGTGGTTTGTTCGTTCTGCGTTGGTGGTTTATGGCTGATGCGACTACTGCCCTTCAAGTGGTGTTCATTCAAATTTTACACTGCATAACGTTCGGCGGCTTTTTCTATGTAGGTACCCAATTGACGATGCTCCTGATTCCACGGCCATATCGCTCTTCCGGACAAGCGCTCTACACCCTAAGCTGGAGTGGGATATCCGGTTTCATTGGAGGTATTCTCGGAGGTTGGATGTATCAGTATCTGGGTGCACAAAGCATGTATCAGACGGGTGTATTCTTGACGCTTATTGGAACGCTTGGCTTTGGTTTCATGTGGCTCTTTGTTAACCGTGGAGGGTATCGCCCCCCTTCAGAGGAAGATGAAGAGATCTTCGACATCGAAGCATTATAATCAAGTATAAACGCCTTCGGTGTCCTTATAAGGACGGTAAGCGTTTAAGCGAGAAATATAAGACATGAAGTATAAGTGCAAAACTTATACTTTCTTATATTTTCAACAAAAGCAGGCTCAAACGTACCTATTCGGGACGTTTGAGCCTGCTTTTTGTTGTTACTTTGATTAATTTATCTGTTTAGCCTTGTTTAGGAGGCTGAAATGAACTCTTCAGTGAAACGATAAGATTGAATACGAGATGTCCAGGCGCCGAATATTTGCTATCCACATTAAAATAGCCATGACGGAAGAACTGGAATTTATCCTGAGCCACACTATCCTTAAGCGCAGGTTCAACAAACCCTTGCAGGATTTCTATGGACTTAGGATTAAGCTGATCTAAGAAGCTAGGCTCCGATTTCTCTACCGAGGAATCCAAACCTTCAACCTCCACAGCCTCATCCGCTTCTTCAGCAGAAATCAGAGGCTCGTATAGACGAAATTCCGCAGGAACCGCTTGGCTAGCTTCAACCCAGTGCAACGTACCTTTTACCTTGCGGCCTGTAAATCCACTTCCGCTTTTCGTTTCTGGATCATACGTACAATGCAGCTCCACTACCTCGCCATTCTCATCCTTAATAACCTCATTACATTTGATGAAATAAGCATGCTTCAGACGTACTTCATTACCAGGGAACAACCGGAAATATTTGTTCGGCGGATTCTCCATAAAGTCATCACGCTCAACATAAATTTCACGCGAGAACGGAATTTGACGTACGCCCATTTCCTCATTCTCTGTATTATTCTCCGCTTCAAGCCATTCTGTTTGACCTTCTGGATAATTGGTGATAACAACCTTAAGCGGTCGTAACACAGCCATAGTACGCGGAACAGTTAGCTTAAGATCCTCACGGATAAAGTGCTCCAGCATTTGCAGGTCCACCAGACCCTGACTCTTAGAGATACCCGCTTCATATACGAATTTACGAATCGCTTCCGGCGTATATCCTCTACGGCGTAGACCAGAAATCGTAGGCATCCGTGGATCATCCCAACCATCCACATGTCCTTCGTCTACAAGCAGCTTCAACTTACGCTTACTAGTCATTGTTTGAGCCAGATTCAGACGACCAAATTCATATTGATGAGGGACTGCTGGCATCTCACATTCAGCAACAACCCAATCGTAGAATGGACGTTGATCTTCGAATTCGAGCGAGCAAAGGGAGTGAGTAACCCCCTCAATAGCATCTTCTAACGGATGAGCGAAGGTATACATTGGATAGATACACCATTTATCGCCTGTGTTATGGTGATGTGCATGTGTAATCCGATAAATTACAGGATCACGCAGGTTAATGTTCGGTGATGCCATGTCGATCTTGGCGCGAAGAACCTTCTCACCGTCCTTGAATTCACCTGCACGCATACGCCGGAACAGATCCAAATTCTCTTCGATACTACGATCGCGATGCGGACTGTTCTTGCCTGGTTCCGTCAGCGTTCCACGCAATTGACGAATTTCATCCGCACTGAGGTCATCGACATAGGCTTTGCCCTTTGTAATTAATAATTCGGCACGTTTGTACATTTCCTCAAAATAATCAGATGCAAAACGCAGCTCTTCCCATTCATAACCGAGCCACTTTACATCTTCCTGAATGGAGTTCACATACTCCATATCCTCTTTGGCCGGGTTCGTGTCGTCAAATCTTAGATTAGTCTTGCCACCAAACTCGTCCGCCAGTGTAAAGTTAATCCAGATCGCCTTGGCATGTCCGATATGTAAATAACCGTTCGGCTCCGGTGGAAAGCGTGTGACAACTTCCTTTACTTTACCTGTACGGAGGTCTTCGGTAATAACATTTTTAATAAAATTGGAGGGGGTAGTACGGTTCTCCACAGCTATCAACCTTTCATTCTGTAGTGTTACACTACTTCTTGTATAAACATGTTTCCTACTAATATACCCGTTAACTCTAGATTGTTCAATAAAAGGGGACACAAGGTCAGGATCATTTTTTAGCATCTTTAGACCTTTTGACTTCTCTGCGGGCGATAGAGTAGCATGATAATCATAAGAAATAATCCATAATCATACATAAGGCCTTGTGCCGAAAAGGAGGCAACCGCTTGTTTAATTATGTCATCGATGAAGAGCTGATGTTAAAGCCGCTCCTGCCTGAGCATGCTAGGCACATATTCGCGTTAGTGGAGCGCTCGCGGGAACGGCTTAGGCAATGGCTTCCTTGGGTGGATGCCGTTACGGAACAGGATCACAGCCTTAATTTCATCAAAAACGCTACAAAACAAGGCACCGAAAATGGCGGCTTCACCGCCGGACTTTGGGTTCGCGGCGAGCTGGCTGGCATCATTGGGTATCATCAAATTGACTGGCATAACCGCTCCGTAGGGATTGGTTATTGGCTAGGTGAAGGTTATGAAGGCAAAGGTTATATGACCAGCGCCTGTCGGGTCCTAGTGGACTATGCACTATTGGAAATGGAGCTGCAACGTGTAGAAATTCGCTGCGCTACCGGAAATGTTTCCAGCCGGGCGATCCCGGAACGGCTTGGTTTTGTTCTTGAGGGTGTGATTAGACAGGCAGAGAAACTGCCTGATGGTTACGTCAACCATGCCGTTTACGGTTTATTGCGTAGTGAATGGCAGCTGCTCGGCTAAGTTAGGCTACACAAGCAACACATATAAGCTCATAAATAGAAATAAACCTGGAAGGCATACGCCTCCAGGCTTATTTTGGTTTGTAGATAGTGTCTAACTCTCCGGCAGACCCAGCTGTTTTCGAAACTTGTTCCGAACTACGGCGGAGAGAGTTTCTAGCTCCGCTAGAACTGCCAGTGCAGCTTCCTCTTGCAGCCCTACTTGCATTAAATGTAGTACATGCGCCACGGACGCACTGCCAGCTCCACTTTCTTTTTTGACAATCGCATCTCCGGTTGAGATCTTTCCTTCACGAAGCACACGCAAGTAAAATCCGCTATATCTAGTGTCCAGCACTTGAGCCGGGAGATCTGCCGGGCCATGCTTTTGTGAGATTTTGAAGCAAGGATAACGTGGCTGGCTGACCTGCAGCACAGTAGTACCTATTTCGTACACATCGCCAATGCACACGTCTGTCTCCAATAAGCCGGCAGTTGTTATATTTTCTCCGAAGGCAGAGTATTCCAGTTTCTTCCCAAGCTGCTGCTCCCAGTAGGGATAATGCTCGATGGGGTAGGCACAAACTGCCTTATCAGGGCCCCCGTGATGTTTCAGATCCGCCTGACCATCTCCGATAAAACCATTGGTATTTAGCTGAACTGATCCTTCTACAGGCATTTTATAAATTCCAGTCTCCAAAGGTTTCCCCCGATAATCCACTGTTACCGGCCGCCCCACATTAAGCGAGATGATCTCCATATCCTTCTCCTCCTGTCAGCATGCAGCACATAAATATTTCATCCACATATCGACCGCCAAGATAAAACTCCTCCCGCAGACGTCCCTCTTCCACAAACCCGCATTTACGATAAAAAGAAAGCGCTGATTCATTACAGGATAATACGCGTAGACGCAGCTTACGTATGGCGTTATCCGCGGCATGTTCCTTAATAGCCTCTATGAGCTGCCGGCCAATACCTAAACGTTGATAATCCGGATGAACAGCAATATTGACCTCGCACACATGCCTGTTACTCTCCATTCGACTAGGGCAGCCAAACCCAACATATCCGCATAGCTTGTCATCCTTTAGCGCTACTAGCTGCGAACCCGGGGGAGCATTCAGTAGATAATCCTCTTGGGAACGCCACAGTAATGGCCCCGGGCTAGTGTTCTCCGTCCAGATCATATGATCCAGATGAATCAGTTCACGCACGTCTTTAATCTCTGAGAACCTTATTATAAACCTATCCCTGTTGCTAAGTTTCATAAAGATGAACACCCCTTGCCTTGCACCTCTATAGAATTCACAGTAGATCATTTGAATCCACTATGCTCAACTCTCAACTACCCTATTGACCGCTCCAATGAATTTCCTCGGCGGTTGATATACGCATGAACGATAAAGAATCCTACGGACAGCAATGCCATCGCACATGCCAACCATGCGGTAGGCGCTAAGCCTCCACTATCGTATAACCTACCCATTAAGTAGGGTCCAATCACCCTGCCGACTGCCCCCATGCCTCCACTTAGCCCTAAATAAAAAGGAGCACTGCGACCTGCATGATCCGAAATAAAGGAAGGCATGGCCGGAGATATCAGCATTTCCCCAAGCGTAGCGAGTACCATCCCAAGCACTAGACCTGAATAAGTCGGCATCCATAAAAGAACAGCATACCCACCCAAATAAAATAGAGCACTTACTGTCATTTGCGCCGTTGAGGTAGATGCGAACCAGCGTTTAATTACTGTTACGAGTGGCTGAGCTGCAAAAATGAGAATTCCGTTAAGTGTCCAGAGAAAACCATAAGTCTTCTTAGGCCAGCCCTCAGAAATAATGAACGGAGATACCCCTGTATTCCAGATAGAGTTCCCTAATAGTAGGAACATCGAGGCAATACCCATATAAAGATAAATTCGTATATGCCCCATTAGCTTCCAGGTAGATTGTTTGTCAGGACCAACCTTCTGGTGTTCTGCGACCTCCTGTGAAGAATCTCCTCCGACTTTCTTAAGATATACAAAAAAGAATACCGCAAATACCGCAGAAGTTACGCCGTTCATCACAAAGCTGAGCATATAAGAAATATCGGCCAAAAAACCACTTAACGCCGTACCCAGTGCTACACCAATATTATTAGCGACATAAATAACATTAAACAGCTCTCCGCGCTGCTTCGTAAAACGAAAGCCGATAAATGCCTGAATCGCAGGTAAGGACAGTGAATTAAAGAGCCCTACCAGTCCCATCGCGACCATAAATAACGTCCAGTTGTTACTTGCTGCCGGCAAAGTGAACAGAGCAAGTGCATTCATGCCCAGCGCTCCAACAATCAGCCGGTTAACGCCTACCTTATGATAGAGTGAGCCCCCGAGTAGTTGACCCACAATTCCTCCAACTGATTGAATAAGAATCACTAATCCGGCATCCGACATGCTGCGTCCAAGCTCATCAAAAACATACATTGTAACCAATGGCCACATCAGTGCACTACCCGTTGCATTAATAAGACTAGCAATTAAAAATATCTTAACTTCTTTAGGATAATTCTGTAAAAACTTCATAAGTAGTGTACATCCCCTGTAATATATGTGTCATTATTCCATCCAGTATTATCCCAAAACAGGGTTCAGGGCAAGCAGACGCATTGACGTGCTATCGTGATAAAGTATTAGTATACTTCACCTCTTATTTAGGGCTAACTTCTACCGTAGCTGAGAAAAAAGTGGCACCTTTCACGTCCGAGTCCTCCCTATTTCTACTATCTATTTATATTTTATAGTTGCCGCTGTCTTCCGTAAAGTAGACTAAACAATAATGAAGTGTTTCGTTATTACAAAGTCGGGGTAATAGAGCCTAGAAACACTCCCCCTTTTAAAATTCGCCGTGCATCCGATTTCGTTCCCCCGAACTCGGATACATCACGGCGGATTTTATTTGTCTATACAGCAAAAAGCACCCCTCGACTATTCTAAGGAGTGTTCTATAAGATAGGTTTAGGCGTGTTTCTTTATACCGCTGCCGGACATGCTGTCCACGGACTGAATAGATGCAGGCTCTTTACGCAGGTAAGCCATCCAATAAGCTGCCGCAACAAAGATTGCACCACCCGTCAAGTTGCCTAGCCATACCGGAACAAAATTGTTGAAGTACTCTCCCCATGAAAAATAACCTTCAAAAATAGCTGCGGGAATTAAGAACATGTTGGCTACAACGTGCTGGAAGCCGATAGCTACAAAAGCCATCGTCGGGAACCAGATGCCGAGGATTTTGCCACTGAAGTTATCTGCTCCATAGGAGAGCCATACCGCCAAAGCTACGAGCCAGTTACAACCTATACCGGAAACAAATGCCGGAAAGAAGTCTGCTTCAAGCTTATGTCCTGCCATCTCCACTAATTTTTCCAAATACACACCGTCAGAGGTTAAACCAACCACGTGACCGAAAAAGTAAGCTACAAACAAAGCTCCCGCCAGATTGCTTAGGGTAATCAATACGAGATTCTTAACCACTTCCCAGAAGGATATCTTCTTCGCCATAAAAGCAAGTGGCACAGCCATCATATTGCCTGTCAGTAGTTCTCCCCCTGCAAGCAGCACTAGAATCAACCCAACAGGGAAGACAGCTGCTCCAATAAAGTTAGCGATGGATCCCCATTCATGTGGTGCCCCAGCAATAACGCGAATATCCAGTAAAAATCCGAGCGCGATAAACGCTCCTCCCAGAAAGCCCAGAATTAGTACGGTGCTTAAAGGATTATGCGCCTTTTTTATGCCGTTCTCGACCGTGACTGCGGCAATCTGCTGCGGTTTATTATAAGCCATGATTCCTATCCCCTTCATCTATTTACTTAAAATTTGTTCCTTTACGACCATTGTAGCGTGTCATAAAACACATTAACGTGATAATTATCACTTAATGAAAAACTAAGTGAAACTTTTCACTGACATGTCAAATTTAACGAAGCGCATCCATAATTACAATTGTAAGAACAGGCCCCATATTATTTTAACGGTAAATAGTACCAGCTTCAATCACAAAAAACCGGAGCCATGTTTGGCTCCGGTTTACCCACTTTATTGTTCATATGCAATTAAGTTATACGGTTACTGCCTCTTTGCTTGGTACTGATGCCGGTAGCGATTCGAGGCCTACTGTATTCAGGAAGTTCCAAGGCTTGTTGTAATGAGGTTGAAAGAAGAAATCGATAAAGGCAAGCTGATCGATTGTCATTTTATTTTGAATACATACAGATACTGTGTTGATCGATTGCGTCAAATCCGTTTTGGACAAGATTTGCGCTCCGAGAATGCGGCGTGTGGCGCGATCAAATACCACTTTTAATTGCACCTGCTCGAAGGTTGGCATAAATTCTGGACGGTAGTTGTCAATAATCATGGTAGTTTCTACATCCATTCCTTCAGCCTTAGCCCCTTCTTCAGTAAGACCGGTAGCAGCGATATTATCTTCATAAATCTTAATGCCCGAAGTCCCTTGAGTACCCATATAAGGAATCGTCTCTTTCACTAAGTTACGTGCGACCAAAGTGCCCATCCGTACGGCATTGGTTGCCAGTGGAATATAAGCGTGCTTACCTGTAGGGTTGTAATGAATCGCGCAGCTGTCACCAGCGGCATACACATCTGGGCAACTGGTCTGCATATAATCATTGACCAGAATTGCGCCATTTGGCAGCATATCCACTTGACCTTTTAACAGCTCAGTATTCGGACGGAAGCCGATGCAGAGAATTACAAGATCCGCCTCATGCTCCCCTTCGCTTGTGATAACCTTGGTAACTTTACCACCTTCACCAGCAAAAGAACTTACCTTCTCATTCAGCGCTAATTTAATACCATGATCCTTAAAGGTTTGTTCGATCGGTGCAGTAAACTCTGGGTCCAAATATTTATTCAAAATACGATCTTCGCCATCAATCAGCGTAACTTGCTTTCCGTTCATTTGAAAGGCTTCCACCAACTCAACGCCGATATATCCAGCGCCTACGACTGTGATTTTATTCGCTTGTTTAGCTTTTTCTATAATGGTATTGGAATGATCATAGTTCTTGCAAAGCAAGACGCCTTCCAGCTCAATCCCTTCGAGCTTCGGCACAATCGGCCATGATCCCGTAGTCATAATCAGCTTATCGTAGGTATCGTCAAACTCCTGTCCGGTTGCCAAATTGCGAACACGCAATGTTTTGGACTTCGTATCCACAACGGTCACTTCATGACGCATGTTGGTCTTTACACCAAGCTCAGTAAGCTTCTCTGGGGAAGAATAGAACAGCCCGTGTGGGTCCTTGACCACTCCACCTACGTATAAAGCAATTCCACAAGATAAGAAAGAAATATTATCATTACGCTCATAAACCGTAATCTCGGCTTCCGGGTGAAGCTTAGCAGTATTTACAATTGCGGCAGTTCCGGCATGGGTACATCCAATGACAGCTACTTTCATTATTTTCTTCCTCCTTCAAATGGACAACCTGGTTATATATTCGAATTGCTTGACTGACCAAATTAGATATCTGATCACCGATGAGTTAATTGTGATTTATTTCACTTTATAAACTGATTATATTGTGATATTAATCACATTACAAGTCTTTTCGCCTATATTCTCAGATTGTTCACAATTTTAAGCATTTTCCGTCACTGCTGCCGATTGCGACCTCGTTAGCTTTGCCATGGGCGTAGGACATTATGTTCTGCCCCCTCAGGATATACTTTCTTATAACGCGCAAAAAAGACTTCCCCCTAAACCAACAGGGAAAAGCCTGATCATAAACTGAATTTACACCAAACCGTGAATCACGCCATCCTCATCCATCCATAGTGCCTCAGCAGCTGGCTTAGCCGGCAGACCTGGCATCGTAACGATATTGCCCGTAATCACTACAGCAAACCCTGCACCGAGCGAAAGGGTAATATCACGGATACCTACCGTGAAACCTTCTGGAGCGCCAAGCAATCTAGGCTGATCTGAGAAGGAATAAGGGGTCTTTGCCATACATACTTGAAGATCATTTAACCCAAGACGCTCAATCACCGCTAGGCTGCGTTTGGCCGCAGGGGAAAAGTTAACCTCCGCACCACGGTAAATTTCGCGAACAATCTTGGTGATTTTGGAAGAGATGTCGAGTTCATTCTCATACAAAGGAGCAAAACGTTCAGTGTCGCTATGGTCCAGAAGTTTCTTTAGTTCCGAAGCCAACTCTTGTCCACCCGCACTACCTTCTGCCCATACCTTAGATATTGCCGCAGGAACGTTCAATCGGCGACAAGCCTCCACAACGTCATTAATCTCTTCTGGGCTATCGCCTTCAAAATGATTAATGGCAACAAGAACAGGTACCCCAAATTTGCCGAGATTCTCTACATGACGCTCCAAATTAGACAATCCAGAGCGCAGCGCCGTCCGGTTCTCCGTTTGGAGCTCATTCTTAGGTACACCACCGTTATATTTCAAGGATTTCACCGTCACGACAAGCACTGCAGCTGAGGGGGTTAGACCTGCTTGCCGGCATTTGATATCCATGAATTTCTCTGCACCAAGATCCGCTCCGAAGCCTGCTTCCGTAACCACAACATCTCCCAGCTTGAGCGCATAACGAGTACCGATAACACTACTGCAGCCATGGGCGATATTTGCAAATGGACCCCCGTGAACAATAACAGGAGTGCCCTCCAGAGTCTGCACCAGATTAGGCTTAACTGCTTCCTTCAGCAGCGCTGTCATCGCTTCAACTGCTCCTATTTGCTCGGCCGTTATAGGCTGTCCCTCTTGGTCATACCCAATCAAAATACGGTTCAGACGCTTTTTGAGATCACTCAGATTATCGCATAGGCATAATACAGCCATAATCTCAGAAGCTGTTGTAATCTGAAATCCACTTTCCCGCACGGCTCCATTTCCATCTCCGAGCCCTGTCACAATATTCCGCAGACTGCGATCATTCATATCCATCACGCGTTTCCAAACGATACGCTGCGGATCAAGACCCAGTTCATTACCTTGGAAGATATGATTGTCAATCATCGCAGACAATAAATTATGTGCAGAAGTCACCGCATGAATATCACCCGTAAAGTGCAAATTAATCTCATCTGCCGGAATGATCTGTGACTTGCCGCCGCCCGTGGCACCGCCTTTCATGCCTAAGCATGGTCCGAGGGACGGTTCGCGCAAGGCAGCCACGGTTTTTACTCCTGCTGCGTTCAATGCCTGTGCCAGCCCAATGGTTGTTAAGGTCTTCCCTTCGCCAGCAGGGGTTGGATTCACCGCAGTGACCAATACCAGCTTGCCATCTGGTTTGTTCTTCATGTCTTCCCATAAGGACGGTGAAAGTTTACTTTTATATTTCCCGTATAGTTCCAGATGCTCTTCGCCAATTCCCGCTTGTGCTGCTACCTCTGTAATTAACTTCATGCTTGTATTGAACCCTCCTGCCGTTATTATCCTGCTGTATTCCACGCTTTATGCATATTTTGCATGGGCATTACATTCTCTTCAAAGAATACATGGTCTCTGTAAAGCGTCAAGTATAATTTATCACAACAAAATTTAAGGCGCCTATTCTATATTCCTATGTAAAAAAAGAAAATCCCGTCGAGGCTCGGCCAAAGACCGAGGTCGAAAGGATACTTGTAAAATAACAATTCATCAGTCCCTAAATGATCTACAGTAAGGACTCAATCTGTTCTGACATCGTTTCTGGCGATTCCTTTGGCTCCACACGAGCTACTACATTACCGCCACGATCAATAAGAAACTTCGTGAAATTCCAGCTGATATCACTGCTGTCGCCAGTACCCGGCTGCTGCTTTTTTAAATAATTGAAAAGAGGGCTGGCATCCGGTCCATTCACATCCACTTTGGCAAACACAGGAAATGTAACGCCATAATTAATCTGACAGAATTCTTCTGCCTCTTCACTTGTACCCGGCTCCTGACCCGCAAATTGGTTGCAGGGGAATCCTAATACTACAAGTCCCTGATCCCTATACTGCTCGTATAGCTTCTGGAGATCCCCATACTGCGGTGTAAGTCCGCATTTACTAGCCGTGTTGGCAATCAGCACTACCTTACCTTCATACTCTGTAAATGATACTTCTTTTCCCGAAGGCGTAACGCCGGAAAAATTGTAGATCGACATCCTAATTCCCCTTCCTTCCATGTACTTAGACTACACTACGTATCTTACCCGAATTGTAACAGATTGCAACTTATCGACACTTTCTGTAAACACTAAGAACAAGCAAAAACGCCTTCGTCGTCCCTAAAGGACTGTAAGCGTTTATGTGAGAAATATGAGGATACAGTATAGTGTGAAACTTATAATTTCTTATAGAAAAAGCAGCCCTATGTATTTCTTAGGACTGCCTATCCCTTTGTTATTTGGATACTGGTACGACATCATAATATTCTTCCAGCGTAATCCCTTTATCCGCAATATAAGTAGCTATATCCTTGCCCACATAACGGATATGCCAAGGCTCATACTTATATCCTGTAATGTCCTGCTTTCCTTCTGGAAAGCGGATGATATAACCATATTCCGTTGCATGCTGCGCTAGCCACTCCGCTTCCTTCGTTCCACCAAAACAGCTCTCCGCAGCACATTTCCCGTCACTTCCTGAGACATCGATAGCAAGCCCTGTCTGATGCTCGCTATAGCCAGGCACAGCACTGTAAGTACGAGCCAGTTCTTCTCCGTCTTTCTCAACATAACGATTGAACAGCCTTGTTTGGGTTTCCTTAGAACGGTAGGCCGAAACGCCAGCCAAGTAAATTCCGTCTTCCTCTGCGCCTGCGAACAGTTTCTCTAATGCTTCGGCAGCTTCCTTACGCATCATACGCTTCTCGATTTTCTCTTTAAATGTAAAACGCACTTCCGGGTAGACTAGATCCGTTGGCTTATAGTTCTCCGGCAGTCCATACTCCTTATTCACCATCACAGCTATGCTGTCAGGCTCTTTAAAAGAATCATCAGTGCTGTTTCCCTTGCCGTTACTATCCGGTTCGGACGGATCAGAGGGATCCGTTGTATTAGATGGGTTAGCTACCACTGGGTCTGTTATGCCCTCCTCGGTGCTATTTCCATCTTCACCAGGCTCAGCTTGAAGATCATCCTGTACATTTATATTGGAACCGCTACTATCTGAAGCAGAAGGAGAAGGCGCCGTATACTTCCCAATCCCCCACCCAACAGCAATAACGACAATTAACAAAATTATTATTTTTAATTTTTTAGACATCTGCAAGTTCTTCCTCCTCGAAGTCGAAACACTCTATTTATCTATTAGACAAGCTTTCCTTCAAAAATGTTACACTAAGATCCTTTTTTAGACAAATATCGCTCGGATAATTGTGCCTACAAAATAAAGTTACCATAGGTAGTTAGCTTGTCCGCTAACTTCCCTATGGTAACAAGTTTTAGTTATGAAATTCCACTCACATTATCTGGATGTGCCTCTGCCGCCGCTTTTAAAGCCGCCGGAGCTACCACGTCCACCCCGTGAGGAACCCGTATTTCCGCTGTTGCGGCCGCCTTTACCAGCGCCACCCTTGGCACCGCTATAGCCGCCTTTGCTACCTTTACCACCTTTGCCGCCTTTTGACGGGCCCGTACCGTAGCCGCTGCCTAAGCCGCCTCGTGGTGTGCCGCCAACGTAAGCGCCGCCGTCTGCACCTCTGGCTACGTTCTCGCTGTAGCCAGTGCTTGGGCCGCCCTTCCGGTTCGCACCGCGCGAACCGGCGCTGCTAGGCGCTGCTGCGTTGCCGCTAGCAGGTGCATCGCCTCTGGAGGCGAAGGCGCCATAGCCGCCGCCTACTCGTACTACGCCGGCAGCCTTGCCGCCGCCCTTAGGTGCGCCAGCGTCAAAGCCGTTGCCTCCGCGCTTGCCAGCCGCCGCATCGGAACGGCCGCCGCGGCGACCTTCTGCAGGCGCACCCCAGCCGCCTGCTTCCTTACCGCGGCCGCGGCCACCTTGCCGCGCTCCGCCTTCACCGCGCGGAGCACCGCCGCGGCCAGAGCCGCCGGTCTTTGGTCCGCGGCCCGTACGCGCTGCCTCAGCGCCGCCGCTTTGACGACCGCCGTGGCGTCCGCCGCCTTGTACTGCAACGAATTCGCCAACGCCGAATTCATCCTTGTCGTAACGACGGCGATCCAGGCGCTGCGAAATGCCGTGCTCGATCAAGTCTAGTCCATCTTGCTCACGTGGAGAAGTGAACGTAATTGCAAGCCCTTTGCCTCCGGCACGGCCTGTCCGGCCGATCCGGTGAATATAGCTATCCACATCAAGTGGCATATCGTAGTTAAAGATATGAGTGATACCTTCGACATCCAACCCTCGAGCCGCTACATCTGTGGCTACAAGAAGCTGCAGCTTCGCATCACGGAATCTCTTCATTACACCTTCACGTTTACCTTGAGACAAATCACCGTGCAGCTCATCACAATCATAACCTGCTGCTTGGAGTGCTTCGTTCAGCTTGGACACCCGACGTTTGGTCCGGCAGAAAATAATAGCCAAGTAAGGACGATCCCGCTCAATCAATGTTTTGAGTGCCTCTTCTTTATTACGATCCGAGACTTCCACGACTTGCTGTTTGATATTATCCAGCGGAATAGGAGAACCACTCTTAATAATGATATCCAGAGGCTCTTTCATGTAATTAGCTGCGAGACGTTTAATCGGATCTGGCATCGTCGCAGAGAACAACATCGTTTGACGGCGATAAGGAACAGCCGTAATAATGGTCTCTACATCCTCCAAGAATCCCATATGCAGCATTTGATCTGCTTCGTCCAGAACGAGCATCTTAACGCCGCTAAGATCGAGCGTCTCCCGGCGCATATGATCTAGCATTCTACCCGGTGTACCGATAATAAGATGTCTGCCGCCTTCGAGCTTACGCAGCTGCTTCTCAACATCCTGACCACCATAAACGGCTAGGATTTTAATATCCGTATGACGTGCCAGCTTACGTGCCTCTTCTGTAATCTGCAAAGCGAGCTCACGTGTTGGGGCCATAATTAGCGCCTGCGGATATGCTCGCTCCGTGTGGATCTTGTCCATAATTGGCAGCAAGAAAGCTAATGTCTTCCCTGTACCTGTCTTCGCTCTTGCAATTACATCCAGACCCTGCACCAATGGCGGTATTGCTTCCTGTTGCACTGGTGTAGGCTTAACGATGCCTTGACCTTGAAGCAATGTACACAGTAATTCTGAAACACCTAATTCTTTAAATCCCGGCAAATTCTCCACCTCACTATTTTCTCAGTTAAATTTGATTACATCTCTTACTTAACTTCCGTCTTCCAAAGCCCTATTCAGGCAGCCCCTACCCGACTGTCCTTTTGGGGGCGTATGCTTCCGATTCAGCTATATTCAAACAAAAGCGGAAGAACCCCGTCACCGGCATTCTTCCGTCCCATGTATCCCTTGACCCGTTAAAAGAGTGCGGTCAAAGTTCGGTTTCTGGGCAGCAGCGATCCACCGGACGTTTAGACGGCACTCCATTTGCGTTCCATTCCACTTTATACAATAGAAGTAAAGTTAAGCTTAGAAAGTTATCTTTTATATTGTACTTGATAGAACGGCATTTGTGTGAAACTGCAGAATAATAATTATTCTATCCTGTAGTTGTAGGTTAGAACCTTCCCGATTTAAAAATCGCAAAGATCAACCATAAGAACATCAGAAGCGCTACTACGCCACCAATCTCCACTGTAGGGAAATTCCATAACACTGAAGGCTGACCGCGCATCGCAGTGCCAATAATGAGTCCAACCATGATGAGGCTGAACGCAAGCATTACAATACTAAATGCTAAGCGGTTCCCAACCCGGTCCAGCTTTCGCTCCAGATGCTCGAGTTCAGGTGCCACAATCTCTACCTTTAGCTTTCCCTTAGTAATTAGCGCGGATAACTGCTTAGCCTGCCCAGGAAGCTCCAGAAGACTCTCCGTTAAATCGGCTACGCCTCCAAGGAGCTTGCGCTGCAATCGGGGACCACTAAATCGCTGCTTCACAAGTTCCCGGCCAAAAGGCTCTGCCATTTCTAAAATGCTAATCGTTGGATCCAAGTTGCTAATGACACCCTCAAGCGTCAGCATCGTCTTGCCGAGCATCGTTAGATCCGGGGGAAGGACTAATCGATGCTTGCGAGCAATGCCAAACAGATCATTTAGCGCTTTGCCTATGCTCATCTTACTAAACGGTACATCATAATACTCATCGCGAAGTCGATCCATATCATTATGCAACGCCGCTCGATCAGCATCCTCGGGGATGACTCCCAGACGCAAGATTGCCCGGACCATAGCATCCGTATTCTTGCGCATCAGTGCGATGACAAGCGCAGACAGCTGCTCTTTCATCTCTTCGTTCAGCCGCCCCATCATGCCAAAATCAATCAAAGCCAGCTTCCCATCAGCCATTCGTATAACATTCCCTGGATGCGGATCCGCATGAAAAAAGCCATGAATAAAGATTTGCCTTAGCATCATTTCCACGAGCTGCTGAGCGATAACCTTAAGCTTAACTCCGTTACTTAATAACTCATCGCGACGACTCAGCGTAATCCCTACCACATATTCCATCGTCAGCACCCGCGCTGAAGTATAGTCCCAATAGATATCCGGAATGTATACTCCGTCATAATCCATCTGTTGAGCAATTTTCTCTGCATTGCGTCCTTCTTGGCCGTAATCCAGCTCGCCAAGCAGAGATTTCGAGAATTCCTCTACCATACGGGACAACTGATATTGCCTCGCCCAGCCTAACCGCTTCTCAGCAAGGGCGCTTAGATCTTTGAGAATTTCCAAATCTCTACTCATCGTTCGCAGTATGCCAGGGCGCTGAACTTTAACAGCCACGACCTGCCCACTGTGAAGAACAGCTCTATGCACTTGACCGATCGACGCAGCTGCAAGAGGAGTATCCTCAAAGGAATTAAAGATTTCATCCATCCGTTGATCGAGTTCATGCTCCACAATCGTGCGCACGCGCTCCACAGGGAACGGGGGCACATTATCCTGTAGTTTTACCAATTCTTGAATAATAGAATCAGGCAGCAGATCCGAACGGGTACTGGCGAGTTGTCCAAGCTTAATAAAGGTTGGACCCAAATCCTCCAATACGAGCCGAATCCGCTCCCCGAGCGTAAGACTTGTATGAGCTTCTTGCGTTACAAGACGGCGTGGAAGGGATAATAAATGATAGAGCCCCAGCTCCTCCACCATATAGCCAAAACCATGGTGCATAAGCGCCATGGCAATGGACCGGTATCGTCCGGCATGTCTGATACGTACTGCCATTTAGTCCGTACGCGTTTCCGCCGATGTTCCTTCTAGATGGGAAATGCCCTCCAGCTCGGCCAATCGACGCTCCAACACAGCAATTCGGCCTTCCAGCTCGTCAATATCACTTTGTACAGGAACCTTCATTTCCTTCAACACGCGTTGTACTTGTTCTTGTACAACAGACTTGAGCATACCTCGCTCTTCCTCACCGCGTTCAATCAGACGGTCCACAAGGGCCTTAGACTCGGAAGGAGCAAGCTCCCCACGCTTCACTAGTTCCTCAACAACCTTTTCTACTTTTTCCTTACTAACAATGGTGAGGCCCACTCCTAAAGAGATCGCTTTTTTAAACAAATCACTCATAGTACTTCCTCCCAAAGATTCCGTTTCGTTACAAACGGAGTTGATGATTAAAGTATACCTCACTGTGTGCGTATTTCAAAAAAACGCAATATCCCTTAGTTACTTACCGGAATACGTGCAGCCCAAGTAGCTGCCTGCAAGATCAGTTTACGTAGTGCTGGATGGCGGAAGGATGGCTCATGATGCCCAGGCATAAGGAACACTACTCGTCCTAAACCATAGCTGTGGCACCATGCAGCTGGAAGCCATTGCCCCTCCGATTCATACTGAAGAAGAATAGTCCGATCTGTGAACGGATCAAATTCGAAATGATAAGGCTCTTCATCCAGCTGGAAGTCTTCAACGCCCTCAGTAATGTCATGCTCTAGCACCTTAAAATTCATTGGCTCGTAAGCGGTGTGACCCTTAAAGCGTCCACCGATCAGCTGAGCTAGTTCGTTACGCTTCGTCAATGAAGCACCTGTATGAAGAACAATCAGTCCTCCACCACCGCTCACATAGCTGAGCAGGCCAGCGGTTTGCTGAGGAGATACAGTTTCATTCCATAATTCGTTGTAGGCAATGCATAAGTCATAACTTCCTAAATGCTCAATGCGCATCATTTTTTTATTTTCTGAACACTGAACGGTTAATAAATCATTTAAGATCTCGCTAATTTGTTGGTCCACTCCTTGAAGTGGATGGAAACGGGGATGGGTATAATCACCAAGTAACAGACATTTTCTTTTGTCCATGGGGATCCTCCTCCTTATTCATTGTTATTATTCATCACATGTTGCCTATATTCTAAGGAAAACTGCTGCGAATGTCCATGCAGATGGCAGGTTTACTACTCTTAAGGCATCCTCTTCCGGGTAAAAAAGCATCCCCACCCATTGAATCCGGCGGGAATGCTTCTGTGTGGTAACGTAAATCTTGTAAAGCTGCCGCACACTGTGGTCTAGCGATTCGCCGCCACATATTTGCCCAACTCTACAATCATGCTTCCCATCCGTTCATGCTCAGGCATGATGATACGTTGTAGGCCCTCTTCTTTTAGAGCCTCAGAGGTAATACGCCCTACAGAAACAGCAAGCACTTTATCCTCGAAAGACCTCAGCATCTCCTCCAGCTTGCCCTGTTCCCGAGCAAATTGAGAGAGGAAACGAAATTGTGGCGCACTTGTAAAAGCCACGGCATCAATCTTAACTTCTATGATTTCTGTAAGCAATCTTTCAAGCTCACCCGGTTCTGGTAAAGTATGACGATATGGCAGCACTTGGCGGGTATTCGCTCCAGCCTCCTGCAGCCATGCGAGCATACGAGGAGCTGGATCGCCGTGCAGCTGCAGTACGACCTCCTTGCCCTTCAAATCCAGAGATTGAAGCCCACGAATCAATCCGATCGTACTTCCGTCGTCGTCACGAACCTCCGGCGCAAGTCCTCTTTTTTTCAAAGCATTCACTGTCTTATAACCCCGTGCAGCAATAATAGAACCAGAAAGGACCTCTAAGAAACGCTCAACGATATTCAGGCGTTCAGCCGTTTGGAAGAGAGCATCCAGTCCCATGCCTGTGGTAAGGATCACCAAATAAGGCGGATGGCTGATCCATGAATTCAATCCTTCCTCCAATGCCTCATCATCAAGAAAGACAGTACCTTGAGCAGGTCGACATAACGCCGTCCCCCCCATATTTTGCACCAACTTGGCCATTTCTTCCGATTTGCGCGGACCCGCCAAGGCGACCGTGAACCCCTTCAGTTGTTCTGCCATGTACTATTATCTCTCCTCTCTCCGTTGCCTAACCCAACATTATTGTTTATCAGTATACTTGCAAAGGGCTGCAAAAGGGAAGATGAAAGCAACGTTTTCCTATATGAAATATATATTATTACTAGGAGGAGTGTATTTTAAAGCTACTCACAAGCTTTTGCAGTTCCTCCGCAAGACGGCTAAGGTCGGTAGACGAAGACGCCATTTCTTCAACAGAAGCGAGCTGCTCTTGCGCTGCCGTTGCGATGGTCTCTGTACTTACAGCCGCTTCTTCGGTGATTCCGCGAATCTCTCCAATAGCCTTCTCCATATGATCTGATTCCACCATTAAAGTCTGTACAGCCCCGCCCATTGCCTCAATCTTCTCTGCGGCACTCTTGACCGCTCTACGGATACGGGAGAAGGAACGTCCGGAAGTATCCACGGCCTCTATCCCTTCGTTTACGCGCTGCTTTGTGTCCTCCATCGTATGAGTCACCAGCGTCATCTCACTATTAATAGCGGTAATCTGCTCCGCAATCAAATGCGCTGATCTCTCTGATTCCTCTGCCAGCTTACGTACTTCAGCAGCAACAACGGCAAATCCACGGCCATGCTCTCCAGCTCTGGCCGCCTCAATAGAAGCATTGAGAGCTAACAGATTGGTCTGACGGGCAATCCCTGTGATGACGCCGACAATACCCTCAATTTGACCCGTTCTTTCGTTCAGCTTGTTGATTACACTGCCAAGCTCTCCCACCGTTCTATCGATCCCATTGATCTTATCCACCACGCTGATGACGGAATCATTTCCTTCTGAAGCAGAGAGTGAGGTTTTGTCCATCATTGAGGATACTTGCTCCATATATGTGGAAATCTGCTCGACCTCGCTAGCTGTAGCGGCAGTGCTCTCCATTCCTTTTCGTACACTACCCACCTGGCGCTCCGTGCCTGCTGCTACATCCTGAATCGCTATGGTCACCTGCTCAATCGTTTGGGCAGTCTGATCCGCACTAGCCGTCAGTTCTTCCGCTGAGGAGGATACATTACTTGTCATCTCCTGCACACCAATGATCATCTCGCGCAAGCTGATCACCATTAATTGAAAATTCTCAGCAAGCATGCCGATTTCGTCCTTGCGGAAAGTTCCCATATCTTCGGAAAGATCGCCTTTCGCTATCACTGCCGTTGCTCTCCTTAGACGAAGAAGCGGCTTCAAAATAGATTGTATATTAAAATAGATCACGATCAGTGCAAACAGAACGGAAACTACGATAACCAGAAGTGCCGTATTGCGGATTCCGCTCGTTGCCGAAGTCACTTCATCTATGCTAATCGTACCTCCGATTCTCCACCCTGTAAGCTCATTCACCATAAACGTCATCTTTTTGTGCGTATCCTTGTACAAATAATCAAAAGAACCTTGTTTTTCCTCGAACATTTTTTTCACAAAATCAGCGGATGATTCCTGTCCAATAACCTCTGTTGGATGAACAAGATATTTCTTGCTGTTATCCAGGATAATAATATATCCTTCCTTGCCCACCTTGGTCGCGGTCAATTCTCCTAATGCGGATAGA
This sequence comes from Paenibacillus sp. Marseille-Q9583, assembly GCF_976954365.1. Taxonomy (NCBI): domain Bacteria; kingdom Bacillati; phylum Bacillota; class Bacilli; order Caryophanales; family Paenibacillaceae; genus Paenibacillus; species Paenibacillus sp. Marseille-Q9583. Next base: position 118,697 of record NZ_CDRJTB010000001.1, read on the forward strand.
TTGAGATTCAGGGTTATCACCCCGTTACCGCTCTTCAGGACCGTTGATATCGCGATCGCCGTTTCCTGATTCACAGTTTGAAAGGCCGGAGAAATCACAACACCTTTCCCGTGCTTCAGAGAATTAATATAGGCACTTTCCTTTCTAGGATCGTAGCCTTCAGGCAGTTTGGCTTCCGAAGCATGAATCGACTGCCCTCTGCTTGTACTAACATAAATATCTAGCACATCAGGATGTAGCACAGCATATTCCTTCAGTCTGTCCTTCATAGAAGCTACCGTCCCCCCAGTTGCCTCACTGTTGGCCCTCTCAGCAGTGAACTCAGCGGCAAAATAAGAAACAGTATCTATTTTCGATTGAATATTCGAGTTGATGATTGCATTTACTGCCTCAACACTTTCTGTAGCATTGTTCACCAGTTGATCTTCCACTTCATGGCTAGCAGATTGATAGGTTCGCCAACCGATAATGATACTGGGCAACAGTAGAACTAATAGGTATGTAAGAATTAATTTGGTTCGGATACTCATACCCGTTTTTTTGTTCATAGATGTCATCACTCTCTCTCTTCGAGTCTTAAAGAAGGACTTATTTACCAGACTTACTATATAATTATATATCCACCTTTGGAACCGATTTTCCTCCTATTTTTCTTAATTTTTCTCATCATTCTAAAGAATTGTCATATAAACGCAACAAAAAGACCGCCTCAAAGAGAGCGATCTACTCAAATAAGCCTATTTCTTATCATTACCGTAGCAAAAGGCTCCGGTTCTTTCATCCTAGTTCACGTTCTTGTTCTTACAGTTCGGGCAGACGCCTCCGAATACCACATGGGCATGACCAATCGTATAACCAGTATCCTTGGCCACTGTGTTCATCCATTCTCTTGGAACTTGGTTCATTACCTCATCAACCGCACCGCAGACCTCGCAAATGATATGCTGGTGATCATCCATACGGGCATCATATCTGCTGGCAGCCTCACCGAGCTTGAGCTCACGAATCATTTGTTTATCAGAAAGATAACGAAGAGAGTTATATACAGTACCGTATGCTAAGCTATGACCTTGCTCTACTAAACGGTTCATCACTTCCGCAGCAGTAGGATGGTCATGTGAATTAAGGACGATATCGTAAACGGCTTGACGTTGGGATGTCAAATTCAGACTTTTCATTGCTATCATCCTCTAACTTATTTTTAGATCAAGTATAAATCGTGAATGTAAGAACGTCAATCCCACTTTTATCCACGCATTACTTTCTCGTTTACTTAATCAATCCAGAGTATTTAATATTCACGTCGGCTTTGACCTGAAAATCGAGCCCAGCATAGAGCCTCTTCCACACTTCCATTTCTGTGTCATTATTAAAATGTCTTGCTCCATAATGCAGACCCCATCCAAAAGGATCCAGACCGCTAGCTTGAATTTTTGTCAACAGCGCTAGGATATCCTCTTCCAGCTCTTTTCCTCCAGCAACTGCAACATTCTCCAGCATACTATGAGTTACCAAATCCGGACTGCTACTCTCTTCGAGAATACCTTTTATCTTAATATGATAACGAATAGTAGCTTTCCCGTGCTCAGGTGTCAGGATTTTGTAATCTGATGAGGATTTCTCCGTGTAGTACTGATACATAATTCCCTCGAAGTGAGCGGGTAAGTTGGTTCGCAGGTTCGAGCGTGACAGCAGATTATATAGCCGGGTTTCGTTTGGCGTTAGAACCATTTTAATTTTTTCATCATTCAGTAGAGCAATTTTATTAATTAAGAACTCCTTATCTCCTTTAGTCTCGATAATCGGCAAGACCGGGTCAATCCCCTCTTCAAAAACATTTCTCATCAGCTGATAGGAATACACACTAGAAATAAATGGAGACTCGGTGCCTTGTCCACTCATAGCCAGAATAAGAGAATTCGATGGAATCCGCTCCGATACCGGTCTCACCTGCAGCACTTGAAGTGCCTCCGGACGCCCTATTGCAAAATTGAGAATAAGCTGGATATCTCTACGTCGAACGGCCCAATCCATAACATGTAGAATATCTTTACGGGCAACCCCTTCCCCCAGAATAATGGATTTACAATGGGAGTAATCAAGCTCCTTTTCCACTCTGGATTTCATTCTACGAAGCGCTTCAGAAATGCTCGGGGACTCCTCAGTCAAGATCTGCATCTTCTCATCAATCTTGGTAACATCCCCCTGAGGAATGGCGAGCTTTAAGCTAATTTTAAAACTCCCTTCATCTGTTCCTTGGTCAACGCCAATCGCCAGCACGAAAATCCGCAAATCAATCTCCTTAAAGTCGCAGCCAGAAAGAAGGAGAAGTAAGGTAAGCGCAATTCCAGCTAATACTCTTCTCACAGATTCCTCCTCCTAACTTTGCGATAACAATAAAACAGTACAGCGATGATGAACATCTCACCAAACCAGCGAATTTGCAGAAACCAGGCACCATACATGTTAAGTTCATATTGATCTAGCCCCATTAAGGATAGAACCATCCCGCTGAACAAGCATAGTATACACCACTCTTTCCATTGCACTGCTTTTGGGGATTTTTTTTTTACAGATGAAATGGCACCTTTAAAAAGCTCCATGCCTCCATGCCAATGAACGATTACACTCACCAGAGATAAACTCAAATAGGCAAAATAAAAAATAAACAACATCCGTTCAATAATAAAGTATTCCATTCGAATACTGTCGGCCGTCGAGAACCATGTATACACATGTCTATCAATAGCAACGGTACCGAAATAACCGATGGGAACTAAGAAAGTCAAGAGCAATACGAGCAGCCCCTCTACCCCTAAAATCCAGACATGCTTCAGCTTAAGCCCATGAAATACCCGATTAAATATGGCCAGGTTTATGTAACCACTAAACGAAAAGGTAGCCGCCGAAAGACTCATTAGGTCCGGCTTATGCCAGAAGTATGTAGTAATCTGTAGAACAGAATCCCAATTGAAATCCGGATTGAGCAACGCTTTTACGAGGCCATAAATAATTAACGGTAAGGTTACGCAGAGAATGATTTCAAGCCCATACAAGATTGATAGAGAATCAAAGCGACAGCAGATGCAGACCAAGACTAAAAAACCGATCACAACAGTATAGGGATTCGAATCTGGACTGATAAACCGCAGGGTGATATCTACAAAAGAAAGCAATGTAACTGCCCCAGCCACACACCATAAGCCAGCAAAAAGGATTAGTAAGGTTTGGGCTAACCTCTTGGGAAGCAAAGAATAAAATATTTCCGGAAATCCCTTCCCGGGAAATTTAGCAATCAATGTAGTAAATACGTAGACAAACAAAGTGCCAAAGATCGTTCCAATTAGTATGGATATCAAAGCACCACCAAAACGTCTGTCTATTAGTTCCCTAGGAACAAAATTAATGATGTTGATCAAGCTGTTCATCAGAAAAAGACAGTAGAAATAACGGCTTTTGGCCATCAATGTTCCCCGCCCTTCTTCTTACCAAGATTATCAAGGAAAAACAGTCTGAAATAAGGTTGTCCAAAGCTACGCTGATTGCATAAATACATCGCGAACCCCACTACACAGACCACTACACCAACCATCCCTAATACAGCGGCAGCGATAAGAAAAATGTACTTCAACACACGAATCGACAAGCTCATCATATTTAGCGGGATCAGGAAGTTAGATATGGCAACAGCAGAGACCAATATAATCATAATATTACCAATCAGTCCTGCCGCCGTAGCTGCCTGGCCCAAAATAAGGCCTCCGACAGTCGTGGCCGTAGGACCAATCGCCTTGGGAAGCCGTAAGCTCGCCTCGGTCAGAAATTCCATCATCATAAGCATTAAGAGCACTTCCACAAAAGATGGATAAGGCACGGTGGCGCGGCTACCAGAAATAAGCAGTGCAACCTGTACACGAACAATCTCGGGGTTATACGAGGTCAGAGTTACATAGACCGCAGGCAGCCACAACGTCATGCACACACCGATAATTCGGAGTAGTTTTAAGAAACGGCCCACGATAGGAAATTGGATTTTATCATCCATGGATGTAAAGAAATCATTAAATATGGAAGGTAACACTATCGCATATCCCGTTGTATCCAGAAGTATCGCTATTTTTCCTTCAGACAAATTAAATACGACTCTATCTGGTCTTTCAGTAATAATAGACTTAGGGAGTATTCTCAATTTATCACTGCTTATAAACTTCTCAAGTTCTCCCGTAGCCTGTAAAATATCAACCTTTAGGGTATTCATCTTCTCCCTTAATTCCGCTAATACATTATGATCAACACGACTGATGTCGTATAGGATGGCCACCTTTGTTTTGGAGACTTCGCCGATGACCATGGTTTCCATTTTGAGATGAGTGGATTGATAGCGCCGGCGGATCATGTTCAGATTCACCGCAATATCCTCCGTCAGTGCATCTGAAGGACCCTGTGAAATACTTTCTGCTGAAGTTTCACTAACACCACTAATCTCCGCACTTAAAGCATCGAAGAAACAGATCACATTATTTATGCTTAGGAGAACATATCCACCAAGCAAAAGCTCGATTGCCTTTTCCCTCGTAGTTCCCTCCTCACTGCCCGGATATGTCGTAATGTAATCAAGGTAAGCGTTAATACTCCCCATCTCATAGAACGGCGAAATCACGTGGCGACTGAGCGTCTGCGCATCTATGACGCTTTTAATATATATCAGGTTGATTTGTCCAAAAGGTGCAACGAGCGTTCTATCCATTAAATCGGCAAATCCGTCCAACTCACCCTTGATCCATTCCAGAGAAACATTAAGCTTATCCTGTTGAACTGACATGGATCATCCCTCCTATTTATCCTGCGCTTCCCGGATGCCACCTTATTTTGGCACTTTTTCTCTGAATTCATGCACTGCACATATGAATAGGGAGTTTCTTTTAACGGGACTGTGGTAATAAATGAGATGAGGATTGTACAGATGGAGGGATAATAAGATGGATCCACACCGTAAAATAACGCAGAGTCTCCCACAATTTCCAGAATCAATATGGCGTGACACTACAGATTTACCGACCTTTCCAAAGCTAACCGAAGACATTTCTACAGATGTCGCTGTTGTGGGCGGCGGTATTACAGGAATTACAACAGCCTATCTCTTAAGCAAAGCCGGATACAAAGTCGCACTCTTAGAGGCAGGCGAAATTCTCAGTGGCACTACGGGTTTTACAAGTGCAAAAATTTCCGCTCAGCACGGATTAATCTATCATCATTTGCTGAAACATTTCGGGGCGGAGAATGCCCGGCTCTATTATCAATCGAACAATGAGGCTATGACTTGGATCTTAAAAACGGCTGAAGAACTGGAAGTGTCTTGTGGCATGAAACGTGAAGCGGCCTATTTGTACGCAGATGCTGAAGATCATAAAACGCTTAAACAGTTGGAAGAAGAGTATCAAGCCTATGAACAATTGGGCCTGGCCGGTGAATGGCTGGATAACGTCTCTATCCCTCTGATGGCGAGCGGTGCGATTAAATTACCAGGACAAGCTCGCTTTCACCCCCTGCAATATCTGAAGGCCTTATTGAAGGTTATCGTGGAAAAAGGTGGCGTGATCTATGAGCACACGATGATGGCGGACAAGGTGGAGAAGAACGATAAGCTTACGCTTTTCACGGAAAAGAATGACATCCGCGTCACCTGCCGTTACGCAGTGTCTGCTTCTCATTTCCCCTTCTACGACGGAGGTGCGTTATATTTCTCGCGACTGCATGCTGAACGTTCCTACTGTCTGGCGATCCAGCCCGAAACGGATTTTGAGGGTGGAATGTATTTAAGTGCCAGCGAACCCACCCGTTCTCTGCGTGCAGTGGAGTGGGAAGGCCAGAATCTGGTTATCGTCGGCGGTGAGAATCATAAGACGGGCCAAGGCATTTGCACAATAGGTCATTATGAGAATCTGGAACTGTTCGCAGGCCGCTTGCTGGGCATCAAATCGATCCCTTACCGCTGGTCAGCACAGGATTTAATTACACTGGACAAGGTCCCTTACATCGGTAAGATTTCGGAGAACGAAGAGATTTATATCGCTACCGGATTCGGAAAATGGGGCATGACAAGCGGTACCTTATCCGCTCAAATTATCTCCGATCAGATTCAGCGTAAGGATAATCCATACACAGAGCTATACGATCCATCCCGCTTCAAAGCTGGCGCCAGCCTAAAAAGCTTCTTCGTTCAAAATGCCAATGTGGCAAAAGAGCTTGTAGCGGGCAAAGTAGAAATCGTCCATAAAAAGACAAGTGATTTGAAGACAGACGAAGGGGCTGTTGTCTTCCATGACGGCAAACGAGTCGGCGCCTATAAAGATCCGGAAGGGAAGCTTCACCTGGTAGACAGAACCTGTACACATATGGGCTGTGAATGCGAATGGAACGACGGCGACCGTTCTTGGGATTGCCCTTGCCACGGCTCCCGTTTCTCCTATGATGGAGAAGTCTTAGAGGGACCCGCATCCGTGCCGCTGACGAAGCTTTACGAATAAATCATTTCATTCGTGGAAACAAATGATGGATTCATGGAAAATAACATCGCTATATATGGAAGGTTGCAAATCGTTTTCCTTCGGCGATTGTGAATGCCCTATAGCATTCAGGTATAATAGGACATGAACGAAGCATTAGCTTCAAAAATGTTTAAAGGAGCGTGACGTTAGAGATGGATTTGAGAGGAAAGAGTGTTGTGATTACTGGTGCAGGCAAAGGGATCGGCAAAGCCCTAGCCATGGCACTAGCTAAGGAAGGTGCTAATTTGGGCCTGATCTCCAGAACTTCAGGCGATCTCGAAGCGTTAAAATCAGCCTTAACGGAAGTATACGACGTGAAAGTCAGCGTCGCCGTAGCAGATATTGCTGTACGCGAAGAAGCTGAACGTGCGGTTGCTTACCTGCAAAACGAGCTTGGAACATTTGACGCATTAATCAACAATGCCGGAATTGCAAAATTCGGCACTTTAGTAGAAATGGACCCTGCCGATTGGGAAAGTCATATCCAAGTCAATCTTTACGGTACCTATTATGTAACTCGCGCCGCACTGCCAGCTATGATTGAGAAAAATGGTGGAAATATCATTAATATCTCTTCTACCGCTGGAGAACGCGGTTTCGCGACAGGCTCGGCTTACTGCGCATCCAAGTTCGCACTGATGGGCATGACCGAAGCTCTCGCACAAGAGGTGCGTAAGCACAACATCCGCGTCGTAGCCTTGACTCCAAGCACTGTTAACACTGGATTAGCTTCCAACGCTGGACTTAAGATCGGTGACGAAGACCGCATGATGCAGCCTGAGGATGTAGCTGAATTGGCTTTAACAGCCTTGAAGCTGCCGGATCGTGTCTTCCTAAAAACAGCTGGACTCTGGACCACTAATCCGCAATAAAAGCGAGCTAGCTGGTTCTAATTCAAGCTCTGATTGCGCTCTGTGCAATAGAATGTCTCTGGTCGTGAGAGAAACTTGGTTCGATTCGTTGGTCTTTGTGCAACCGAATATCTCTGGGGGCGGCAAAAGCATGGTTTGAATGCACTTTATGCAATCAAACTGGAGGAAAACCCTACTCTGGGCGATTTAGCCTCAATTCAATTGTACAAAGTGCAACAGACACCTTATGTAGACTATTTTCGGGCTATTCTGTTGCACGTTCTGCAATCAAACTCCACTTTAGGGCTAGAGTAGGTAACTTTAACGCCAGAGTAGGTAACTAGAGATTAAGTATTTATTTAATCGTAGGTATTTATAGTTATGTTGTGTTGTGTTGGGTGTTTTAGTTGAGTGTAGTAGTTACGCTGGGCGCCTCGGCTCTGAATACTACTTGGCGTTCGAATAGACGATAGTTGCACTTTGTACATCTATTCAGCGTAATTAGAGGATCCGCACACTTTAATTGCACTCTGTGCAACTAAAAGCAGGCAATTCTCGACCATTCGCCAGATTTATTTCATTTAGTTGCAGAGAATACACTTATCCTCTTCGTTTCTAACGAACCAAAACTTTTAAGTGTATAAAGTGCAATTATATATTCAGCCTAATGTTTATGTATGGATATCACACTACTGAACGGAGGTTTACCTAATATGCTAGTAGTAACAAATACCATTAAAGTTAAAGAAGGTCATGGCGAAGCCATTGCTCAACGTTTCGGAGGAAATAATGGCGTACAGGATATGCCAGGATTCATCCGCATGGAGGTTTGGCAAGGAAGTGCCAAAGAAGGTGTTGAGGAATTAAAAATCTGTACCATGTGGGAGAATGAGGAGGCATTTAAAGGCTGGACCTCTAGTGACTCCTTCCGTCAATCACACCGCGGTGCTGGTGGAAATGAAGCCATTCTTGGTGCTTCGATCGACAAATATAAGCTGATGATCAGCAGAACACCCGGCACCAGCAATTAAGTGTAGAGATTGGACAACTAGTCCCGCAAGCTATTCGCATAACTTGCGTCTATGTGATATAGACCGATCGTACAATTAACAGAAGTACGACTGCCACGACAATAACAACAGGGATGCCCTAAGCCAATATGGCTTTGAGACATCCCTGTTTGTTTTTACAGTGTGTCGCTTATTGCTCACTACTACGAGGCAGAGCTTGCTCCACCTCTTGATGTTTCCCCGGCCAGAATGCCCACCGACCAAAAAGCGCCGTAATAGCGGGCACAAGGAACGGACGAACTACAAAGGTATCAAGTAGAATACCTAGAGCGGTGATGATACCAAATTGCACAAGCACCTGAATCGGTAAGCTAGCTAATACAGCAAAAGTACCTGCCAGAATGAGGCCCGCAGAGGTAATTACCGAGCTGGTCTCATTTACGCCTTCCGCGATCGCCTGCTTAAGCGGCATGGTGTTACGCTTTTTCCAAATATTAGAGATCATGAAGATGTTGTAATCCTCTCCAAGTGCCACCAGGAATACAAAGGAATAGAGCGGAATCGCTCCCTGAATGGCATCTGCCCCCATTACATAGTGAATGATAATCCAGCCTAAGCCAAGTGCAGAGAAGAAGGAGAGAATGACCGTTCCGACCAGATAAATAGTCGCCACTATCGAACGCAGATATATCAACAACAGCAAAGTGATCAACCCGATAACAACAGGGATAATCAGATCGGTGTCGCGGTCTCCGATTTTTTTGGTATCATACTGAGTCGCTGTCTGACCGCTTACCCACACATGATCTGTAGGATTCCCAACCCCTACATCAATCAGCGCTTGCTCTGCCGTTGATAGAAGGGCTGGAATATGCCCCATCGCTTCAAGTGAATAAGGATTATTCTTAAATTCGATATCATAACCCAGAATATCCTTGTTCACAGCGCCCTGCTGCGGATCGGAAACCGTGTCCACATACGTGAGTGCTCCGAGAATGACCTTAAGATCCTCTCCACTCGCTTGCCCCTTAGTATCAATAATCAGCTTAGCGGGAGCTAGTTCTCCCGGAGAAAACTGTGTACCGATGAGGTCGAACCCTTCGCGGGACTCCATATTTTTAGGGAAGGAGGATAGGATATCATACGTAAACTTGATTCCACTGGAGAATGAAGCCAGAATCCCCAGTCCGATGACGGTCACTCCTACGATAGCCCAAGGCCGGGAAACTACAAAACCGCCAATCCCTTTTTTATGGGAGACTTTTGGCTCTGGAGCTGGTTTTCCTTTAGCCTTAGCCCGTTCAACCTCCATTTGCGGCGTGCGCGGAATGAATGGGTAGAACGAGGTCCGTCCGAAGATCGCCAACAGTGCAGGTACCAGGGTCAGACTGGCGATCCCCATAATGAAGATAGAGACACTAAATGGAACGGCAAAACGATGATATGCTCCATACTTAGCCAGCAATAGCGCGAACAGCGCAAGTACAACGGTGAACCCACTCATAGCAATTGCGCCTGAAGATTCGGTAATGGAGCGAAGAAGTGCACGACTCTTGCTCTCCTCTACCTTCAACAACTGCCGGAATCGTGAGATCAGGAACAGACAATAGTCCGTACCCGCTCCGAATAATAAAACAGTCATAATTGAGATCGCCTGTGAATCCACTGTGATCCAGCCTTCTTGCGCCATTTTCCCAAGAATCGGGCTCGTTACACCATAAGCGAACCCAACAGCAATAAGTGGAATAAACGCCAATATAGGCGAACGATAGATCACCAATAAGAACACCAGCACAAGCATAACCGTAGCAATTAACAAGGAAACGTCTGCGTTCTTGAACAGCCCTGTAGCATCTATGGAGATGCCCACTGGACCTGTAACACGTAAACTCAGGTCTTTTCCATCTACCTTAGCAGCAGAGGGGTCTGCACCCGTCTCCGTGTTTATGATCTTCTTCATTTCTGTCACAGCTTCGCCAAGCTGATCACTATCTGCTGTTTTATCAAAAAGTACCGGGGTTACCAGCGTACTAAGATCCTCAGATAACGAAGCTTGTAGTGCCTGTGGCGGCAGTTGTCCCAATGGAGGAACAAAATTCTGATGGGGCAATGGTTGCTGCTCCAACTTCTTGTACACAGCAGTGATATGTACTAAATCATCCTGTGAAAGCCCACCTTCTCTATGCCATACGAGCAGCGCAGGTACTCCACTTCCACTAGGGAATTCCTGCTCTGCAATAGCTGCTGCCTGTACCGACTGTGCATCATCTGGGAGGTTAGGCGCATTATTAGCAACCTGAGAATTCACCGCAGGCCATAACAGGGTAAGCGCACCTACTAGCACTATCCATACGAGAAGAGTAATCCACTTCGTCTTTTTTCCTGCCACCCATTTTCCGTAGCCTGACATTCCCTTCATCCTCTCCTTTACCTTGCAGCCTTAAAAATGAGCCGCGGGTCATTTTTAATTCTATCATATTACATGCTTTAATTTTTAATCAAACTTTTTTTATTTTTTTCCGAAAATCAAAACACCTCACCACATATAAAATCCCCCTCTCTTCACATAAAAAACCAGCAACATGTGAAAAGAGGGGGGTTATGGTTTGCTATACTTTTTCTTTACTTCAATTTAGATTTAGCCTACGTCCAAATCTCCTTCAGAAAACTGACTATTGTAAAGATCAGCGTAGAATCCGCCTTGTGAAAGCAGTTCCTCGTGGTTGCCCTTCTCAATTACACTTCCTTGATTCATAACAAGGATAAGATCGGCATCTCGAATCGTCGAAAGACGGTGAGCAATTACGAAGCTGGTTCTGTTTTGCATCAATGCTTTCATTGCTTTTTGAATCAACAATTCTGTCCGTGTATCAACACTGCTCGTGGCTTCATCAAGAATGAGGATCGATGGATCAGCCAGAATTGCACGAGCAATCGTAATCAGTTGCTTCTGTCCTTGTGAAATATTAGAAGCTTCTTCATTTAACACCGTATCATAACCAAGCGGAAGTGTTCGGATAAAGTGATCGGCATGGGCAGCCTTGGCGGCACGCACCACATCAGCTTCTGAAGCACCTTCACGTCCGTATGCAATGTTATCACGGATCGTACCATTGAACAGCCAGGTATCCTGAAGCACCATACCAAATTTGCTGCGCAGGTCACTCCGTTTCATGTTGGTAATATTGACGCCATCAATGATAATTTCCCCATCGTTCAGCTCGTAGAAGCGCATTAACAGGTTAATCAGAGTGGTTTTACCAGCACCGGTAGGACCGACAATCGCTATAGTCTGACCTGGACTAACCTCAATGTTCATATCCTCAATCAGAATTGCATCTTCTTTATATCCGAATTTCACATGACGGAACTCAACGGAACCTTCTGGAGTACCTTCATCAAGCTTGGCAAGCGTAGTATTAACTTCCTTAACTTCCTCTTCTTCATCCAGAAGTTCAAATACACGTTCTGCGGAAGCAATAGTGGATTGAATAATATTCGCAATATTAGCCGTTTGTGCAATCGGCTGGGTGAACTGACGGGAATACTGAATAAAGGCTTGAATATCTCCGACATCGATCATTTTTTTAGTAACAAAGATCCCGCCGACTACACAAATCATTACATAACCCAAGTTACCGATAAACATCATGAGCGGCATAATCATACCGGACATGAATTGGGCACGCCAGCCAGAGTCGTAAAGCTTATCGTTAATTTCATCGAAATCCTTAAGGGACTGCGGTTCACGACCAAATGCTTTAATAATCCGGTGACCGGTATACATTTCTTCTACATGACCATTCAACTGACCGAGTGACTTCTGCTGTCCGACAAAATAAGTCTGCGAGCGCTTGGAGATAGCCATAATCACAACGAAGCTGAGTGGCAATGTAACAATTGTAATCAACGTCAGCCATGGGCTGATGGTAAGCATCATTATGATGACACCGATAATGGTGACTATAGAAGTAATCAATTGAGTTAAGCTCTGCTGCAGTGTAGTACTGATGTTATCCACATCATTCGTAGCACGGCTTAGAATCTCCCCATGGGTACGGGAATCAAAATATTTCAAAGGCAAACGTTCCAGCTTGCTGTTGATCTGCTCACGCATGTCGTAGACGACCTTTTGAGCTACACCAGCCATTACATACTGCTGAATATAGCTAAATAGAGCACTAAGCAAATACAGACCCGCAAGGATGATCAGGATATCATTAATGTATCCAAAATCAATGGAAGCTCCCTCAACACCCATTAATTTACCGTAAGCACCTTCGAATAGTTTAGTTGTTGCTTTACCCATAACCTTAGGACTGAAGATACTGAATACAGTACTGGCAATTGCCATTACAAGAACGATAATCAATTGAACCATACGAGGTCTTAAATACTTAATCAGACGGCGAAGTGTACCCTTGAAGTCTTTAGCCTTTTCTGCAGGCATCCGCATGCCAGGGCCGCCACCAGGTCCAGGACCTTTATGGGCACGCGGAGCAGCAGTTTTGTTGTTATGTTCGCTCATGCTATTTCCTCCTCTGACAACTGCGAGGATACAATCTCGCGGTACACATCACTACTCGCGAGCAGTTCACGGTGAGTGCCCATTCCGGCGATTTCACCCTCGTCAATAACAATAATCCGGTCGGCATCCATAACGGTACTAACCCGTTGAGCTACGATTAGAACAGTGGATTCCGTGGTTTCATCTTTGAGTGCCGCACGAAGCTTAGCATCTGTTTTGAAATCAAGTGCAGAGAAGCTGTCGTCGAACAGATAAACTTGAGGTTTTCTCACAAGCGCACGTGCAATGGACAACCGCTGTTTCTGACCACCGGAGACATTGCTACCGCCTTGAGCAATTTCCGAATCAAACCCCTCTTTCATTGCTGACACGAAATCGTAGGCCTGAGCTACCTTGGCTGCATGAATAATTTCTTCATCGGTAGCATCCTCTTTACCATAGCGAATGTTTTCGTTAATCGTACCTGAGAACAATACTGCTTTTTGTGGGATATAACCAATCTTGCTCCGTAGCTCTTCTTGGGTCATCTCACGTACATCTACTCCGTTCACACGTACAGCACCTTCGTTAACATCATAGAATCTTGGAATCAAGCTAAGAAGCGTAGATTTACCTGAACCTGTACCGCCGATAATGGCAGTAACTTCACCTGGACGAGCACTAAAGCTAATGTTCGAAAGTGCAGGTTGTTCCGCGCCAGGATAAGAAAAGGAAACATTATCAAATTCAACAAAACCTCGCATATGATCCCGGCCATCTTTTTTAGTAGCTTGAGCCGTTGTTTGCAATTCACTCTCTGAAGGATCTGTGAACTCCGGCCGCATATCGAGCACTTCATTGATACGCAAGGCAGAAGCTGACGCACGAGGAATCAGCACGAACATCATCGATACCATAATCAGGGAGAACATGATTTGCATCGCATATTGAATAAATGCCATCAGTGAGCCAACTTGTAGGTCACCATCGCCAATCCGTATTCCACCAAAGTAAAGAATTGCGATCATGGAAAAGTTCATAACAATCATCATAAGCGGCATCAAACCGGCCATGATTTTATTTACTTTGATCGCTGTGTCTGTCAGATCACGGTTAGCCTCGGAGAAGCGTTTATTCTCATGATCAATCCGGTTAAATGAACGGATAACACGGATACCCGTCAAATGTTCACGTAGCACCAGATTTAATTTATCGAGCTTGATCTGTATAGCTTTAAAAAGTGGCAGACCCTTCATTCCAATTAAGAAGATAGCTCCTACCAGTACAGGAATAACGACTACAAAAATCAATGATAATTTAGCATCTTCAGATACTGCCATGATGATACCACCAATCATCATCATCGGTGCACCGATCATCATTCGCAGCATCATAGTAAGTACAGTCTGTACCTGCGTAATATCATTCGTTGTACGCGTAATTAAGGAAGCAGTACCGAGCTTATCGAACTCATGCAGCGTAAAATTCTCTACATGGTTAAACACACGAGCACGGGTAAGCTTACCGAACCCCGCTGCCACTTTTGCCGATAAATAACTCGCAATGACTGAACATAAAGCCCCGCCCCCTGCGACTAAGAGCATGAAGCTACCTATTTTCCAAATATAAGTACGGTCTCCCTGAACAATTCCTTTGTCGACGATGTCAGACATCAGCGTAGGGAGGTATAAGTCGCCCATGGACTGTAAGAACACAAGAATTAATACAGCACCAATAGCTACTCGAAATGGCTTCAGTTGTTTAAATAATTTAATCACGCTTCTCATCTCCGTTCATTTGTAGCCTATCCCAATTAGGTGGCGGATTATCCTCAACGAATGCATGTACTTTCAGCAATAGTTTCGTGAGCTGCTTAGTCTCTTTTTCACCTAAGTACTGTACGAGCTCATCAAGCATTGCATCTCTATATTGTTCTGCTTTTCGTGTGAGTTTTTTCCCACTCTCCGTTAATTTCACGCGCACGACTCTCCGATCTGAAGGATCTGCGTGTCTTTCCACCATCTGTTTCGCTTCAAGACTATTAATCAATTGCGTAATAGTTGGAGGTGTGAATCCAAGAAGTCGGCTGATTTCAGATATCTTTAGACCCTCTTCATCGGAATGATTCCATTTTTCAATGCATATCATTAAAGTCATCTCACTCGGCTTATGGCCCTCAACACCCTTTTGCCATTGGCCTTTATGCAGCCGTTTCATCGCCGCAAAAAGCTCGTGTGCGACTGAATTTTCAGTATTTTCTGTATTTCCTCCGTTTATCCCAATTTCTTTCACCTCTAATTTAGTTAGGTCGGCTAATTATTAAACACTGTATTATTTAGGCTACCTAATTATATTTTCGGCGCAACGCTTTGTCAAATTTTGAATACGGTATCAATTATTACGAAATAAAAAACTCCCACCACGAAGGTAAGGAGTTAAAAAAATCGGATATGTAACTATATATTAAAATGTCCAACATACCTTTAATATTAGAATCCCGCTCCGTGTTCATAGGTCGTCATTCCTCCATTGCCGCCTCCCAATGTCGGTTGACCAATAATGATGAAGCTAAACAATACTAAAATGCCTGCCATCATCAATAGTGATTTTTTCATCTTTTCTCACCTCCCTTATTAAATTCCTGTATTTGTCCTGCTGAATCTGAGTTGCATAGTCCCTGTTGGTCTCAAATAAAGTTACACATTTTATGAAGTCTATTCCATTATTCGTCTTAATAGATAACTCTAAAGACTGAATAATATATTCCACACCTATAATATATTGTTTGTTTCTTATTTGATATATAGCTACTTGATAGTACAACCGGTATAATCGATCGATATTAATGGGATCTTCAAACTGCTCAAATCGCAGCATTTCCCGTGAGAAGCGTGTAAGCACATTGTCTACAGAAAATCCGAAACGATTAGCTGATTCCATAATAATAATGAGTCCTGGTAGTATCTCTCCGGGATGATCAGCTAAAAAGGCTACATAAGCTGGTATAACTTCAACATTGCCTTCCAGCATCTCCAGTGTAAAGCTATTTCCGGTTGCAAATAATCGGAACTGTTCTACGGCTTGGTGACCTACTTCATCCAACATTTCGAACCAGCTGAGGTCTGCGTAACCAGCAGTATATTTCTTAGCCTCTTCATATCGACCTTGCTTTGACAACGAAATCGCTTTGAGTAAATAACCATGTCCATAATAGACAACCAGCGGACGCTCTGTACAAAGCGCTTCTCTTCGTCTGTCTTCACTACGACGTAGCTCTTGGCGGTAAACAGCATTGGCTAAAGCTCTCAACTCATCAGCATACACTTCCATTTCTTCCCATCTTCGAAGAGCGAAACATAACTGCGTCAGCATTAATAAACCATCCAATTGCAAATTCTCTGGAAGACGGCCCCTGAATGGACTAAAACTAATCACTGCACGTAGTTTCTCTTCCATATCAAATGTTTGCAAAAATTTAAAAATACGATAATGACTGATCGCAAGACGTTCACAGTAACTATCAGACTCATTCTCTATTACAATTTTATAAAAAAACAAAGACTCCTGAATTTTCCCTTTATTGAATAACTTATCAGCAACTGAATAAATGATATCCAGCGGCTTTGTACACTCCAATATCCTACCTATAGTTTCATCAACGCAATTTTGTTTGCCCAATTCAGCGCAACGTATTAAAAAAGGCTCTACCCTGCGGCGTGAGACCTTCTCCTCATTAAAGCATTCATCAATATATAAAGGATACAACCAACCGTCAGGAAATCCAAAGGCTTTAATGATTGCATCTATTTGTCCCAGGGACATAGGCTTCGGCGGATTCCCGTGCAAAATTGCACTGAGACTTCCACGATTCAGGCCACATATTTTTGAAAATGAGGCGAGATTATGGCCGGAGCGGGACAGATTTTTCTCAATTTCTGAGCGTATAGTTGTTAACTTTCCCTCCACTCGGCACCCCCAAAGTTTGACTTGAAAAGATTCTATTAATTGACATTATAGGTGAAAGTTATGGATTGTACAACCAATAGATTGTACGACAAAAAGAGGAGCGTATTTCTCTCCTCTTTATCGGTTGGATCTTCGTAATAGTGTAATTCTATGGATGTTTCGAAGTTTAATTTATTGTAATAGCGGCTTTTGAGCTTCAGCAGTAAGCTGTTGCACTCGCCTTGCGACTGCGCAAGTTCTCCATCATCTTATGTTGTGCCAGCAAAATATAACCGTCCAATCGCTCGCTTAGCTCTAGGACAGCATGGTCACTAAGACTCCGTTTCTCCGCAACTTCCAGCAATTCGCATCTAAGGCTCTCTATAGTCACAAACAGCTCATCTTCTCTGTAGTCTCTTCTATAAGCTTTCTCGGAAGAACCTTGATATAGTGTCACAACTCTCTCCTTCTCTCTATCAACATCTCCTCCTATCATAATCCATGATACCAAAAAACATATTTTCAAAAAAAAAGAAAAATTTGCAGAACATCCACAAAAAATAAAATAGTTATTATTTGGGATGCTCTATAGGCCGTGGGGAAGCTCATTTGGGTACTGTTCTCTCAATAGACCCTTTGCAAAAGAAATCCATTCCCGTGCTGCAAATGATAAATAACGGTCTCTACGCCACGCCATAGCGAGCTGCCAAGGGATTACCGGATCTGTCAAAGGAATAACTACCAATCGTGAGCGGTCCATGTCGCGGCAAATGGTTTCCGGCAATAATGCGATTCCCATTCCCGCGGCGACCATTTTGCTGATTAAGTCCCATTGTGAACTCTCATATATAACCTTTGGCTGAAATCCAGCTTTTACACATTCCGTAATGATCCGATCATGCAGCGTGAAATCCTCTCGAAATAGCACGAACTCCTCTTCTGCCAGCTCACTTAGCGGAACAAGCTCTGCCTCGGCCAGCCGATGTCCCATAGGCAAAATAAGATTCAGCTTCTCTTCAACAAAGGTAAAACAATGAAGTTTGGCTGTATCTACAGGCAATACGACCATTCCAATGTCCAGCAGTCCCGTTTCTACATCTTCCTCCACTTTTTTGGCCCCATCCTCATGAAGACGAATCGTAACCTGCGGATAACGTTTATGAAATTGACCAATCACCGATGGAAAAAAGCTCGCTCCTACCATTGGAGGCAAGCCGATGCGGATGTGGCCCTGCTCCAGATTCCGTAAGTTATCCAGTTCGGAAGACAAGCTAGCGAAAGACTCCACGATATTTTGCGCTTTGGTGAACAAAATTTCCCCTGCGTCTGTAAGCCTTACACTCTTCCCTTCACGGTAGAACAAGTCTGCCTCCAGTTCGACCTCCATATTCCGAATCATTTTGCTGATCGTGGGCTGTGTTATATATAATGATTCAGCAGCTCTGGTAAAGCTTTTCATTCGTGCCGCTTGAACGAAATATTCTAATTGTCGGATATCCATTTATGTGCCCCCCGATACATAGATAAAAGGAATGTCATTTATTCGATCTATTCATTTTACCTATGAAAACAATTGATGTAAACTTTCATTATCATGAAAGGAGCGAAGCCTTATGAAAAAGATTGTTATAGGCTTGCTGCAGGTAGCGGGACTTATGTTATTCTCTTTACTTATCAATGCTGTGACCCCATTATTGCATATTCCTATTCCCGGAAGCATACTCGGAATGATTATATTGTTTCTCCTGCTTGAGTTCGGTGTCATTCGTCTGAATTGGGTAGAGGTTGGTGCTTCTTGGCTACTCGCCGAGCTCCTACTGTTCTTCATTCCATCTGCTATAGGTGTAATGAAATACGCTAATATTCTGGAAACGGATGGATTACGCATTCTTGCCGTTGTCGTCTTAGGCACATTTGTTGTAATGGCTAGTTCCGGATTACTTACCAGTAGAATTTATAAAGCGAAGGAGCGGAAAGAATCATGTTAAACGCTCTGCTATTCTTTGGCCTCACGGTCGCGGTGTATTTACTCGCGAAACGTATCTATGCTTCTACTGGTAAAGTCTACACCTCTCCATTAATCATCACACCAGTGATTATGATCATCTTTCTGCTTATAACAGGCATTACTTATGACTCATACAATGCGGGAGGAAAATGGCTGACGGATTTGCTGCAACCAGCAACCATGGCCTTTGCCATCCCTTTGCATAAGAACTTCAAGGTACTCAAAAAGCACGCCGCCGAAATTGCGGCAGGCGTGCTATCAGGGACGATAGTTGCGGTGATCTCTTCCATTCTGCTCGCCAAATGGCTGCATGTTAGCGGCGATCTGGCAGCTAGTCTGGTCCCGCGTTCGGTAACTACACCGATCGCTATGAGCATCTCGCAAAGTATCGGCGGTGTACCGAGTATTACGGCAGTCTTTGTCATTATTACCGGGATACTTGGTACAATGATGGGCCCTACTGTACTTCGCATCTTCCGCATTGAGAATGAAATTGCGCGCGGTGTATCGCTGGGAACCGCTGCACATGGTACAGGAACATCCAAAGCCTTCGAGCTTAGTTCACTGACCGGAACCATCTCCAGTATTGCGATGATTCTGTCCGCGCTGTTATCTATAGGTGTGGCGCCAGCTTTGCTCGCAATATTCCTCCACTAGGCTAACCAGCTTGGGCCAAGGGCATGTCTCTTTAGTACATCTAAAGTAGCATGTCCTTTTTTTATGAATTGAACCTTAGAACTTAACAGGCAATCCGCTTTGCGCTGAATCATAGGCCGCACAGGTGACTTTGAGGGTATTGTATCCATCCTCATAATCGCATAAAATGCGCGAGCGATCCCCCGTCCGTACAGCATGTATGAAGGCTTCACTTTCTACTAAATATGGGTTCCCTGTATTCGCAAATTCGGTGCTATTGCCGCTTCGCACTTCCAAGAGACGATCCGGGTTCCAGTCCAAAAGTCCCCGATCATTATAGAAGCTAAGACCTACACTATCCACCTCATCAGGTAAAACGCATGTATTTGAAATATTAGCAATAATTCCATTTTCAAGCTTCAGGGATACGGTACCTACATCTGCCACGCTCACACCTTCATGCTGCTCATGCATAATCCGGTTTCCGAACATGCCGTAAACTTCCTTTACTTCTCCGGCTAGATAGCGCACCAAATCAACGATATGTGTAGTCTGCTCTGTGAATTGTCCTCCGGATTGCTTCTGATCACGCCACCAAGCTACGCCTGGCATGCCGCCCATCCATTGCCCCATAACCATACCGACCTTGTCACCACGCAAAGTTTCTTTCAGACGTTTAATGTTCTCCTGATAGCGGAAATGATATCCTACCGAGGTTAACAAATTATGTTCTTTGATATACTGAAGTAGGCTTGCGGGAATTTCAGTAGTCATACTAAGCGGTTTTTCTATAAAAAAGGGAATATCCCTCTTGATTAATGATCGTTCGATCGCACCATGAGATTGTGGAGGCACACAAATATAAACAGCATCGAGCTTCTCCGCATCCAGCATCTCCGTAATATCACCATATCCAGCAGCATCGTATGGACGTGCCATATCTTCGCCTTTAGCCTTACTGCTTCCGCAGACCGCCTGCAAACGGACATTATCCATCCCTGCTAGTAAATCAGCATGTACCTTAGAGAACCAGCCAGTACCCACAATACCCACTTTTAATGTCATTGTTTTTCCTCCTGCCGATTGATTATGAATACCTTTTCATAGATTATACCCTCTTATGAGCGGATAAGATAATCTCTCCATTCTTCGGGAAGCAAATGCTTATAAGGACTCTGCAAAAAGCGATCATCCGCAAGCACTATAATGCCTGTATCTGTCTCACTTCGAATCAGCCTGCCTCCAGCTTGCAATACCTTGCACATTCCCGGGTAGACATAAGCATAATCAAAGCCGTTTTTACCTCTGGCATTAAAATACTGACGCAGCAGATTACGCTCAAGGCCGAGCTGTGGTAGGCCAACTCCAACAACCATTACCCCGTTGAGACGGTCTCCTGGCAGATCTACACCCTCCGAAAAGATCCCTCCGAGTACAGCAAATCCTAACAGCGTCTCGTCATTCTCTGGACTAAATGAAGCTAAAAAACTTTCTCTAGCCTGCTCACTCATGCCTGTATCCTGCATCAAAGTCCGTACTTCGGGGTAATTCTCCGTAAAGGCCTGATATACGTTTTGTAAATAGAGATATGAAGGGAAAAACACCAGATAATTGCCCTTCTTTGAAACCATTTGATTCAATGCCTGAGTTAACGGGAATAGGGAAGCTTCCCGGTCATGATAACGTGTGGAGACAGGCAGCACAGTCACTTCCCATTGCTCCTTCTGAAAAGGGGATGAGACCGTTAAACCGTAATCTTCCTCCACCGCACCAATCATATCCCGATAGTACGATAATGGAGAAAGCGTAGCAGAGAACAGAATCTGGCTTCGAAAGCTCTTAGACATTTGCCCCAGCAAATGCGATGGATCCAAATTAAATAACTTCAAGTAAACATCACCGCGCCGAACCTCAGCATAGGTTATGTAGCGTTCATCATAGGTCTTAATGGTGCGAAGCATCCCTTGAACTGCAAAATAGGTATCCAGAAGAACATTCTCTCCTTCTCCATTCTGAGGAACAATGCTGGCGCTCGGGTGAATAAGTTCCTGTTCCGCCTCTAAAGAAAATATCTCAAGCAAGGCTGGCAGCTCCTCAGGGAACGAAGCCCACTGCCCTTGCCCCTCTTCATTACAAATTTTGCGAAGGGAGATGAAAAAAGCATTCACCGATTTAGCTGCAGCACTCAAATTACGGTTTACTTCCTTATACTGACGTTGGATTTCTAGAAAGGGGGCCTTCAGCAAAGAGGCAGAGAACATCTCTCGCCCCCGGTCTACCAGATTATGTGCTTCATCTACCAGAAGCACCGTTTCTCTCTTTCTCTCCTCTGTTAGCCGTTTCAGGCTGATCCGAGGATCATATATATAATTGTAATCGCAGATCACCGCATCACAGGCATAGGCTGCATCCAGCGAGAACTCAAACGGGCACACTTTATGTTTGTGAGCATACAGTGCTAGGGTGTCTCTGCTCATCAGTGTCTCATGCTCTAACAGATCCATTACCGCATCATTAATCCGATCATAATAGCCTTCCGCATAGGGACAGGAATCCTTACCGCAAATCCCTTCATCATGAAAACAGGTCTTCTCTTTAGCAGTAAGTGTGATGACGTGCAGTTGAAGTCCCTGCGTCAGCAGTAGCGAGATTGCTTCCTGCGCGGCAAAACGGGTAACCGTCTTAGCCGTTAAATAGAACAATCCTTTAGCTTGTCCTTCGCCCATTGCTTTAAGGACCGGGAACAGCGTCGACATTGTTTTCCCGATGCCTGTGGGCGCCTGAGCGAACAGACTGACCTTTTCTAAGATGGATTTGTACACCGCTCCGGCAAAATGCCGTTGTCCCTTTCGATAAGAAGGAAACGGGAATTGTAACTCTCGAAGGCTCAGCTCTTTCTTAGCATCATGACGAACCATCATCTCAGCGTACGGAGCATATCTGGCTACGGTATCATTAACAAATGAGATCAGTTCATCTAAAGACAACGTTCGGTACAAGCTTTTTTGCTCATCAGTAGCCCGGTGGACATAGGTAAGCTTTACTTGAATAGAAGAAAGCTCCTGCTCCAGCGATACCATATATGCGTACATCAGCGCCTGAGCCCAATGAACCTCATGTCCCTCTTCCAGCATATCCAGCAGTCCGGAGGTTGATTTGATTTCTTCGACCGTTAGGCTCCCATCCTCCGAAACAAGCAGTCCATCACAGCGCCCATCTACAATATAAAGTAAGCTACCATAAGGGATCTCTGTTTTCAGATAGACCTCCTTGCGGTCACCTTCCTTATATTGCTTTTGGATTTTCTGATGAATCCGTGTTCCTTCAACCATAGAGGAAGTACCATGAAATCCAGGCTCAATGCTACCGCTGCGAAAAACATACTCGACGAGAGTTCTAACGGATAGGGTTACAGTATGATCCAACTATTCTCACCTCCCTTAATTAGCCATATATCCTTTTTGTTCCCAATGTCTATTTCGGTTCTTTAATCGCTGTATAACCCCATGGGATAGCATAAACATCATCTTTCACCTATGCGTCTTTAACTTTACGCACTCCACAAAGCTTATACTTACGCTTTCGGTTTTTGACTTTCTTCTGCTAGCCCTGCATAATAAATTTTATTACTATGGAGTCATTTTGTCTTGGTGCTGTTTCGTCCTGTTTGAGAAATGGCGTTTTATCATGTAGAAAGAGGGGGAAGCTGTGTCATCCTTTAATATTAAACGTTGGATCATTAAACCTTTTGTGTTTTTCACAATACTTTTTATCCTAAAAGCATTTCTGGCTTGGGGCGTCATTTTTGATGATGTGCTGCCTTGGAAATCATTACTGACAGAAATCCCTTTTGCCTGGGCGCTCTTCTGTATTATTGAGCGGTTCGCCTCCAAACGAAAGCTTGGATATTACATGACAGTCAATTTATTAGTAACAGCCATCTTTTTCGCAGCCATTATGTATTTTAAATATTATGGTGTCATTGTAACTTACCATGCCGCGGAACAGGTGAATCAAGTCACAGCTGTCAGCAACAGCGTATTCTCACTGATGGATCCTTACTACCTATTAATCTTTACAGATATAATTGTCCTAGGAGGCTATTTCTTCTTTAATAAGAAAGGCCGTGTCTATAAAAAAGAGAATATCAACCGTCGTAACGGAAAAATAAAATATAGTGTTCTATTCGCAGTCTCACTTGGTTTATGCTTGTTCAACATTTTACCTAATAAGGCTAGTATGAACGAAATTAAGAAAGCTCAGGAGATGGGTATTCTTAACTATGAAGCCTATACGATCTTTGCAAAAGAAGAACCAGAGCTAGTGCAATCAAGTGACATTACACAAGATGCCATCAACAAAGTGAAGGGGATTAACACTGCGGTTAGTTCTCCACTTCATGGCACAGCCAAAGGCAAAAATCTTATTATCATTCAATTGGAATCCTTCCAGAACTTTTTGATGGGTCTCGAGCTAGACGGGCAAGAGATTACACCGAACCTGAATAAGGTAATGAAGGATAGTCTTTACTTCCCTAATTTCTATCAAATGGTAGGTCAAGGGAATACGTCGGATGCAGAATTCGTAGTGAACACATCCGCCTACATCCCTCCACGTGGTGCGGCAACGATGTCCTATGTGGATAAGGTGCTCCCAAGTCTGCCACGCTTGCTTAAAGACAATGGGTATCAGACCGCAACCTTCCACACCAATGTCGTAGAGTTCTGGAACCGTGGTGAGCTGTATGACTCACTGGGCTTCGATCATTATTATGATCGCTCATTCTTTGGTGAAGATGATGTTTTCTTCTTTGGCGCCTCTGATGATACGCTCTATAGTAAAACTGCCGACAAACTGAAAGAAATGAGCAACGAGGGTCAGCCCTTCTACGCTCAGATCATTTCGATGTCAGCGCATCATCCATTCACAATCCCTGAGGAAAAATACCGCATGAAGCTACCAGAGCGTTACGAAGGTACTTTTGTGGGTGACTATATCCGTTCCCAGAACTATGCGGATGATGCCTTCGGACATTTCGTAGAAGAGCTTAAAGCGAATGGTGTATGGGATAACAGCGTGATCATGATTTATGGAGACCATATGGGACTGCCTATTTATTCTCTCGATCATGATGATAAGCAATTAATGACTGAAATTTATGGTCATGAATATTCCTATGCGGATATGTTAAACATTCCTCTGCTCATTCATGTAGGAGACAGCACAGCACCACAGACCTTAGAGCAAGTCGGCGGCGAAGTGGATATTATGCCAACTGCTGCTGGTCTTCTAGGAATTTCATTAGAGAATAACCTGGTTTTCGGTCAAGATCTACTCAGTCAGACTTATAATTTGCTGCCAGAAAGATATTATTTACCTTCCGGATCTTTCATTTCCAGCTCAGGACTGCTTATTCCTGGTAATAGCTTTGAAGATAATACCCAATATCCTATTTATAATGGAAAAGCACCGGCTGCTACAGAGGATGAATACAACCGAGCATTGAGACTTCTACAGCTTTCCCATAGCTATATTGCGCAGCTGCCAGACAAAACAATTGAACCTTAGAACTTATCATTACTATATTTCAAAGAAGGCCACCTTCTCTCCGGAGAAGGTGGCCTTCTTTCTGTATCTATAAGCTAAAGCTAGAGATTTACCGTTCCTGATCCTCGATCATACGGTAGTACTCCGCAAACTTTTGCAGCTCATCCGGCTTCAGTATAGATAAATGCTCAGCAAGCAGCTGTTTTGAACGGAAATGTCCTTCTTCAAGTATTTGCTGACCTTGCTCGGTGATGGTCACCACAACCGCTCTCCGGTCCGACCCATCCGTCTCACGCTTAATAAAACCCAGCGCTTCCAGGCGATCGAGCATCACGGTAATGGCACTGGATTTGACCTCCATAGACTCCGCCAGTTGTACCACCCGCGACTTTTTCTCTTTCGCTACTATATTTAACAGACCCATCTGAGGTACGGTAAGTCCGAGTTCTTTATGCAAAGTCCTTTGAGACATGATCTTACGCTGTACTCTCCACATGGATAATCCAAGACGCTCTATTAACGGATCTAATTGATGCGGCATCCTTGTTTCAACTCCCAATCCGTTTTTAATAACTCAAGCGTACCACTAGAACTGGTTAGGATTCAATGTTTTTGTCTACTAAACATTTCATAATCACGTTTATTTCCATATTTCTTCCACCATTTTACAATATCCGACACAAAAATACTATATTCTATGTAAGGTTCTAAGCTTAACGATACGCTATAATCGTAGCAGTGAGAGCGATTGTCACCGAAAACATAATTTGTCAAGGTTGGTGCAAAAAATGAAATTGGCAACTAAATTAACTTGGATGATGTTCATCGTGTTACTTCTTGTTGGATCATCCATCGGGTTCTTCGGATATCGTACTGCTTACAAGCAAGTAGACGAAGCAGCAGGTATCGAATTGGTAGGATGCGCCAATATTACAACCGGGCTGATTGACCCATCAGACATTACTGCATTAATTGCAGGAGATCAAAGCAAACTGGAGGCTGTCGAGGACCGGATCGGTTGGATTGTGGCACATAAGGCTATTTTTAAAGAGGCATTCATTTTATCGCTAGACGGAAAGATCCTCGCCGCAGATTCAAGCTTCAAAGCAAGAGGTTATAAAGCAGGCGACACTTTTTATTTCTCAGATGAAGAGAAGCAATTGATCACTACATCTAAGCATTCCGCCTACTCCAAGGTTTATACATACGAAGGTACCTCACTTAAGACGGGTTACGGCCCCATCTATCAGGATCATGATCCGTCCAAGCCTATAGTCGCTCTAATGGCTATTAACTTCGATGGCCCATTAATACAAGAACGGACCCGAGACATCATTGTTCAGCCTTTTATTATCGGGACTTCCATTCTAGTCATTGCTATTGTGGCAGCATATCTCTTAATCCGCCGAATGGTAAGTCCACTAACGAAGCTATCCAGAGGCGTAAATCTTGTTGCACAGGGTGATCTTACTCATGATCCTATTTCATTCAACAGCAAGGATGAGATTGGTACACTAGCTCGAAATTTCAACGGCATGACGCAGAGCTTGCGCATGCTCATTACCGAAGTTAATGAAACCTCCATGCAGGTGGCGTCTTCATCCGAAGAGCTCTCTGCCAGTGCACAGGAAACTAACCGTGCTGGTGAGTACAGTGTCAACGTTTCGATTGAACTTGCCGATGGAGCTAATACACAATTGCAAAATTTGGAGGGTGGATATAAGTCTATACAAGACTTGTCACACTTCATTACAGAGATTGCAGGAAATGCTGATAACGCAATGAATAATGCTACCAGTAACGCTGAAAAGGCTCGCACAGGTCGAGAAGCAATGGATTCTACTACACAGCAGATGAGCATCGTCAGTGACAGCATCACTGATTTAGCTGTCATTATTGAAACCTTGGGCGGCTACTCCAAGGAAATCGAGAATATTGTGGGTACGATTGCGAGCATCGCAGAAGAAACCAATCTGCTGTCGCTGAATGCAGCCATTGAAGCTGCAAGAGCCGGAGAAGAGGGAAGAGGCTTTGCGGTAGTTGCTCAATCCGTACGCAAGCTTGCCGAGCGATCCGCCCAATCTGCTGCTCAAATCGGACAACTCGTAAGCATCATCGTAAATCAGATGGACCAAGCAGGAGAAACCATGAAGCGCTCTACAGAAGAGATGGATCAAGGCCGGGAATTAATCGTAACGGCAGGTCAATCCTTCTCCGAGATTGAGATGTCTGTCTCTGGGATGGCTTCACAAAGTCAGCAGATTTCCGGAACAGTCCGCGAGCTAGCCTCCATCTCCGATGGTCTCGTTACTTCTCTACAGAATATTGTAGACGTCGCTAATCAGACAGCAAGCGGTGCGGAAACATTATCCGCCTCCTCACAAGAGCAGCTTGCAGCCATGGAAGAAGTGGAGTCAGCTGCAGGTTTCCTGTCCTCGCTAGCTGAGAAGCTACAGATTCTAATTGAACGTTTCAAAGTATAATTCTTCTTATTCTCCATGTAAGTTCTTAAACTTAAAGGGGCTAGCGACCAAGCAGAGAAATTCTGCTTGGTCGCTAGCCCCTCTTCTATGTATTGAGATTACGACGCTGCCGTATTCGCTATAAACCACTCACCCAGCTCATGTACAGGCATCGGCCGACCGTAATAATAACCCTGCATGACTCTACAACCCAGTGATTTGAGCAATTCAATCTGCTCTGGTGTCTCCACACCTTCCGCTACGACTTCCATATTAAGATGAGTCGCAATCGCAATAATATTGCTGATAATAGCTTTCTTGGAGTGCATCTTGCTGTTACGAATAAATACTTGGTCAATCTTGAGTGTGTTCACTGGGATTTCATCCAAATTACCAAGGGAGGAGAAGCCTGTCCCAAAGTCATCCAGCGATACTCTTACCCCAAGCATTCGAAGTCTAGACAGCTGTGCAACCGTCTCTTTCATGTTATGCATCGCAATGGACTCTGTAATCTCCAGTTCGAGAAAGTGTGGCTCTAATTCTGCACATGTGAGTGCTTCCGCTACAACATCGTATAGACTCCCATCCTCAAACATCCGTGCGGACATATTAATAGAGACCGGTACGTTAGCTATCTCTTCCTTATGCCAGAACCTGTTCTGGCTACACACATCATGCAGCATCCAATAGGTAATCGGAACGATCAGTCCAGTCTCCTCTGCAATAGGAATGAATTCCGCTGGCGAAATGATCCCATGCTCTGGGTGTCTCCAGCGCAGCAGCGCTTCAAGACCCACCGTAACATTCATATAAGAATCCCATTTCGGCTGATACACAACCATAAACTCAGAACGAGCCAAAGCTTTTCGAAGATCCTTCTCTAGCGACATCCGCCGTAACTGATGGCGATTTACTTCCTGGTCGAACACACTGCATTTATTCTTACCTGAATCCTTAGAGGTATAAAGAGCCGTATCCGCAGCCTTCATTAGTGCTGAACGATCAGTCCCATGCATAGGAGTCATACTGATTCCAACACTTGCAGTAACATATAGCTCATTGCCCTGAATACGATAGAATTCCTTAAGTTCATGCATAATATGCCCTGCTTCTTCCTGTGCACCCTCCAGCGTGCAATCTGGAAGAGCAATCAGGAATTCGTCACCGCCTAAACGGAAGATCTTTCCTTTATCCCCTACAGAACGAATTAATCTAACAGCGACCTCCTGTAGTAACATATCACCTATATCATGTCCCAGCGTATCATTAATCGAC
This sequence comes from Paenibacillus sp. Marseille-Q9583, assembly GCF_976954365.1. Lineage (NCBI taxonomy): Bacteria > Bacillati > Bacillota > Bacilli > Caryophanales > Paenibacillaceae > Paenibacillus > Paenibacillus sp. Marseille-Q9583. The sequence goes on from NZ_CDRJTB010000001.1 coordinate 147,486, forward strand.
TTAAAGCGATCTAGATCTACAATAAAAACAGCACCAGATCTACTTTCAAAAAATTCATCTTTAAAATAGCGTTCTAGTCCATGTCGATTCGGCAGCTCTGTTAGTGGATCTTGATAAGCCATTCGTTCAAGCACATGGCGATCCAGAAATACGGCGCCAGCAGAAACTGCGAGCATAAATAGCGCTGCCAGCGAAAATGCCATTAACAGTATAACATCAGTCTCTACAAAAAAAGGTTTGCTTCCAGGTAAGTTGTTATATTCAAAATGACAAGCCTTTACACTTGTGTAATGCAATCCGGTAACTGAAAATCCGATAAACAACGCCGAGTATAGCTTCCATCGCTGAAACCCTGCGCATTCTTTAAACTTTTGAAACATCAATAATCCGATATAAGACGAAACCAAAACCAGAATTACAACAACGGCTTGAATCCATATATCATAATGAATCCTCGTCGCAATCTTCATAGAAGACATTCCGATATAATGCATAGCCGAAAAGCCGCTTCCCAAGAGAATACCACCTACTACTAAATTCCACATCTTTAACTGAGGAGCAGATGTGATCCGGAATGCCAAATAGCAGAATAACACACCAACTAATAGTGATATTATAGACCTGCCTGGATAATAATTGACCTCCGCCGGAAAGCGATTCGCCATTATCCCAACATAATGTATTGCCCAAATACCGCAGCCTAACACACAAGCTCCCGAGATCAACCACAGACGTCGGATTTTGCCAGTAGAACGCGAAACTTGCGAAATCAGATTTAGTGCAGAATAAGTAACTGTCGCCGCTAGTACAAATGATAGTAAAACAATCCAAACATTAAAGTGGATTCCCATTTTATCCATTAGTTAACCTCTTCACCGGTTTTGAATCCCGTAATCGCTCAGCGTATTTCTCAAGTAAAAAATCAGTACACGAATATCAGATATGGAAGAGTGCGTAAAGATTATAGGTTATCCATAAAAAGAAACTTTAGATGTATTCTACTCTGTATTCAGAAGATTGTCTAAGTAAATACTGGAATTTATACCCTTTTTATTACGCGAAAAATGTCCATATTTGAACAATCACTCACCCCGGAAAACTTGAACTATGACCTGTTGATGATACATTTTTGGGAAAGGTAATTCGCCATATCCATAGATTCAAAACTACCAGAACCAACAGGTAGATATAAACTCCACCCATAAACAAAGTGAAGACATAATGAATACCTGCCATCCCCATCAGCAAAAATAACAACCCAAAGGAGTTTGCGGTGTAATCCTTCTGTTTAGCTGCCTCATATCGTTCTGAGAAAGGTAGTACCGGAGGATAAGAACGGAAACAAATGACCGCATAGATCAGCATTGCAAACAGCACGACTACCAAGTCTGGCACAATCTGCAGCCCAAACAACCAAAGATACACTATCGCTTCTATAGCGAATAAAGGTAATAGCAGGCGAACTATAGCTGCCTTAAGCATTCCACGATAGATGGGTGCGTTGTTTGGCAAAGGAATCAGCTTATAAATCCAAGAGCCTTTATAACCGGCAGAGTACCTTAGCATTAGAACAACCGTCTGAAGTAACGTCGCACCGAAATAAATCATCAGGTATGTGTTCGAATCCTTGATAGACGATGCATTTCCATCCCAAAAGATCCCAAATATAAAAATGAACGGGAAGACAATGGAATAACCGATTGCCGGATATACCTTTAACTTGAAGTCACGCTCATTCTTCATCATTGACCAGCTAAAACGAAAGAACATGCCCTCTACCGGGTTCTTACAAGTTACTTTCGACAACCAGTCCACCATTCGGGCGTTACTTTTGCCAGCGTTCCCTTGCTCTGAAAGCTTCTGTAAGCTCTTTTCGAATAAAGGCATCAGCTTAATATAAGCCACAATCAGCAGAACCGGAATTACTAAAGCTAGCACTGAAAGCACCACGAAGTGTGTATCTCTCGCCCCGCCAATGAACATCTCAAATGGAGCCGCAAACCATATCGGAGAAATCAAATACTGCCACCATGCCGGCTTAAAAGAGAGGCTCAATTCAGCAATATCGAACAGTCTAACAACGAGCTGATACCCTACTGTAATCCCTATAGTCAAAATGATCTGTACATAATTAATAATATCTTTGAGCTTCTCCCCGTCGAAAAACTTCATGATCAGTAAATAAAGCAGCGCCGTAATGACGAGGATAAAGCAGTCCATCAGAATGATCTCAACAGCATATATTAGAAAAAATAGTACTCCCTGTTTGAACAGGCACAAAATCAGCGAAGGTCCGGTCAATGTCAGCGTCACTGAAAATAAATAAATGAGAATGTGGATGCTCTTCGCCATGTTCAAGGTACGGCGGTTCACTGGCTTTGAAGCCAGTATGTTTTTGTCCCGAAGATCAAGCATCACGGAAGAGAAATCAGAGATCAGTGTGGTCGTAATCATAAACATCACTACACCAAACACTAGACTCATCTGCAGCATATAGTTCCCCGTTAACATCATAAGAGGAATTAACATGACGCCAAAAAGTAAATAAATCCATTGCACCCGCAGCGGCGAGCCCTCTTTCTTCTCCTCCTTCTTCTGCATTCCAGCGAGTACTGTTGGTGTTCTTCTTCCGTCCATCGTCAGTTTGACCTGCAGAATACTCCGCATCACATCATAATCAACTCCGATTCGGTTAAACCCACCTCGCAGCTTATCCAGAAGCTTCAGCACATAGAAATCAGTCATGAGAATATCCCTCTTGCATGACCGCAACAAATTCCCCAGCAATATCACGGTATTTATCAAATCCAGTTAGTTGATTAAAAATATCCTCAAGCGACCCTTCGCGGCCCTTCTCTCTTAGCTCAGCAAAGCTCCCATCCGCCACGATATCTCCACCATCGATCAAAACGATCCGGCTACTGATCTTCTCAACTACATCCATGATGTGTGAAGAATAGAAAATGGTCTTGCCCCTTGCCGCCAAAGATGCAAAAATCTCCTTTACCACCATTACGCTATTGGCATCCAGGCCGCTCAACGGTTCATCTAGGAACAGAATATCGGGATCATGAAGCATGCTGGAGATCAGCAGTACCTTTTGTTTCATCCCTTTGGAGAAGGTTGCGATTCGCGAATCATAAGCTTTCTCAAGACCTAGCAAGGCCATTAATTTTCCAGCTTTGTAATCCACATCACTACGCTTCATGCCATACAACTCACCTACAAAAGTTAGATACTCCCTAGCGGTGAGGCTATCATATAATTCGGCTACCTCCGGCACATAACCTATTCTTTTTTTGTAAGAAACATCTCCATCAGCAATATCCCTACCGAAAATCTCTACTTTGCCGTTGTAGCCTTCTACCAGACCGAGCATAATCTTAACAGTTGTACTCTTTCCTGCTCCGTTAGGGCCGATATAGCCAATAATTTGTCCTCTGTATACCTTAAGGTCAATACCCTTTAGCACCATTCGGTCCGTGTAGTTCATCCATAAACCAGAAATCGCAATGACTGGATCATCAGCAAGGCCCATATCCTAATCCCCTCTCTAGCGACTAATTGACGATGTTAAAAATTACTATTTCATAAAATTACAATAATTGTATCATTCAACTGAATCCCACTCCATAATTTAACTCACTAATCTTATATCTATGAATGCTAATGCCCTTTTCAGCACAAAAGGGAGAACCATTGGTTCCCCCTTAGAGTGTAGAGATCTATCCCACACAAATTATTCTGTTTGATCCACTTGATCATATGAAGCTCTGGCCTTTTCAACCCATACATAATTTTGACTCGTCCACCGATTTAACGCTCTCATAGGCTCAAGTAAAGATACCCCTAGGGGTGTTAGAGAATACTCTACGATGGGCGGAACGGAAGGTGTAATCTCACGCTCTACCAACCCATCTCGTTCCAGTTGCCGCAAAGTTTGAGTTAGCATTTTTTTAGAGATGCCTTCGATTCGTCTTCTGATATCACTGTAACGAATGATTCCATCTTCCATGGCATAGATGACCAAAGCTGTCCATTTATTAGAGATAATGTCAAGGACCTTACTGTACCCACAAATCGATAGCAAGATATCAGGCTCTACGGTATTCGTCGAAAATGGATTGTTCATATAAAGTCCTCCCGTGCACTTTTTGGTTCCCTGGACACTATAAAGTGCCTCCTTACTTAAGTGTAATTTATGGATTATTGTATGTCTATGCACTTCAAGAAGGAGAGATTGCACATGAAAGTATACGAAATTCAAAGTGAATTTGGGCTCGATCAACTGAAGGTAGCCGAACGTCCAATTCCTAATCCTGGTTCTGGTGAAGTTCGTATAAAAATGCGGGCAGTTTCCCTTAACGCTAGAGATTTAGGTGTCATTGATGGTTTTTATAACCCGATTTTGAACGCTCCTTTAATTCCGGTATCGGACGGTGTTGGTGAAGTTGTCGCCTTAGGTGAGCATACGTCCAGATTCAAGATTGGTGACCGGGTAAGCGGTATTTTTACTCAAAGCTGGATTTCGGGAGAACCTACACAAGAAAATTGGGTGAGCTCACTTGGAAGTCCGCTTGATGGGTTGCTTGCAGAATATGTTGTGCTTCCCGAGGAGGGATTAGTTCGTGTGCCAGATCTATTAACTGATGAAGAAGCGGCAACACTTCCTTGTGCTGGTGTTACAGCCTGGCATGCTATTGTTGAAGAAGGAAAGGTGAAGGCTGGAGAGACTGTAGTGATACAAGGAACGGGTGGAGTTTCACTATTCGCGCTTCAATTTGCCAAGCTTCACGGTGCACAGGTGATCATCACATCAAGCAGCGATGAGAAGCTTAAGCGTGCCAAGGGATTGGGAGCTGATTTCGGTATCAATTATTTAAAGACCCCTGAATGGGATAAGGCTGTTCTTGAGCTGACAGGGGGACACGGGGCAGACCATATTGTTGATCTCGGTGGATCATCCACATTAAATAAGTCAATCGGGGCGCTACGGGTGGGTGGAAGGATCAGCCTGGTAGGCGGTCTGTCGGGCTTCCAAGTCGAGGGCTTTGAAATCATCCCTGCAATTCTGAGAAAAGCACGCCTTCAAGCCATCAATGTCGGAAGCCGTGACATGTTTGAGACGATGAACCGTGCGGTTGAACAAAATGGACTTCGCCCTATCATTGACGCTGTATTTCCATTTGAACAATCTGTTGAAGCATTGCAATACTTGGCTAAGGGTACACACTTCGGAAAAATCTGCATTAAGTTTTAACAGTAGAACCCCCCTGCTTTTTTACAGGGGGGTTCTACTGTTATATTCAGCTACCGAATCATTTCGATAATAGATTATAAATGACCTGTGCCGCTTGCGCTCTTGTAGTAACTTCTTTAGGACTCAGCTTGCTATTCGCTCCGGTCACTATACCTCTTTCCACCAGCGCCTGAAGGGCTTCCTGTGCATAGCCAGCAATCTCCCCTGCATCACCAAAATCAGAAAGAGCTACAGCCTTCTTCTCGGATGGCAGTTCACCTAGCGCTACAAGTGAGCGATACAAGAGTGTGAATAGCTCCTGTCTAGTGATCTGAACCTCTGGCTGGAATTGATTATCTCCAGAACCTGTGGCTACCCCAAGGCGCTTAGCAGTCGCGAGATAGTTCGTGTAATACGTATTGCCCGCATCCGCAAAATTATCAGTTGCGGTAGCGTCGGGTGTGATGCCATAAGCATTCAAGAGCAAGACTATGAATTGCCCTCTAGTTATTGCAGCATTCGGACTGTAATGCTCTGCATCCGTACCGGATGTGATACTTCGTGCCGCAAGATAACCTACTGCACTGCTATACCACGAAGTCTCTGAAATATCCGCAAAGCTTACCTTGTTATATCCAATAATATATTGGGAGAAATGTGTGGTAACAAAATCTACGGTTCCCTTGGCAGCTTTATAATTCCCGCGTACATTCTCCAAGCTTCCGTTGGTATTGATATGGTATACGATGACCGCATCTTTCTGTTCTCCTGCTTGCAGTATATACGGCACACTGATATGGATAATGCCCCCACCAAAGGTGGAAAGAGTACTCTGACCCGCTTTTACCGACAAATCATAAACGGGTCTGTCCCCGAGAACGGCCTTACCTTCTGCGGTTAACGAAACCTTAGCAATGGTTATGATAATATCCCCTGCATCCGAGGCTGCGCTGATACTTTCCAAAGATTTGGCATCAAGCGTAATCGTACCTACATTCTCATAATGAATGGTAATCTCGGCCTTTGTACCAGAGACCAACTCGTTAATTATGCTTCTCGGTAGCGTAAGCTCGGCTGTTTGGGTTTCAGAAGTAGCTGCTACTTTAATTTCAAGTACGGCTTTCTTCCCATCCGCTTCTGCCTTTTTAGCAAGATTCACAAGCTCGGTAGCCGCTTCCTTCGTGATTGTTGCTGTGGTTACTCCTGTGGTTTTATCCGTTTTGGTTGCTGCTGTTGATGATAAATTCACAGTGTGACCGGTTGTTGTTGTAGCAACCAGTTGAGGGCTTGCTGTTGGTGTTGGTGTGGTCGTGCTCGGTGCAGGATTGCTGCCGCCAGGCCCGCTTGTTCCTGGGTCTGAAATAGATACATAAGCAGGGACAATAATATTAGTTACTGGACTCGCCTTATAACCTTCTTTCGCTGCATATCGAACTTGATACGTACCTGGTATTAGACCTGTAATCTCTTTATCTGGTGCATACACATAATTAGTCACACTGGACAGCTTATATTCTAAGGCTGTTGTGGTTCCTGTAATTTTCCCATCATTGTTCGCTGTAGAGGTAGGTGCTACCCCCAGTAAACCAGATGGCGCTGCTTGCTCTGCAGTGAATACTGGGACAATCACTTCTGCTGCTCTGCCTGCATTAAATCCTTCTTTGGCTGCGTATCTTACCTGATACGTTCCCGGTACCAGTCCAACGATCTCTACATCTGTTGCATAGACATAATCGGTAACTGTTGATAGCTTATACTCCAACGCTTTCGTAGTCCCTGTGATTTTGCCATCATTATTGGCTGCAGTAGTCGGTGCCACCCCCACTAGCCCTACAGGAGCCGCTTGCTCGCCATAGGCTGGAACTTCAACAGTAGCATCTTTACCTACGCTGTATCCTTCTTTTGCCGCAAATCTTACCTTATAAAAGCCCGGAGTAAGACCTGTGATGGCTACGCCTGTTACGGGCTTATAATCAGCTTCTCCAACACCCTTATACTCCTGCCCTTCGACTGAGCCCGTAATTTGCCCATCATCGTTAGCTTCAGAAGTAGGAGCTACCCCTAATAGACCTGTTGGGGCTGCTTGTTGATGGATATAAGCAGGCACCTCCACGCTTACGTCTTCTCCAGCATTATAAGGAATGATCGTTGGTCCCGCTGCGTTCGTTGGACCTTGATATCCTGATGTAGCCGCATATCTTACTTTATAAACACCAGGCGCAAGCCCTGTAATCGCTGGACCTGATACTTGCGTATATGCCGTATCTCCAGCCAGTTTATATTCCAAGGCCGAACTTGTGCCCAAGATTTGTCCATCCTTACTGTCTGCTGCGGTTGGTGCTACACCTGTAAGTCCAGCAGGCACAGCTTCAAGTTTTGAGAATAGCTTATCCAGCGCTGTAGTAGTGTTAGTGTATCTGGCTCCGATTGGGTAATTAGCCTGCACGTAATCCGGTTGGATGTTCGTCCAGCTGTACATAAGCTCAATATGCCCTAAAATAGGTGCATTAGTACCACTTGCATCTTTGTTGTCCTTGTTATACGTGAACAGATATGGAACCTGAAGTCTATCTCCAATCACGGTGTCTCCAAGCTCATTCACATAACTAATCACAGATGGTTTGGCTGCTGTATTGTTCTCGGTCTTGATATTAGTCAGATAAGTACGGACCAGATCAACATACAACTTCGCATATGGGTGATTGGTTGTTCTAATCTGAAGCTCATTATTATTGTGCGGATTGGCATTGCCCTTGGTGCCGCTGTTGTTGCTTGGTTCAGCAACCGTCACCCCAGAGTCGAGCTTCGTATCGAAGAAGTAGACCTTATCGATATTATGCTTCTTGGCATACTCGTTAATATATTTGATAACTGCTTGTGTGTTGGGGCACCATGAGCCGCCTAACAAAATCGCATAGTTGCCATCACTCGCCAAAATTTGCTTCAGCTGATGGTAGGTCACATGTTCATACACGAGCGTACCGTCCGATTCGTTGAAGATCGTAGGTTTGCCCTCATTTTCGCCCTCGTAGTTCTTGTTAAATGCCGCCTTGATATAAGCAGATTCATCGATCGTGTTATACCCAGAAGCGGCACTAAGTACCTCTCTTACTGATGCTTTATAAGCATTAACTTTCGTAGCATCAAGCGTTCCGTTCGTTAGGAACTCATTCCACGAGTAGCTCTTATCCAGATAGGATACAACAGGAGCGATATTTCCTTGTGCATCCTTGTGATCCTTGTTATATACCAAGAGAAATGGAGATTCGATCTTATTAGCGGTTACGACATCCCCGTTTTTATTGGTATAACTAACATTGCGTTCTGGAACGTCCTTCGAGGACAGATTCAAATTCTTTAAATATTTGTTTACCAGGTCAACGTATTTGTAAGCAAATTTATTATTGCTGGCTGCAATCTGGAGCGTGTCACCGTCCAGCTTAGTATCAAAGTTATAAATTGTAGAGATGCCATATTCTTTAGCTACTTCATTGATAAAGCCGATATCGGCCTGTGTATTCTCGCTCCAAGCGCCGCCAACCAGAACAGCGTAAGTGCCTTCACTCTCAAAAAGATGAACGATATCCTCATAGGTTGCCGTTTTAAATACATGGCTAGCATCATTCAAACGGTCATAGACATGACTGAAATAATCAAAGTGGCTTACACCACTGCTTGAGCCAAAAGAAGTTAGCGCCTCTGCGTTATACGGATTAGCATAAGCTCTTCCTGCCTGAGTAGGCAGAATTAGCAGGGAGGCTGCCAGCAGCAGCGTTAGAATTTTTTTAAAGGTTAATGGTCGTATCATTATGTGCACCTCGCCTTAAATAGGTTTATGTGATGGATGGGCTGAAAGGAATCCTGAATGAGCCTGCCGCTCATCAAGGACAAACCTCTTCCTCAGCGGCTGGTGCCGGTGCGGGTGCCTGAACCGTTTCCGCTGGAGCAGCTGCTGGTGCGCTGACCGTGGATGATGCAGGTGCAGAAGACGATGTCTTCGGTTGGGCAGACTCAACGACCGGAGCGGCTGTCGCTTTAACCACCTCAGTTGTGGAGAAAGTAATGGATTTCGATTTCGAAGGTGCTTCCGTTGCCGTTACTACAGGTGCCGCAGTGGCCTTAGGCTGAGCGGATACGACAGGAGAAGATGTCGGTTGAGCTGCTTTGGCAGTTACGATTGCTTTGGGAGCTGCCGTAGGCGCAGCCGTTGGAACCGGTGTAGCTGTTTGAGTTTGCGTTTTGACAGTCGCAGCTACCGTGGTTGTAGTTGTAGCTACCTTAGCGGTCTCCGCGGCTGGAGCTGCGGTCGCCTTAGGCTGAGTTTCACCCACCGCTGGAGCTGCCGAAGCAACAGTCTTCTCCGCAGAATCAACGGTTGCGTCTGGGGCAGCAGTCGCTTTTGCAGAGACAGTCTCCACTGCTGGAGTTGAGGATTCCGGTTGAACCGTTTCTGTAACAGGAGCCGAAGTGGCTTCTGCCTGAACAACGACTACCGCTGCAGAAGTAGCTACAGGTGCCGCTGCTGCAGAAACGGATACTGCTGTATTACTGCTTGCTTCAATGGATGCTGCCTCTGCTGTCTTTTTATTAGCGGATACTGCGGCATACGTCAATGCGGAAAAGACAACAGTTGCAGCAACCAAAGATATCGTAAGCTTTTTCATAATGTGTACCATCCTTTTCAAATAAAATAAGACCCAACATGGCACGTTATTACGCACCTGTTGAATCTCTGGCTGTCCAGTAGATCCATGCTTCTTAACTTCATCGTTGTACCTTTAACTCCTAAATTCTCCCTTCTCTAAAATAAAAAAAGAGACTCAACGAGACGCAAAATACGCGTCTTTCGTTGAATCTCCGGCTGTCCAGTCGATTCCAATTGGCTTGTGATTAAGTTCCATATTATTCATGATGATGTGCCTTGTCAATCAATTTTTATTTTTCACATGGTTTTTATCGGAATTAATTATTTTTAACATATTATTACATTGACTTTACTATAAATTGTATATAGATTGATCTCATTAGGATTAATCACATTAAAAAACTAGGTTTAAGGGGGTATCGGTAATGAACATAGATAACAACTTGTTATCCGCCATCGAAACGAACTGGTATGGATTTGTGGCTTCCATATTTGTTTTTGCAATTTTGTTTCTACTGGCACGTAAACGCATTGGATTTGGTACTCGGGTACTCATCGGACTTGGCATCGGACTTATTGCCGGAATATTCTTTCAATACTTCAATTTAGAGACCAAAGCCATTAGCACGTTCGGCAGCATTTATGTCAGCTTGATTCGCATGCTCGTCATTCCTTTAGTATTCGTACTCGTATTGAACAGTATCTCTTCCTTAACGAATCTGGAGTATCTGCGCAAAATAGGGATCAAAACCTTCGCCTGGTTCCTCGGAACGACGGGTATCGCTTCTATTATCGGCCTATCGGTTGCGCTGCTGTTTAATCCTGGTCAAGGGATACAACAGGATGTGCCTGCAGATTTCGCCGCCCGGGAAATTCCGACCTTCTCACAGGTTATTCTGGATCTTGTGCCATCTAACCCTGTGAATGAAGCAGCTACGGGTAAGGTTGTGCCTCTGCTCATTTTCGCTATCTTCCTAGCAGTAGCAATAATCAAAATCGGCTCCAAGAAACCGGAAGCCGTGAAACCTGTACGTGATCTTATTGAGTCCCTGACACTGATACTGCATCAGGTCGTGAAATTCATTATTCGCTTGACGCCTTACGGTGTCTTCGCACTGATTGCAGGAATTACCGCACGTTATGGCTGGGAAACGTTGCAGGAGCTGGGCAGCGTAATCATTACCTCATATGTCGCAATGATTATACATTTTGTTCTTATCTTTGGCGGATTGGTTCTATTAGTAGCGAAGGTGAATCCAATCCGTTTCTTCCGCAAAATCTATCCAACCATTACCGTTGCCTTCACGACTAGAAGCAGCTACGCAACACTTCCTGTCAATCTTGAAGTGATTACGAAGCGCCTTCATGTCTCCCCGCGGATCGCGAGCTTTATTGCGCCGTTAGGAGCATCGGTCAACTTTAATGCGTGCGGTGGCATTTGGCCGGCGATTGTGGCGGTGTTTACCGCCCAAGTATTCGGTATTGATCTGAACTGGACTGACTACATTACGCTGGTCTTAGTAAGTATTATCTCTTCTATTGGTGTAGCTGGCGTACCTGGACCAGCCGTAATCTCCACTACGGTAGTCTTAACCGCTCTTGGGTTGCCGCTTGAAGGAATCGCTATCGTTGCAGGTGTAGAAGCGCTCATCGATATGGGTCGTACCGCTGTAAATGCAACAGGGACAGCTGTAACTGCGTTGTTGGTCGCCAATTCAGAAGGTGAATTTGACCGCGAAGCCTTTAATAGCAATGATGACGAAGATGATATTCTCTTGAGCACAGTTTAAAATCCGAACATACAAGCAAAAAAACCTCCGGCAGCTGCTTATAGCAGAAAGCCGGAGGTTTTTTTGTGAATTCATATTAGATTCGCTGTTACACCATGCTAATTCTTTGCCGTTGTTTAGCTGAAGCAAGGCAGGTTTCAACCAGCCTCATACTTAGCACCGGATCCTCCGGTGCAATGAGTCTCTTACCTGTGAACACAGCGGCTGCAAAATCATCCACCTGCCGTATGTATGGATTAGCCCCTGTGGCATCGACCCGTCTCACCTCATCACCAGTGTACACAAAGAATTCCGCATCCTCGTCTCTAGCGTTGAAAGGCATAGGCACCTCAATTCGTCCCTCGGTCCCAAGAATCTCTAAGAGCTGGCGGTTATATGCCCACATTCCGCAATCAAAGATCAAGCTTAAACCATTTGGAAACTCTACCAGCCCTGAAGCCATCATATCTACATTATCATGCTCAGGGGAGAACTTCGCATGCACGGTCACAGCTTCCGGCTCCGTCCCAAACAACAGTCGTGCCGCACTTAACGGATAACAGCCAACATCATAAAGCGAGCCGCCACCCCAAGCCGATTTAAAACGAATATTTGAAGTGTCTGTAGCATCATTGTAAGTAAATGTACCTCGAATCGAGCGTAATTCTCCGATTTCACCGCTAGTGATAATGTCCTGGAGTTCAGCAATCCGTGGATGATGCCGATACATGTATGCTTCTGCTAAGTGGACGCCTGCATCGTTGCATGCTTTCACCATCTCTGCAGCCTCTGTACTGTTCAGTGCGATCGGTTTCTCACATAACACATGTTTACCTGCTTCTGCCGCACGGATCACCCATTCTCGATGAAGATGATTTGGGAGCGGAACATACACCGCATCGATTTCTATATCCGCAAGTAACTCTTCATAACTGCCATATGCTTTCTCTATTCCGAACTCTGCGGCTACAGCGCTGCTTTTTTCCAAGCCACGACTCGCTACCGCTGTAATCACTCCCGAATCTGAATTCATGATAGCTGGCATCACTGAACCTGTCGCAATCTGCGCACAGCCTATGATTCCCCACCGAAGTTTTTGTACCATAATGGCTACACCTCTTCCCTTGGATTAGTTACTATACTTTAAGACACCTTATCATAGAATGAAACTCATCACTAATAGAAAAGTACAGTCAGAGCGCAAAAAAGCAGCACCCATAGGAGATTCGACTCCGATAGATACTGCTTTTTAAAATCACATTATCATATTTAACAGCACAGCCGCACCAAGCACAGCAATACGGGCCGCATTCATCAACACGAAATTTTTGACGGCAAGAATAAAGGTACTCGCCTTCTCCTGCTTCTGTTTGAACAAATCGATATTTCGGCGCAATGGGATCAGTGTAAGTAGAATCGCCAAGACAAGAATAGGGTTAATCCCCAAGATCAGCAGCACTACAAGATCCAGATAAGAGACATAGTATAGATATTTAAACAGCACAAGCGCATTACGTCGGCCAATGTACACCGGAAGCGTGTACCTGCGGTTCTCCACATCTTCATCAATATCACAAATATTATTAGCGAGCATAATCCCTGCAATCCCCAAAATGGCAGGAACAGAGAACCAGAACAGGTACAGCACTTCCATAATATTGATATTCAAGCTGACCCAACCGTTCTGAAGCAACAGCGATACCACATGCTCGTCCGTATGAATATAGGCAGAAATAAAAATAATGACAAAGCCCATAAACAAACCCGAGAACAACTCCCCTAATGGCATGCGCGAAATCGGAATCGGCCCGAACGAATAAAGGATGCCTATCAAGAACGACAGTCCACCCAGTAAAAAGACCAGTAAACCCGTCTGCGTAACAAGCGCAATCCCGCCCCCTGCAGCCAGAGCCAGCAAAATAACAATCGTCGCCACGACGGTGCTCTCTTTTAGCTTAAAATGTACAATCGCATTATGCGTCTCATAGCCATAGCCGTGGGTTTTAGAAGCTTTTTTAAAATCGTAATAGTTGTTAATCGCCGTCGTTGCCATATCAAAGCTAAGCAGGGAAACGAACATCAGACCAAAACGCAACATATAAAAATCCTCAAACCGATACAGGGCATACAGCGTCCCCATCAGAAAGGGGATCATACTGGCTACTTTTGTCGGCAGCTCCACAAATCTTAGAAAGCTTTTAATATTCACACCATACACCCTTATTTATCAAATGAGCCTGCAAGGTATTACTGTTCAGTCGTTGTAATCTTCACTGGGGACCATTCAGCAATAACTGTTTGACCGTGCACAGACACGCTGCCTTCAGGACTCAGATCCTTCTCTGTCATAATTCCAAGCGCGACTGTAAAGTTGTTGAATTTGATCGGAATATTTTTCTCACGACGCACTTCTTTGCCATTCAGATAGAATACAGCCTCATCGTTGCCACGGTGGTACGTTATGCGGTAGGTATTAAACTCACGTGGTTTGAAATCCGTATCTTCTTTAAAGATGCAGAAATATTTCGTTCCTTTGCTCTCTGGTACTTGTACCCCCGGGAACGGCAAAATACCATATACACTAGCATATTTATCATTTCCCGCAAAAAAGTCTAGCGCCGCACCTGTCGTAAAATCAAGCAAGTTCAGCGATACATAACCATCATACAAATCTCCAGGTGCTGTTCCTTGTGTACGGCTACGAATTTGCAGCTCAAAGCTAATCTCTCCGGCCTCAGGAATTACTACTGGCTCCGCGGAGTAATACATATGCTTAGCATTGTCTAGAATTTGTACTTGATGGTTCTCACGAGACAATTTCGCACGCACATACAGCGTATCATTACGAACGATAACTACTGCTTCCGGTTCACGATAAGCCCAAAAGGACCCATCAGGCAGTGTAAATCCACCTGTCTTCCACACCTTTCCTTCTTCTAAAATGGAGTGGAAATCTCCAAGCACCATTTGATTGCCTTTAACATTTTGTTCTTCCTTCAACAGTTCCTTGTCCTTCTTTTCCATGAAAGCTCACTCCTTCTGTATGGTAATGATTAGTACAAGCAAAAACGCCTTCAGCGTCCCTAATAGACGGTAAGCGTTTATGCGAGAAATATAAGGATAATGTATAGCGTGAAACTTATATATTATCCTTATATTTTCAGAATAATCCTTGAATTAGTAAGGTTGCTGCCATCACTACTCCGCAACGAACGGAGGCTTTTTGTGAAGCACCCATGAGCGGGATATAGGCTGGTGAAGCATTATGTGGCTTCAGTCCACGATAAATACGAATTGGCCAGAAGGCCGTAACCAAGGCCAATAGTGCATAAACTGGAAGTACGCCCATCAGCACACAGATCACCACAGAAGCATAACCGGTGAAGAGAAGCACACGCGAGAAGACAAGTGCCTTCTGTTCACCCCACACTACAACGAGCGTAAGTTTTCCAGCCTGCTCGTCGGCTTTCCAATGTAAGAAATGATGATTAAACAATAGCAATGTAGTCAAGAATCCAACCGGCAATGAAAGGATGACAGGCTTCATGCTAAAATGACCGGTTTGTACGAAAAAGGAACCTAACACCGGCATGATCCCAAAAGCTATAAAGATAGCCACCTCACTGTATCCCTTACCTCGATAGCCATACCGCAGGGGTGGGGCTACATAGAAATAAGCGATTAAAGCACCTACAAGTACAAACCAGAGGATTTTCCAACCGCTATATATACTTAGGATTCCACCACAGATGAGGGCGATCGCCAACATACTCCAGGTCATCTTTGCATAAAAAGACTCCGAGAGGATTCCACCTGTCAGTAGCCCGGAGTTTGTGCTGATTTCACCAGCGGAATTCTTCGCCTCTGTATCTGTTCCGTTGCGATAATCCCACAGATCATTCACCATATTGGAAAACAGATGCGCCGAAATCGCTCCTATTAAGGTTAGAATAAATAAGACCGGATGGAATGACCTTTCCCATACATATGCCCCAACTGTACCTAAAACAATCGGGATAAGCATAACTGAAAAACTCCAAAACCGGGTCGCCTTCGTAAATAATGTCCATTTGCTCACTTCAAGCTTACCGCCTTTTCATTATGACTTGATAATAATTATCACTGACTATTATACATCAATTTTCAACAGATTGTGAAGATTATCACTGCATATAATGTCTAATCTTGACATAATACCTCGGTTTGTTTGGCTAAAAGGTTTCTTCATTGAAGCTAAAAACGTAAATAACCTCTTATTGGACATAAGGCCACCCTTTTACAACAAAAAATGAGCGCTGTTTTATAGGCAAGCACATACCGATATGATATGATAGGCAAGCCTATGAACAGCGCTCGTTGAGTGCTGTTTTTAAGAGCGTAAAACTATATATAATAATGGAGGCTTTTACTGTCATGTCAGCGCAATCCCCTAACACCCAATCTGTCAAAATCGTCACCGCAGACCCTAGCGCCATCGGGCTATTCGGACTGGCTATTGTCACATTGGTTGCTTCTTCACAGAAGCTTGAGTTTACAACAGGACTTAGCTACGTCATTCCTTGGGCTATCTTCCTGGGAGCATTTGCTCAACTATTCGCCGCAATTCAAGATGCTAAGCACAACAACACCTTTGGTATGACTGCCTTTGGCGCCTACGCTTTCTTTTGGTTCGGCATGGCTAGCAGCTGGCTGATCAAGCTCGGCGTATTCGGCCCAACACTTGCAGAGGCTGTAGATCCTAAGCAGCTCGGATTTGTATTTCTGGGTTACTTGATCTTTACAATCTTTATGACCATTGGCGCGGTTGAGGCTAATAGAGTTTTGCTTATCATTTTTGTGTTGATAGATTTCCTTTTTATTGGACTAACCTTCGATTCCTTTGGTATCGCTCCAGAATTCTTCCATAAGCTTGCTGCTTGTGCCGAACTTGGAATTGGTATCGTATCCTTATACGGATGTGGCGCTTCTGTGCTAAATGCTCATTTCGGACGCACTTTCTTACCGATCGGAGCTCCGCTAGGTATTTTCAAGAAATAGTAATTCACCTTTTTTGAATCCTAACTTTTGCAAGCCGAAAGGATGCCTGAGACCATGCATGTCCTATCCTCTTCTGAATTAGCCGTAACCGCTATATTTGCGCTTATTCTCGCAGTTATTGCCTATTTGATCATTCGGAATATCCCAAAGATGTCTGGAGATATTGCGGCTTTTCGCAAAAGAACACTGGTCTGGACCCAGGTTTCGCTTGTACTAACGGTACTTCAGCTGAACTTCAAAGCAGGCGACTGGCGATTTTCTATCGTTCTTGGACTCATCGTATTATTTACCGGAAGCATTTGGCTTTCCGCCCGTTACCATGACATCCGCAGCACCTTAGATCCAGAATCCAAAGATTCTGAAGTACATTAGTAGAAGCTAGGTAACAAAATAAAGGTGATGAAGCTCCCGTAAGGGGGCTTTTTTTGTGAATTCGGAAGGTCCCTTCGCATACTTCTCCCCTCCATAACCATACTAATGACATTCCAAGCTAAAATGCCTACGGCGTCCTATTAAGGAGGCTAAACGTTTATGCGAGAATTATAAGGATAACGTATATCGTGAAACTTATACTTTCTTATAATTCAATATAAGTAACGGGAGGACTATCCAGGTGAGTAAAAAAATAAATCTTCTGATGTTCAGCGGAGAATACGACAAAGCCATGGCGGGATTGATCTTAGCGAATGCCGCGAGAGATATTGATGTAGAGGTTACGATGTTTTTCTCTTTCTGGGGTTTGTTTCTGGTGCGTGATCCGGAGAAGATGACGCTAGAGGATAAAAGTATTTATGAGAAGCTGATGGATGTCATTACGCCAAAGGGTCCTGGGCAGCTGCCACTCTCCCACTTGAATTTCAGCGGGCTGGGCCGGATGATGCTAGAGGAGATGATGGAGGAGCAAGGCGCGCCGAAGCTGATTCATTTTCTAAAAGGAGCTCGCAAAAAAAACATCAAGTTCTATGCCTGTAAGCTCTCCGTCGAAATCATGGGCTTTAAAACAGAAGAACTGCTGCCAGAGGTCGAGATTATCGATGCTGCGGCGTATTTAAAAGATGCTTTGGAGAGTGATGTTCAGCTGTTCATTTAGCGGTTGAAATTATTATCGTGATCAAGAGGTCCCTCAGATATTTATAAGGAAAAAATTCTGAACAATTATTAAAAATAACAGTGAAAAAGTCACGATTAATCTAACATAAAGCGACATGGGGAATTTCTCATGCCGCTTCGGATTTCAATTAAAAGGATATAAATTATACCGTGATGATTGTCTTGCCCATTGGAATCTTGAAGCTCTTCTCCATTACTTTGATATGAATCAGCTCTTGTGCATCCACGATTAATTGCGTCTTCAAATGATTCACTTCCACGGTAATCGTCGCTTGACGGTAACGCATCGTGAAGGTGTATCCCTTCCATTGCTTCGGCAATGTCGGGTTCAATGCCAAATGATCATCCTTGATCCTTACACCCGAGAAGCCATAGACGATCGACATCCATGTACCACCCATGTTCGCCATATGCAATCCGTCTTTCGTGTTGCCATGAGTGTTATCCAAATCCATTCGTGCCGTTTCAATGAAATAATCGTACGCCTTGTCCGAGTAACCTAACTTCGAAGCCATGATGCTATAGATCGCGCAGGATAAGGACGAATCATGAGTTGTCAGCTTCTCGTAATAATCGTAGGAGTTCCGCAAGACATCGGTTGAAATGCCATCCTCGAGCAAGAAATGCGCCAGTACCGTATCGGCCTGCTTCAACACCTGATGACGATAGATGTGTAGCGGGTGATAGTGAAGCAACAGCGGGTGTTTTTCTTCCGGTGTGTTCTCGAAATCCCACACCTTCTTCGCTAAGAAAGAATCATCTTGTGCATGAATGTTCAACTTCTCATCGAAAGGCAGATACATCTTCGCAGCCGCTTCTTCAAATGCTGTAATCTCATCTGTTGTTAAGCCAATGCGACTACACAAAGCCTCCCATGCTGCAGGATGAGTTTCTGCCAGCTGCTTATACCACGATGCAGCCCACTCTAGATTATATTTTGCAAGTACATTCGTGTAATAGTTATTGTTTACGATGGCCGTATACTCATCCGGACCTGTTACATCATCAATCTTGAATAGACCTTCATGATAATGACCTAGCTCCATCCAAGTTCTTGCAGTTTCAAATACGACTTCCGCACCGAATTCCGCAATGAAATCTTTATCGCCTGTCGCGAGATAATATTGAATATACGTATAAGCAATATCACCATTAATATGATACTGTGCCGTACCAGCTGGGAAGTACCCCGAGCACTCTTCCCCTGTAATGGTACGCCATGCGTAAGCGGCCCCCTTCTTGTGGCCTAGCTCTAGCGCACGCTTCTTCGCTTCGCCTAGAATCGTATAACGGTAACGAAGCAACTGCTTCGCCAGCTCTGGCTGACAGAGGATGAAGAACGGCAGGATATAGATTTCGGTATCCCAGAAATAATGTCCCTCGTAGCCCTCACCGCTTAAGCCTTTGGCTGCGATGTTACTGTATTTATCTTTGCCCACAGATTGCAGCAACTGATATACGTTATATCGAAGACCTTGCTCAAGTACCTCATCACCTTGGATCTCGATATTTGCAATTTCCCAAAAATGTTGTAAATATACTTCTTGTGCCATGTAAGCCGCTTGAATCCCTTGCGTTAATACCAAAGCCATCAACTCACGTCCGTGAGCAGCTGGATCTTCGTGTCGACGTGTATCTGTAAATACGTTGAATTTTGTGAATTGAACAATATCCTTACCGGCTGGGAACGCATACCGCACCATTACACTTTTCTCACCCTTGATCAGTTCACCGTTCACCGCAGGCGTTGTCTGATGAACTGTTGTTGCCGCCACTTGTAGCTTCGATGTATTTGTCTCAAGCACGATTTGTAAGGAGGTCTCGTCGAACACCTCGATATTCTTCATATCCAATAGCTTGGCATGACCCGATGCAACACGAGGGTCCTTCGCATTCGTATAGTTACTCACATCGCCATTCACGCCAGAGGTAATCGTCACTTCATCCTGACAATTGATACGAGTTACCTCAATATCTATTGTGAACAATTCGAGTGTTGTCAATGACGCCATGCGTTTGAATGAAATTTCGGCCTCTTTACCTTGTGGTGAAATCCAGTGCACGTGCCGTACGTACTTACCTTCGCGCATATCGAGATAACGACGCTGGGAAACGACCGTTCCTGTGAAAAGATTGAACTTCTCCTCCCCAATATGAATAGTCACATCCTGTACATCCATCACATTCACAAGCTTCTGTTGTGTATCGGGAAAGCCATACGCGCTCTCCCCATATAGCATCGGTGTAATATCATAAAATGCATTTATATATGTTCCACGAACCGTTGGCTCGTCACCTTCATAACCTTCTTCAAAATTACCTCGAACACCTACATAACCATTAGCCACATTAAAAATACTCTCACTAACGCCGAGGTCTTGCATATCCCTATGATTCTCAATAATCCAGCCCGACTTCATATGAAGGCCCCCTCATCCAATTTTATTTCACTGCACCTGCCATAACGCCTTTAATAATGTATTTCTGTGCGAACAGATAAAAGATAATAACCGGAATAATCGATACGACAAGTCCTGCCATTGCAAGGTTCCACTGAATTGTAAATTCTCCAAAGAAGAAGAATGTTGATAATGGAATGGTACGAAGCGCCGGGCTTGTTAAGGTCAACGATGGAAGCAAATAGTCATTCCAAATCCACAACAGATTCAAGATTCCTACAGTCATCGTAATTGGCGTAAGCATTGGGAATACAACCTTCCAGAATGTCTGCCACGTATTACAGCCTTCGATCATTGCCGCTTCTTCAAGAGCAATCGGTACCCCTTTAATAAAACCGTGATAGAGGAAGACCGACATACTTAGCCCAAATCCGATGTACATGAAAATCAGGCCATAATGTGTATTAATCATAGAGAAATTAAGTGATGGGATATCCCATTTGTTTAAATATTGCATTAACGGAATCATCACCGATTGAAACGGGATGAGCATCGTACCTACGAATAAGAGGAGAATGCCATTGGACAATTTATTCTTCAGGCGAACAAGCATCCAAGATGTCATCGCTGAGAAGATAATAATAAGCCCAATACTAATGACACTCACTAAGAGCGAGTTTTTAAATGCTGACAAAAAGTTCATTTTGTCCATTGCCGCAGCATAGTACTCGAAGGAAAAGGATTTCGGCAGGCCGAACGTATCGGTGAATATCTCGGCACGTCCTTTGAACGAATTCACAAACATAATATACATAGGCAACAGCATAAGAAGTCCACTAACCCAAGCTATAACTTCAAGCAATATTGAAGTTGATTTATTGCGACGTTTCATTATTGTTCAACCTCCCTTTTCTTCGAGATAACGACCTGCGTAACCGTCACAACTAAGATGACGAGGAAGAAAATAATCGCCTTGGATTGCGCGAGCGCATATTGATTCATACTAAACGCGGTTTTAAAGATATTCATTGCAACAAGCTCGGTTGTACCGTAAGGACCACCGTTCGTTAGTGAGATATTGGTATCATATTGTTTGAATGCGTTCGACAGCGTCAAGAACAAGCTGATCGTGAAGGCTGGCATAATGAGTGGGAACATAATTTTGCGGAATCGCATCCATCCGCCTGCGCCATCCATATCAGCTGCCTCCAGCACCTCATCCGAAACACCTTGAATAGCTGCGATGTAGATGATCATGACGTAGCCGGCCATTTGCCATGTTCCTACGAAGACCAGCGCCCAGAAGGAAGCCGTCGGATCATCCAACCAATTGAAGAAGATCGAGCTATTCCCCATTACTTCTCCAACCTGTACGAAGAATTTCGTGAATACGAACTTCCAGATGAAACCTAGGATCAGACCACCGATCAAGTTCGGCAGGAAGTATATTGAGCGTAAAAGATTACGCGACTTAATTTTGGAAGTCACCAGCATCGCGAGTGAAAGTCCGATAACGTTAACGAGAATAATCATGCATACGGCATATTTAAATGTCAGGCCGAAGGATGTAAGAAAATCTGAATCTTGAAACACCCGTACATAATTATCGAAGCCTACAAAGTTAGAACCTGCAAATTTAAACCCATCCCAATCTGTAAAAGAGTACACAATCCCCATAACGAATGGAATGATGACTACATTTATAAAGATGAATAATGATGGAACAATAAAAGCTGCGGCTATTAAATTTCTCTTTACACTTTTCTTCAATGGTTTCACCTCTTATCCATTTCTACAAAACAGGAAGAGGCCGCTTAACGAATATTCGAGAAGCAGCCTCCATAGCCATACGATTATTTTTTAACCGCAGTCATCCAAGCATTCTGAAGTGCTTCTAACAAGCCCTCGCCCGTTAATTTTCCTGCATAGTATTTTTCCATTTGGTTCGCAAACTCTTGATCTGCTCCCGCTGGGAATTGATCGAATACCCATTTCACTGTCTTGCCTTCACTTGCATAACGGTTCACTTCTTGGGATAACGGATCCATTTTGCTAGTATCAAAACCGGAGTACACAGGGATAAAGTTAAACTCATCCGTTATATAGTGCTGACCCGTTGGATCTGTTAGCAACCAATCCAAGAACGCCTTTGCACCTGCTTGTTGATCTTCCGATGCATGCTTGTTCACGCGGAAGAAGTTACTGTTACCTACCGCAATACCTTGATTACCTTCGAACGGTACTGGCAAGAAACCGTATTCAAATTTCACATCATAATCGTTCAAGAGACCTTGTGCCCAGTTTCCTTGGTGAATCATCGCATATTGTCCTGCCGCGAAGCCTGCAACTTGTTCATCATACGTATCTTTACTCAAGTTCGTATGGTCTTTGACCTTGTCCAGATCAGCAACGTACTCTTTCAATTCAGGAATATCTTGAAGCTTCAATTCGCCAGCATTAATCTTAGCAATCGTACCCGATGTATCTTTCATTAATGCAAATGGCCAGTTAAATGGATGCATGAAACGGAAGTAAGACTCTTGTGCATACGCTATGGCCTTCTTCACGCCTTTCACTTGCTCCAACTTGGTACTTGCTGCAACAAGATCATCCCATGTCTTAATATCGTCCGCCTTCACGCCTGCTTCCTTGAACATATCCTTATTGTAGATAAGTCCGAAGCCTTCAAGCGCAACTGGCAAGCCATATAATTTACCATCATTACGCGCTGCTGTATCTTGTCCTTCAACAATTTTGCTAGCCGCTTTCATATCATCCAAGGGTGCCATATATGGAAGATATTTTTGAAACTCTGAGCCAGATGCTGTTGTGAAAATGGTTGGTGCTTTTTCTGGTGCGGAGCTGAATTGTGTCTGGAGCACCGTCATCAGGTTGTCACCTGCTGCTCCTAATGCTTGTACTTCATATTTATCTTGAGTTTTATTGAATTCTTTCACTGCATCCTCTAGTGCACTTTGGATTTCTACTTTATTCTGAATGATTGTAATAACCGCTTTTTTACCAGTTCCTTTAGACGTTGTGTCTGCGCTATTTGCCTTGTTTGCTCCATCATCACTTTTTGCTCCACAAGCGACTAACGTGGATAACATAGCTACAGATAATACTGCTGCCCCTACTTTTTTCTTCATCTGCAATACCCCTCTTCTGAAGATTTCATAATTTTTATTTGTATTTCTAAAATTGAAAGCCTTTACAAAACTGATATTACACGATAATATAATACTTAATTACAAATTCTTAACATTAGTTTCGATTTATAAATACGGATTATATTGTAAAATCCTCCCTTAAACAGGTAGCCTAAAGGAGATTATCCATGCTAGACATTACTGCCGTCCTCGAACGCAATATGGCGAAGAATCGCTATCAGAACTATATGCACCCTTCCTATGAGCACGAAAAGAAGCTCGTCTATGCAATCCAACGCACTGATCGTGAAGGTGCCGTTAAAATATTGAATGAAATCAACCTGCTGGAACGAGCCAACCTGTCACCAAAGCCTTTGCAGTCGTTGAAATATTCTCTAGTCGCTAGCTGCACCATTTTTACGCGTGCGATCATTGAGGCGGGAGTCGATTCCGAGTCCGCGTTCATTCTCAGTGACCATTACATCAACTTAATTGATGAGAGCGACTCGATCGTGAAGACCGTTGAGATTGAATACCTCATGCTAAATAGCTTTATTAGTGTCATCTCAACCCATCGTTCGTATTCGTATGGACCTATCATTAATAAGACGATCGCCTATATTAAAAAGCACATTGAAGAGAAGCCTACGCTAGAGCGAGTTGCGGAAATCGTGCAGTTGCATCCGAATTACCTCGCAACGCTATTCAAACAAGAAACAGGAAGCACTGTCCTCAACTTCATCCATAAAGAAAGAATTGATGCGATCAAGAACTTCCTGATCCATACAAATATGGCGCTTCAGGATATTAGTGATATCTTCGGCTTCGCTTCCTCTGCCTACTTCTCTACCTACTGCAAGACGCATCTAGGCATGACCGCAAGGGAGTATCGAAAAGATCACATGAAATGACAAGCAAAAACGCCTTCGGCGTCCTTAAAGGACGGAAAGCGTTTTTGCGAGAAATATAAGGATAAAGTATAACGTGAAACTTATAGTTCCGTATATTTTCTAAAAAAGGCGAATTCTCATTCATAGCTGAATGGAATCTCGCCTTTGGTCCCCCTAATGATTACTTTGCATAACTATCTCTTCGGTGGTTGCGGTGTAATCAGGAAGTTAACCGGCAAATTACTACCAGACGCTGCAGTGAACAATATCTCAACAGAGCCCCCTTCATCACCTGTACGATAAACCACACTATTCAAGTTTGCATTTGTAATACTGCCGGTACTTGGCATTTGAACAATTTGACCATTCACCATAACAGGTCCCATATAATTACCACCACGCGGGTTAAAGGTAATTAATGAATTTGGAGCAACATGTTCAAATTTGATTTTGTATAGTACTCCGAAGTTGCCTGCATTGGATGCACCAGTTCCTGACATAGGGTCGGTGCCCATTAAATTCAAATCACTTGAATTATCACCGATGAGAAGTCTCGCAGGTGTTCTCCCTACTTCATCCGTAACAGTCATGATACGTGTAGAATCAGCATAAGTCCCTCGGTTATGCACGCCATCACGATCCAGTATTGGAAGCATAGGAAGTGTGGTTAACGGATCTTTATTCGCATCAATCATCATAACATTGTATTCAATAGGATAATCACTATATAAGTCCGCTTGGAGTGAAACGATTTCGCCCGGTTTTATTGCAATATTATTCAGATCAGACAGGATAGAGACGCTTTCACCAGGTTGCAGGACCGTTGTCTTGTAATCTTTTTTCGTTTGCATGGATTCCCAGTAACGTTGCACTGAGAGTTTACCCGTAGCTTCCGGAAAGGGGTGTGGGCCTCCAACGCCTAAATATTCTGTTGTGATCGTCGTAGGGGATAGATTGTTGTTCTTAGCTATCACATATACCTTCATTTTAGTATTCATATTATTCTTGTGGTGAATCAAAAAGCGGGTTCCACCGAACGATGTTTCACGATAAGTAATCCCTTCCATATTTACGGTTTCTGGACTGTTAGCGCGAATAAGATTATAAGGCTCAGAAGTGAGCGTATAAGCTACCTTCTGCCAGTTTGGAACATTGGATCCGTCAATATCAAATACACTACCCGGAGAAGCGAACAATCTATAGAAATCTTCCTTACTGTACAAGACTTCACCCGTAATATTAATGACTTTTTCAAAAGTGCTGATTGCGCCATGTGAATCTTCTACTTGAATAGAAACTGTTGCAGGACCAGGCGTGAAGAAAGCTTCCGCTTTATTTGTCCAGGTCGTTGTTTTAAGTGTATCTCCGTCTGGGTCGGTGCTCATATCCGTATAAGTGATCATCTCACCCATTTTGTAGGAATCCTTATCGGTCGTAAAATTTGCAACCGGCGGTGTATTCGGTTTTAGAATCGTGATCGTCGTGGAGTAAGGATCACTCCATTGTCCATTAGCATCCCTAACAGAGTAGGATACTACATATTGCCCAGGTGTATCATAGATATCCTGCTTCCCTTCCCACTTCTCTTCAACTATGGCTGAACCAATCGGTGAAGAGCTAGAAGTCAGGAAATTCACTGGATCACCAGCATAAATTATAGCCGGTACTGTAAAAGAAGCTTTAGGCTTCAAATTTAGTGAAAGAATGACTCGTTTTTGCACATTATCCACGGTATACGGAATGCCCAGCGCCCCAGTAATGGACGTCAATGGAATCATAAAGGTTCCTTTGAATTGATAAGCTGGACCTTTCATTGTCACATTCTTACCATTTACGGAATAAATCTTGCTGTCTGTCTTAAACCGCATAACGTCGCTGCCTTTAGTAACAATGGTCTCTTTCGTCTTATAATCGTAAATGTATTTCACACCTACACGTTCAACCATAGCTCTAATCGAAACGTAGGAAACGCCATTCTTCACTGCCATTGGCTGATTAGCCAAATATTCAATGCCATTCTGATACATTTTGTTACTATTCATCATAAGTACAAGCTGATTGCTAGCCCCTGCATTAACTATATCTGTTGTAATCGGTGGTGTGGTGGTCGCAGGTATAAGTGTAAGACTTGGACTCGGTGTGGGGGATGGTAACGTTGTTAAAGTAGAATCGGTTATTCCCCCTGTAATTGGCGTTACTGTCGCTGTTGGTGTTGCTGTTGGTGTTGCTGTTGGTGTTGGTATTGCCCCTTCTGCTACCGGACGTGTCAATGATGGCAATGGATCAGTAGCTTCTGGAATTACTTCCGCAACAGTTGTAGTAGCCACTCTTACTCCACTGGTGTTACTGGAGGTAACATTTCCAGCTTCAGCAAAAACGGGTACTGCCGCAGCAGTCTGAGATACGGCCAATAGTACAACTAATGATAGTTTTTTTAAATGCATGATTTGACTCCTCTGCTCCATTTGTAAATATAAGTGGCCCCTAACTTTACCTTCCTCATATATAACGAGACAGTGCTTTTACTTCATGGTACATTCATTATTTCAAATCGTATTATTTGACGCAGTAGATCTCAAAAAGTTTCATTATAAGTAAATAAAAAACAATGTTGTATATTAATTACACCATCCACCTCTATCTCCTTTATTTGTTATCATATAAACTCCACCTAGGCTTTAACCCAATTCTCCAAGCAAGCATATACTGATGCCATAGAAACTACTGGCACGCCGAAAATAAACTATGACCTTACCACTATCGGCGTACGGGCTGGAGGGAAATCCGTGCTAAACATCATCCACGCCTCTTCTGCAGAGACGCCCGCTTCACTACAAAACCATTTCGAGATTTTTCGTGAGCACACCATTGGAATTCGGCATCAGATCACCACGCCCTATGGTAGACAGCCACTGCTGTATGCCGATTGGACCGCCAGCGGACGCTTATATGAACCGATTGAACGGAAGCTGCAGGAAGCCTTCGGTCCATATGTTAGTAATCCACATACAGACTCCAACACGACCGGTTTAACCATGACACTGGCTTATAATGAAGCGCGACAAATTATTAAAAAGCATGTAAATGCTGGTCCTCAGGACATCCTGCTCTTCTGCGGAAATGGAACAACGGGAGCCGTAAACAAGCTGCAGCGTATCATGGGCTTAAGACTCCCTGAGTGGATTCAGGACTATAGCGCCCATTCGATGGAGGAACGTCCTGTGATCTTCACCAGCCATATGGAGCATCATTCCAATATCCTTCCCTGGCAGGAGGGGATTGGTGATGTTGTGACTGTTCCTCCCGGAGAAAACGGAAATATAGATCTTCAGCAGCTTGAAGCCCAGTTGAAATTGTATCAGCATCGCCGCTGGAAAATAGGTTCATTTACGGCTTGCTCCAATGTGACCGGAATTCAGACTCCCTACCAGAAGCTTGCCGCAATTATGCACCGCCACGGAGGCCTATGTTTTGTAGATTTTGCCGCCAGCGCACCCTATGAGCCTATCGATATGCATCCTGTCTCACCGCTGGAGAAGCTGGATGCAATCTTTTTTTCTCCACATAAATTTCTGGGTGGACCGGGCACGAATGGCGTTCTAATTTTTGATGAGGCTCTAAGTAATGGACGTATTCCTGACGAACCGGGTGGAGGTACAGTGGCTTGGGTCAATCCTTGGGGAGGACGCCGCTACACCAACGAAATAGAGATGCGGGAAGACGGGGGAACGCCGGGATTTCTGCAAGCTTTTCGGACGGCACTTTGCGTGAAGCTGAAGGAACAGATGAATGGAAACGGTCAATATATGGTGATTAGAGAGCACGAGCTATGCCAGCAATTAATGAACGGGCTCCGTAGCATACCCGAATGCTCGCTGCTAGCTGGACATCATACAGAACGTCATGGCATTGTCTCTTTTACACTACGTGATATTCATTATAATCTTGCAGTTCAACTACTGAATGATCGCTTTGGTATACAAGCCCGGGGTGGTTGCTCTTGTGCAGGTCCTTATGGGCATTACTTACTTGAATTAGGGTGGGTGCAATCTGCTCAGATCGCTGAGGCAATTACTATAGGAGACCAGTCGCTTAGACCGGGTTGGATTCGCATCTCTCTACACCCCATTATGACGAATCAGGAGGTAGAGAGAATTGTATCCGCTGTACGAAATATCGTGATCCATTTCCAACAATGGAAACAGGACTATTTTTATGATGCTTCTACGAACAGTTGGACCCATATCTACAATGAGGATCCCGCAGAGGCGAAGGTCAAAGCGCTTTTTTCGGTGTAGTTCCCAGCTTATTGTGTAATGTCCTTCACCATGTCCAGATCGGCAGCACTAGCGTTGGAGATAACTTGTTCTACATTTTTACAACCTGGAATTACACTGGTTACTGCGGGATGCTGAAGGCACCACGCCAAAGCCCACTGCGCCATATCGAGTCCAGAAGGGACTTCATTGGCAGCAATTTCAGCTACAGCGCGCAGCTGTTTTTGCCTTACATCCTCTTTATGGTTAGCACGCACATCACCCTGACCAAATACCGCATCCGGCTTGTACTTGCCGCTTAAATAACCACTCGCTAACGGAACACGCGCCAACACACCTAATTTATGCTCGATGCAGAGTGGAAGAATCTCTTCCTCAGGTTGACGATCCAGCCGATTATATACTACTTGTATGGCCTCTGCTTGCACATCCGCTGCTGCAGAGGTCTGATGTACACCCGAGACTGATGCACTTATCGAGACGCCTAAATGACGGATTTTCCCTGCCTGCTTCTGTCTGTCGAGCATGCTCCACAGCTTGTCGTTATCGAATTGCTCATCCGTTCCGGAATGGAATTGATAGAGGTCGATGTACTCGGTCTGAAGTGCACGCAGGGAATCATCCAGCTGCTTCAGCACATCCTCAGCACGCCATAACTGTTCCCGCTGCAAATGTCCCTGAAAATGATGACCGAATTTCGTAGCTACAATCCAGTCCTCACGTTTCCGGCGAGTCAGATAACCCCCGATGAACTTCTCCGACAAGTGATCTCCGTAACATTCTGCCGTATCAATCAGGTTAATACCGAGCTCTCCAGCCTTATCTAGCATGGCATCGACTTCTGCTTGAGTGAAATCCTTGCCCCACTCTCCACCGAACTGCCAAGTACCCAATCCGATCACCGATACATTCATCCCTGTACTGCCAAGTTTACGATATTTCATCATCATTTCCTCCTTTGTTCTATTAAAATAGTCCATTCACATTACTAAGCGGCTTTGTTTCCATCTTCCACCGTTCTAGCGAACCGCGCCTCGATGGCTTTAACTCCCCATAGTGACAATCCAATAAACACCAAGACATAGATGATCTCCCACGGCTGGCGGATAAATCGTTCCAGATCATTTCCAATATATGAAACTGCGAATACCATGATCGCTTTGCCCACAGTGAGCGCAAGGAGGTATGAACGAAACCTCATACCAGCAAGACCAGCAGCCATATTAATTACAACGAAGGGGCCTACCGGGAATATACTAAGCAGAAATACATAACTGAATCCGCTTTGCCGCACCCATGTCATACTTTTGGCTACCTTTGGTCGTTCTGCCCATTTTCGCAGATACCGATGCGAAGCTACTTTGCGAATAATCCAAAATGTGGTCACACAGCCCGCAACCAAGCCGATCCAAGAATACAAAAAACCTAACCATAAACCATATACAGCCCCGTTTAATCCGACGATCGCAATCGTTGGTAGTGGTGGTATAAATGATTTCAAAAACGTTAACGCAATCCCCGGAAAGGGCCCAAACGAACGATATTGTTCAAGCAGATGCCGCAGATTATCCTCTGTCAGCCAAGACATAATATCAAGAAAGTACATAATCAGCTGATCTCCTCATCCGATTGGAATTCTTAACACCTGGTCTCAATTATACACGAAGTTGCGAGCATTCTCACAGCTCTTCCAATATAAAGAAAACAAGCTAGAACTACATGAATGACAGTGGGTAAGTTCTTCGTTACGATAGACAAAATAAGATTAAGTTACTTCATTACAAAGGGACTTCAGGACACTTATCTTGACAGCACAACGATTAATAGTAAGATGAGTGTTGATGGAAATAAAATGAATTTATGGGGGCGTTATTTGTTGAAGAGATTGTCGGTTTTAGCAATGATATGCGTTTTGATATTTTCTGTAGGTCTTATTCCTGCTCCAGTGTCAGCAGCTTCTAAGGGATCCCACATTTTTGTGGATGGGGTGCCACTAAATTCGAGATCTGTGAGTAAAAACGGAGTTTCGTTCGTCCCTTTCCGAGAATTATTCGAGAAGCTTAAGATGAGTATAGAATATAACGCAAAACTGAAACAAGTTACGGGCACCAAAGGCGATTTGAAGATGTCTTTTACTATTGGTAGCAAAACAGCCTACGTGAATGGCCAGAAAAAAATGCTGCAGGCGGCGCCGTTTGCTCAGAATGGCACTACGTTAATTCCGGTTCGTATCGTTGGTGAAGCAACCGGGAACGCCGTTTATTATTCAGCAGCAGCAGATGTGATTCAAATTAATAGCCCATCTTTTAAAGGTGCCTCTTACACCATTGACGGCATCGCGATCTTATTCAATGCCAATGGAACTGTCTTGTTTGGTCCCAACGCATCAAAAGACATGAATTCACAAAAGGAAATAGCTGAGATCGATGCCATTAAAGATTTCACAGCTAACGCTCCCAAAATTCGTATTGTCGGAGTACCGCCAACACAAGAACAATCCAAAGATCCCGGCTATAAAGGATACCCTGATTATTTTGACGCCAATTATGTAACCGCAGCCGGAAACAAGGAAACCTTGCCTCCGCTTATGAGCGAAGGTTGGATTTCCTTATCTATGCTCTCCGAAATTGAAAAAATCATTAATCTTGGAAATAGTGATTCCAACACCCTTAGCATAGGTAAATATGCTGAGATGGGCCTCTTAAGATACGATATCGTTGTGACAGATGAATACAAAAAAGCAAAAACAGGCCAATTCACGTTAAGCGACATACGTGTAAAGAAATATAAGGGCACTATGTATCTTAACATTGAGGATTTACAAACCGTTGGCCTCATTGAGCCTAATTAAACTAGCTTGTTAGTTAGTTCAATAATTCAGAGAAAAGGCCATCCTTTTGCAGGGTGGCCTTTAATTTTCATCATCACAACAAAAAGCCGAGCAGCAAGCTCCGACTCAGGAGCTTACTACTCAGCTTTCAGTACCCGCACCTCAAACCTCTCCACTGTATCAACCCGCCTGCTCACCTTCCGTCCTCAGCCCCGCAACCACAAGGGTTGTCACGTACTTACGAGCATCCGCTGTCAGCAGTAACAGCTCTACCGAGCTTATAGCCGGCTCCCCTCTGACAAACTTTATTCGGGCACCGTCCAAATCCTCTTGGATGCCGGCAATCGTATATCCTTTAAAAAGCAGCCCATCAATCTCCTGCTGCTCTTTGGTATATTCCGCAAAAGCAGACATTAGACTACACCTCCGCTGATTTCTGCCTTAGAAGGAAGAGGAGCCTCCGCTGCAAAACGTTTGCGTTTCAAATATTTTCCTGAACCTGCTTTGCCCACAAATTGTTTGTCACGAATAACAAATTCGCCTCGACTGAGAACAGAAACAGGCTCTCCCTTCACTTCAAAGCCCTCAAACGCATTATAATCTACGTTCATATGGTGCGTGTCCGCAGAAAGGGTTCTTTCTACAGAAGGATCAAAAATGACCAGATCAGCGTCACTACCTACTGCGACCGTGCCTTTTTGCGGATACAAGCCAAACAGCTTGGCACTAGAGGTAGCAATAATATCTACGAATTTGTTCAATGAGATCCGGCCTTTCTGCACACCTTCCGAATATAGAATTGTAAACCGGTCCTCAATGGTTGGCCCACCGTTCGGGATTTTGGAGAAATCGCCTAGCCCCAGATCCTTTTGTCCTTTGAAATCAAACGAGCACTGGTCAGAGCCAATCGTCTGCAAGCTGCCGCTCCATAGCGCATCCCACAATACATCCTGATTCCACTGCTCACGCAGGGGCGGAGACCACACGTATTTAGCACCTTCGAAATTAGGCTTTTCCAACGCCGTCTGATCCAGCACTAAATACTGTGGACAAGTCTCGCCATAGACGCGCAGTCCCTTTTTACGCGCTTCAGCAATCTTCCAAGCGGCTTCCGCACAGGTCACATGTACAACATACAGCTGAGAATCTGTCAGTTCGGTTAGATAAGCTGCGCGTCCCGTAGCTTCACCCTCCAGCTCCGGCGGGCGGGTCAGCGCATGAAAGATCGGATCAGTGTTGCCTGCGGCTAAGGCCTGCTCAACAAGATATTCAATGACATCTCCATTTTCCGCATGCACCATAACGAGTGCACCTTCTTTTTTCGCAGCTTGAAGGGTCTTAAAAAGTGTGCCGTCATCCGCCTGAAAAGTATTCTTATAAGCCATAAATACTTTGAGCGAGGTAATGCCTTCATTCTCAATTATCTCCGGAAGCTCACCCAGTACTTTATCGTTTAATTCTGAGACCATCAGGTGGAAGCTGTAATCAATCACCGCTTTATCCTGCGACTTATGATGCCATGTATCTACGGCTTGCTGTAGCGGTTGTCCTTTGGTGGTTAAGCAGAAATCAATGACTGTGGTCGTTCCGCCATATGCAGCCGCAATGGTTCCCGTCTCAAAATCATCAGCTGTAACCGTGCCGCCAAAAGGCATATCCAGATGCGTATGAGGATCAATGCCTCCAGGAAAAACATAACACCCCGAGGCATCTATAATTTCCGCACCAGGGACATCCAAATGAAGGCCAATCTCCGTAATAACCCCGTTTTCAATCGCCACATCGCCTGTATAAGTATCTGCTGCGGTAACGATGATGCCGTTTTTAATAATCTTTTTCATCCTTACACCACCTCCACTTCCGAATAGGAGCCATTCAAACTGCCGATCACTTTCTGCCGCTGGTTCCAGGTCAGTGGGGCTGCCCCGGTATCCACTGGAACCATATCGATCGCGCCGTCCGCTGGACAGACAATTGAGCAAAGATTACAGCCTACACAATCTTCCTCGCGGACCTGTAGAATAGCTTTCCCATCTGCATTAGTTAACATATCAATACATTGATGTGAAGCATCTTCGCAGGCAATATGGCATTTATTACAGTTGATGCAGTTGTTCTCATTAATACGGGCAACGACCTTATAGTTGAGATCCAGATCACCCCAGTTGGAGTACCGGGATACCGATTTACCGATTAACTCTGTTGCGGAAGCCAAGCCTTTGTCATCCAAATAGTTGTTCAGGCCATCGATCATTTCCTCCACAATCCGAAAGCCATGATGCATGACCGCTGTACATACTTGAATGCCCGTAGCACCCATCAACATGAATTCAACAACATCCTGC
Source organism: Paenibacillus sp. Marseille-Q9583 (assembly GCF_976954365.1). Taxonomy (NCBI): domain Bacteria; kingdom Bacillati; phylum Bacillota; class Bacilli; order Caryophanales; family Paenibacillaceae; genus Paenibacillus; species Paenibacillus sp. Marseille-Q9583. The sequence continues at coordinate 181,176 of NZ_CDRJTB010000001.1, forward strand.
CAGGTTGAAATCCCTCCAATACCAGAGATAGGAATGCCGACTCCCCGGTCACGGGCACACTCAGCCACCATACTAAGCGCAATTGGTTTCACGGCCGGCCCGCAGTAACCGCCATGCGCACCCTGACCTCCAACATTCGGAATCGTGTTCCAGCTATGAATATCTACACCAGCAAGGCTGTTGATCGTGTTGATCATACTAATCGCGTCCGCTCCACCCTTAACCGCATGGCGGGCAACTACGGTAATATCCGTAATATTAGGCGTCAGCTTCACAATCACCGGTGTTGTCGCAACTTCTTTTACCCAGGTGGTCTGTGCCTGCACCAGATCAGGCTGCTGCCCCGAAGCAGCGCCCATTCCACGCTCAGCCATCCCGTGCGGACAGCCAAAGTTAAGCTCCAGACCGTCTACACCCACATCCTCTACCCGTTTAACAATCTCATGCCATTTATGCTGCGTTGGTTCTACCATCAGGGAGGCTATAATCGCATGATTCGGGAATCTTTTTTTCGTTTCATAAATTTCCTTCAGATTAACTTCAAGCGGACGGTCAGTGATCAGTTCAATATTGTTAAAGCCCGCAACCCGTTGCCCATTGAAATTTACTGCCGCAAAACGCGATGAGGTATTAATGATCGGATCGCCGAGCGTCTTCCACACCGCCCCGCCCCAACCTGCTTCAAAGGCCCGTTGCACTTGATAACCTGTATTCGTAGGCGGCGCGGAGGCCAGCCAGAACGGATTCGGTGATTTGATTCCTGCGAGATTAATACTTAAATCTGCCATTGATGTTCCCTCCCTGTCATGTAAAATCCAATTTGATTTCTACGCTCAGCCCGCAGATCTAACAACAACCTCCTGCTGGAATGACAATTGTTTAACAATCGCATGGGCTGCATCTTTTCCCTGCTGTGCCGCTGATACAACCATAGCCTCGCCCTTACCTGAACCAAAAATGATGTCCCCAGCGGCATAAATCTGCGGGTCGGAGGTTTGGCAGGTGACCTCATCCACCTTAACAACCCCACGGTCATGCATAAGACCTAAGGAATCTATCAGATCTAGACGACGTTTTTGACCAATAGCTATTACAACCGCATCTACAGGAATCAAGAACTCAGAACCCTCGATCGGCATAGGTATTGGACGCCCATCTTTACCCAGCTCCTCCGTCAGCTTCATCTGCACACATTCCAGTGCGGTTACATTCCCAAGCTCATCACCCACGATACGTTTCGGTAAGGTAAGCCAGTTGAACTCCACACCTTCCTGCTTCGCGAATTCATATTCAAAGTCATATGCCGTCATCTCTTCGCGGGTCCGGCGGTAGACCATTTTTACATTAGTGGCTCCCAGCCGCACTGAGCAAGTCGCTGCATCAATAGCCGTATTCCCTGCACCAATGACAGCGACCCGCTGACCCATCAGCTCTAGCAGAGGAATGCCAGTCTTAGTGGATTCTACGAGCGCAATGGCGTCATAAACTCCAGCCATTTTTTCACCTTCAATCCCTATCGGAGGCACATAACCCATACCCGCTGCCAAAACGATGGCATCATAATTCGACTTCAGCTCATCTACAGAAACATCCACTCCGACTTTTACACCTGTACGTATTTCCACACCCAGCTTCTCTACCTGCTCTACTTCCCAAAGAGATACAGACTGCGGGAGCCGAAACGATACAATCCCATGTGTATCCAGCCCACCCGCTAACGCCTTTGCTTCGTAGATCACAACAGCAAAACCTTCACGGGCGAGCTCCCTAGCCGCAGACAATCCCGCAGGACCACCGCCGATTACGGCTACCTTTTTCCCATTAGGGGTGCCAGCCTTAAATAATTGAACTCCGCTGTTCATCGCCCAATCTGTCGCATAACGCTGCAGCAGTCCGATTTGGATCGGCGCCGAGGCATCATTTAATACACAAGCTCCTTCACACAGCTCATCTGTAGGACAAACACGAGCACAGCTGGCACCCACAGGATTAGAATCCATAATCGTCTGTGCCGAGCCTTTCAAATTGTCAGTAGCGATCCGTTTGATAAAGGAGGGAATATTAATGCTGGTCGGACACGCTTTTATACATGGGGCATCGTAGCAATATAGACAGCGATTGGACTCATCCATCGCACCCTTATGGGTCAAAGGCGGCTCAGCCTCGGCAAAGTTACGCATGAACATATCTGGTGTAAATGCTGTTAACGGAGAAGAATGCTCCATCACTAGTCCCTCCTTATGGGTGCTTTTTCAATTTAATGTTATATAATATAACATTATTTCAAGTTTTGTCTGAATATTTTGCTTACATCTTTGAATTTTTGTAGTAATATAAGCATTAACAGAAATTATCTCTCAATATTCTTCCTGATTAAGTTATATATACTGACATCCGATAATCAAACTATAGTCATTTCGAATTTTCGTTGCATTAGACACTTTGTCTAATTTCAAAACCGTATTTTTTACGTGTGAGAATAGGCTGAGAATAACAGGACGTTAACAGTGGGCATAGCACAGTAGAGCGAGGGGGAATAACTATGGACTGGGAGCTTGTATTAACCATTCGTGACGCTTTAAAAAGACCACTATTTGCAGAAGCCGAGGTGATCGGCGGGAAAAGCGGCCTAAGCCGTGCCATTCGCTGGGTGCATGTGCTGGAAAGTGCCAACTTCGAGACTCTGATTCATGGTGAAGAAATGATTTTGACTACGGGGATTGGTGCAAGTGTCGATCTCCCATCCTCCTTGGAGTTTATGCAGAACCTAATCGACAAAAATGCAGCTTGCCTATGTATTGAGTTAGGTACGTATTTCAGCACCATCCCGCAAGAGATGATCGACTTAGCTAACGCAAATGATTTCCCTTTGATTATCTTCACCCGCACGATTCGCTTCGTCGATATCACCCTAGACCTCCATTCCATCATCATCAATCGGCATCACCGGATGCTGCAAGAACTCGAAAGCATCTCTCGTGAATTCCACCGTCTGACCTTAACCTCACAAGGAACAGTGAAGGTGCTACAATTATTATGTAAAAGCACCCGCACACAAATCGTCTATATGCAGTTGCAAGGCAAACCCTTATTCTTCCCGGCACTTCCGCCCGAAGAGCAAACTCCCCTGCTGAATTCCTTCACCACCTTCGGTGACGAGATGGAAGGCATTCAACCAGACATCGCTCCTTACACCCGAGAATATGGACAAAAGACGATTGCAATCAAGCCTGTAGGCGCGTTGGATCAGACCTGGGCTTATATCCTGATGGTCTGCAATCACAAGCCACAGGAATTTGACTGCCTGCTGCTGGATTCCGCCTCTCTGTCCATCGCTCAGGAGCTGCTGCGGACCCGGTATATGGAGGAGCGTAAGCTCTTTTCAGAAAATCTATGGGTCGACGAGCTAATCAACGGACGCATAGAGGATGATAACCGTCTAAAGGGACTGATCGGAACTAGCTTCAACGTAGTCAATGAGCTCCCTTATCGCGTATGCCTTATCGAGATCAAGAACCCTAGAGACGTAAAATGGAACAGCTCAGAGAACGAATGGGAGTCCATCACCTTCCACCTTTCGCTCATCCTGCGTTCCATTTTCGAAAAATATTCCCTACGTCCGCTGATCACGCTCAAGAACAATCGCCTCACCGTCATTGCCCTCGACATCCAATCGAAAATGCCTGGCAAAATGCGACTTCAGCAAGCACTTGAAGCCCTGCAGAACATCCGCTCCGATGAGAAGCTCAAGGATTTGCAGCTCGTCATTGGAGTCAGCAAATCGCATAAGCGCCTAAAACGAGCCTATTCCGGTTATCAGGAAGCCCTACAGGCATTGTCGTTATACTCCTGTTACCAGAAGTCACTACTCTTCTATGAAGAGCTGGGTGTATTCCAGTTGCTGTTGAGCTTAAATGACGGAAAAACGTTACAGAACTTCATTCGCAGTTATCTCGGCCCGCTAATCGACCACGACCAAACTAAGGGCAGCGAGCTACTTCTCACCCTGCGTGTCTACCTTGATCATGATGGCTCCAAACAGATTGCCGCGCGGAATTTATTCATCGTTAGACAGTCACTGTATTATCGTCTGGACAAAATAACAGAGCTGCTAGGGGAAGACTTCATGCAGCCAGAGAACCGGATCTCCATTCAGGTCGCCCTGCGCGCCTACCAATTTCTATATCCGGAAAAAATCACTTTACCTAGCCCCCGTTCAGCACAGATTTAAAAGTATCGATAATAAATTCTATATCTTCATCCGTGGAGGATAACGGCGGGGCGAAGGTAAGCACATTGTTGAACCCAGCTACCGTATCGCCATTCTTGCCAATAATAAGTCCTTTGGATTTGCATTCAGCAATTATGCCTTTAACGATGTTCAGATCAACCGGCTTCTTACTGACCTTATCTTCAACCAGCTCAATCCCTGTCACCAAACCAAAGCTGCGGACATCACCTACAAGCTTGTGATCCAGTAACTCAGTGAACGCAGTGTTCAGTCTTTTGCCCAAAAGCTCTGCACGCTCCACCAGCTTCTCCTGCTCGATAATTTCCAGATTGCGTAACGCTAGTGCACACGAAGCCGGATTGCCACCAAAAGTATTCACATGGCGAAAATGACCATAATCATCACTAGTATCCTTGAACGCCTCATAGATATCCTTACGAACAGCAGTGGCAGATAAGGGAAGATAAGCACTGGTCAACCCCTTAGCCATCGTTACGATATCAGGCTTCACATTAAAGTTGTGATGACCAAACTTACGTCCAGAGCGTCCAAATCCACAAATCACTTCATCCATAATAAGCAGCACGCCGTGTTTGCGGCAGATTTCCTGCACCCGATCTAAATACAGCTGATGTGGCACAATAACGCCACCACCCGTAATCACAGGCTCCATGATCACCGCAGCTACTGTCTCCACGCCTTCCCAGACGATCATATCCTCTATAGACTGTGCACATTGGAGGTTGAATTCTTCTACAGACATCCCTGCCGGGCGGCGATAGCTGTCCGGGGGAGCTACATGCAGAAACCCGCCTGTCAGCGGTTCATATTTATATTTGCGTTGTGCCTGACCCGTTGCGGATAACGCACCCAGCGAACTGCCATGATATCCACGATAACGGGCAATGAATTTATGGCGATAATGCTGGCCGATTTGCTGCTGGTACTGGCGGGCCATCTTGAAAGCAGCCTCGTTGGCTTCCGATCCACTATTGGAAAAGAAAATCACATAGTCGTCTCCGAGCCATTCATTCAGCTTTTCTGCCAGCGCAATCGCCGGGAGATGACTCTGAGTCAGCGGAAAATAAGGCAGCGTCAGCAATTGATTGTAGGCTGCTTCCGCCAGCTCCTTGCGGCCGTATCCCACGTTTACACACCATAACCCAGACATCCCATCCAAAAATCGGTTGCCCTGTGTATCCGTAATCCACGACCCACTCGCCGAAGCGGCAATCATAGGCGGATTCTTTTCACTATAAGGTGTAATGTTGTGCCATAAATATTTCCGATCCTTGTTTACCGCAAGCTCACTATCATTCCCCAGACTCTGCATAACATTTTCTCCTCTCAGTAGCTCATTTTCTCTAATAACGGGCAGTGATCATCTTTTTACGCGTATAGAACTCCACCCCATCACGCCCATTGGCATGCAGGTCTCCATAGAATGATTTCTTATAACCCGAGAAGGGGAAAAAGGCCATGGGCGCAGGCACACCCAAATTCACACCCAACATCCCTGCATCAATTTCTTCCCGAAATTCACGGATCGCCTTTGCGCTATCTGTATAAATGCATGCCCCATTCGCGAATGGGGACTGATTCGTTACCGCAATCGCTTCACTCAGACTTTTCACACGAATCACAGACAATACCGGCGCAAAAATTTCATCCTTCCAGATGGTCATTCCCGGCTGTACATGATCAAATATCGTCGGCCCGATAAAATAACCCGCACCACCCGTAGCAGCATCCTTCCGCCCATCTCTCACAAGCTTGGCTGCCTCAGCTTCACCAGTCTCAATGTAATAAAGAGTCCGCTCCTTATTCGACTGGCGAATTACCGGACCCAAAAACACCCCGTCATCCGCGCCATTACCAATCTTAAGCTCATCCGCAGCCGCAGCCAGACGACCCACTAGCTCGTCAGCGATATCCTCATGAACCACTACGACCGAGCAAGCCATACACCGCTCACCTGCCGAACCAAAGGAGGCCGCAATGATATTTTTAACCGCATTGTCCAGCTCCGCATCAGGGAGCACAATCGAGTGATTCTTAGCGCCTGCCAATGCCTGAACCCGCTTCCCCTGCGCCGTCCCCGCCTTATATACATATTCCGCAACCGGCTGCGAACCGACGAACGAAATCGCCTTCACTTCATCATGCTCCAGCAGCCCATTCACAACCTCGTGCGCCCCATGTATCACATTCAGTACACCTGGAGGAAAGCCCGCTTCGGCAAATAACTCTGCCAGTCGATTAACCAGCAGCGGCGTACGCTCAGAAGGCTTCAGCACAAAGGTATTTCCACAAGCGATGGCAAGCGGAAACATCCAACAAGGAACCATCATCGGAAAATTAAACGGGGCAATCCCACCGATGACCCCCAGCGGATAGCGGTACATCCCGGATTCAATTCCGGTAGCAATATCAGGAAGCTGGCTGCCCATCATCAATGTGGGGATGCCTGCGGCAAATTCCACACATTCAATTCCACGCTGCACCTCACCTTGCGCCTCTTCCAGACTTTTGCCATTCTCCAGCGTAATCAGCTCGGCCAGCTCATTCCAATGCTTTACCAGCAGCTGTTGATATTGAAAAAAGTAGCGGGCACGACGTGGCACAGCGACCCTTTTCCACGATTGAAATGCGGCAGCCGCAGCCTCGACCGCCATACTGAGCTCTTCTTTGCTTGATATAGGTACATAGGCAATCACTTCGCCGGTCGCCGGATTGTATACCTCTTCTTCCTGTCCGGATAACGACTCTACCCAAGCTCCATTCACATAATTCTTAACCTTCTCGGCTTGCGTCACTAGGTGAGACATAGCTCGCACCTCTTTCTCTATTTCAGATGCACAGATGGACCGCTGATTATAATAGATGACCGCCAGATCAGGCGGCCATCCACTATAACATTGAGCTCAACTGGTTATTTTGCCGCCATTTCTACGATTTCGTTCGTGTAAGCCTCATCTACCTTGACCGGTTCTTTAATGACACCAAATTTTAGCGAAATATCAGCAGTTTGCTGGAACGCCGCCGCATCGGTATATCCCATCTTGGCACTGTCAAAGCCTTCAGGCAGAATCAGCTTGGCAACCTCAGTCATCATTGTCAGCTGATGTTCCTTCGTCGTACTGCCGTCTTCCGCTTGCTTCATCACACTATCCACGGCGGCTGCAGGATCAGCAATTGCATCTTTCCAGCCCTTCAGGGAGGCACGCAGAAACTTTGCCGCAGTCTCTTTGTTCTCCGCAAGCCATTTCTTATTAGCGAACAAGTTATCCTCAAGCATCGCAACGCCTTCTGTATTCATGTCGATAACATTCAGATCCTCAGCCTTAATGCCTGACTCCAACACCACTTGGTACTCGTTGTAAGTCATCGCTGAGGCCGCATCGATCTGATCGCCCAAGAACTGATCCATCGTGAACCCTTGCTTCGTAAAGCTTAGATCCTTATTCGGATCGAACTTATATTTATCGAATAACGCTAATAGTTCAAATTCGTTGCCACCCATCCAGTTACCGACTTTTTTACCCTTAAGATCAGCGGCTGAGTTGATGTCTGCCGATTTTTTGGAGACCAGGACCAATCCGCTCTTTTGATAGATTTGCGCGATCTGCACCAGTGGCATTCCCTCTTCAAGACTCGGCAGCAAGCTGGCTACCCAACCCACACCGATATCTGCGGAGCCGCCTGCCACCTGCTGTTCCGGAACGATATCAGGTCCACCCGGCAAAATTTCTACACTTAGTCCTTCTTCCTTGTAATATCCTTTATCCTGCGCCACAAAATACCCAGCGAATTGTGCCTGCGGCACCCATTTCAGCTGTAGCTTCACCGTAACTGGATCAGCCGCCGGTTCAGTAGCAGCACTTGCGTCAGGAGCTGCTGATGCTTCAGGGGCAGTCGTAGCTTCAGCTGCCGAGTTATTATTGTTGCCCCCGCAACCCGCCATTAAAGAAATACTCAACATCATCACGATTACCAACAAACCACCACGAAATTTGCGTTTTTTCCCGTTCATCAATCGAACTCCCCCTATCGTAATTTAAGTTTGTAACAAGCGTAAACGCCTTCGTCGTCCATATAAGGACGATAAGCGTTTAAGCGAGAAATATAAGGATGATGTATAGTGTGAAACTTATAAATCCTTATATTTCAAGACAGCACAGTAGGGACAATCATCGTGGTGCGTTGTATGCATACAGCCGTGGGCGGTTTCTCTCTTCCATTCCCACTATAGCTGGATGTAATGAGGGTGAGATTAAGTACGCTGCGACGGATGCCACTTAATGAATACTTTCTCCAGCCGCTCAACCACTAAATAGAAGAGCACGCCTGCAATTGCAGCCAGCACAATACAGGACCAGCCCAGTGGCATTTTGGCAACTTTAATGGAATTGGAGAGCAGGTACCCAAGCCCTTTTGAGGAAAAGAAGAATTCGCCGACAATCGCCCCAATCATACTCGCCGTCGCGTTGATCTTCAGTGCTGTAAATACATAGGGTAAGCTATTGCGAATCCGCAGATAACGAAACACTGCCGGTTTACCTGCCGCATAGGAATGCATCAGATCCAGCGCCAATGGATCGATCGCCGCCATGCCTTTATAGGCGTTGATCGCCATCGCAGCCATTGTAGTTGCCGTTACTATGGCAATCCGCGAGCCTATCCCATCCCCGAACCACAGATTCATAATGGGCGCGAGGGCGACGATGGGCACAGCATTTAGAGCAGCAACCAAAGTTAAACTTCCACTTCCCCAGCGCGGCCAAGCTGTAGCAGCTAAAGCGATCAGAAATCCGATAGCAGAACCAACCAACATTCCCAGCACAGCCTCAGTAAGGGTGTATCCGGTATAGGATAGCAACATGCTGAAATTATCCCTCATGGTCGTGGCAATTGCTGTGGGCAACGGCAGCTGATATTTCTTCAGATCAAAGATCTTATGAAAGAATTCGAACTCCCATAGCCCAAGAAACAACACCCCCGCCAATACAGGCAGCAGCACCCCAGCACTTAATACCCTCTTTAGGCCATGCGAGCCGCCCTTACGCTTGGCAATTACCGCAGGCTTCGAGCCTGTTGCAACATTCTTCTGCGTAGCGGTTAATACCGGCTGGGCCACCTCTTTACTAGTAGAGCCTATAAATGAAGCCTCCCGAACGGAGCCCGTTTCCATTAGCGGCTACCTCCTTTCGGTCGAAGTTCAGGCTGCCACGGCGCCACCAAACGTTCTATCAGACTGATCAACCAGTAACTTGCAATCCCCAACAAAGCGCCGACAATCACCGTAGACCAGAACATATAGGTATGGGAGCTGCCATAGTAGAGATTACGCAGCATGATTACGCCAATCCCGTGCTGCGCACCCATGAGCTCTACCAGGATAGCACCAGTCACTGCGAGCGGAGCAGCAATCTTAAGCCCTCCGAACAAACCCGGCAGGGCCGCTGGGAACCTGAGTTTCCAATAGACTGCCCACGGCTTCGCAGCGTAAGAATGCATTAATTCCAGCGCGGAAGGATCCACACTTCGCAAGCCGCGCAGCATATTGAGAGCCACTGGGAAGAATGTAATATAACCCGAAATAATAATCCGTGAAGTCTGCTCATCTCTCACAATCCCATAAATGATCGGCGCCAGCCCCAAGATCGGAATCATCTGCGAGGCGATAGCGTAGGGGAAAGTTAACTGCTCTATCGTCTTCGACAAGCTCATTAACACCGCCAGTGAAGCACCAGCCACCGCACCAATCAGGAAGCCAACACCAGCATTGCCAAAGGTGGCAGCCCCCTCCTTCAGAAGCGTGCCACTATACTTCCACAGCGTGGATAGCACCTCATGAACGTAGGGCAACTTGGACTGAGCTAACGGTGTCTCCACTACATGGAGCAGCATCCAGGAGGTTCCTTCCCAAACTAGCAGCAAACCAAATATCCAGACAAACAACGGCAGCAGGCGCCCCCGTACAAAGATACTGCCCCCTTTCATCCCTACACCCCTTCAAAGCTGTCGCGAATACTTGCGATCAGTTCGAAAAACTCTGGGCTGTTTCTCATTTCCGCCGTTCGCGGACGTGGCAGAGAAATTTCAACCACGGCGGATAAGCGACCTGGATGCGGGGAAAGGACAAACACCCGGTCAGAGAGGAATATCGACTCAGGAATACTATGTGTTACGAAGACAATCGTGTTCTGCACCTTGCTCCAGACAGATAACAACTCTTCGTTCAGACGCTCACGTGTAAACTCATCCAGGGCAGAGAACGGTTCATCCATCAGTAGAATTTCCGGCTCCATCGATAGCGCTCTGGCAATCGCTACTCTTTGCTGCATCCCCCCACTGAGCTGCCAAGGGTATTTATCCGCAAAGCTCTGCAAGCCCACTAGATCAAGAAGCTCCAGCGCCCTCTCTTCACGGATCGACTTTTTAACTCCCATCAGTTCCAGCGGCAATGTGATGTTATGCTTCACCTTCCGCCAGTCATACAGCACAGGACTTTGAAAAACAATGCCATATTTCTGCGCCAGCCTTGCCTCTTTAGCACTTTTTCCAGCGACTACAATGTTCCCGCCCGTTGGTGCGATGAGATCGGCCATCAGTCTCAAAAGCGTTGTTTTGCCACATCCTGAAGGTCCGAGCAGTGAGACGAACTCCCCCTTTGCAATATCAAGACTCACCTGATGCAGTGCAAGCACTTCCGCAGCTTCTGCCCTATAGCGCATTTCAACATTTTCCAGCTGAATTTCAGGAATATTTGTCGCGAGTAATGACATCCTCAGCCCCCCTTATCAAAATAAGCTATGCAATTAATGTTAATTAATCTGACTCATTAGAGAGTGTGTCGAGTTAAAATCCTCTGTTGTGTAGTATTAACTAACATGTTACACGCTGCTCACTGGACTCTCATTAGACAATTAGTAAAATAGCTCCCGCTAAATCACGTCATTTTGTCTAGGGGGACATTTATTCGAGTTTCAAATGAAGTGATTTTTAAATATTTGTAGATATGTGGTAATATTTATCCATATCTTTCCTTAGTAGGAGACAATAGACCCATGGGATCTGTAATTTCGAATTATATTGTTATTGTGGCTATATCTGGTGTCCTGAGCGTTTTACTAGCCCTTTTCGCCTATTATAAAAAAACGGATTTCTTAGGAATTAGAGCCTTTGTTATAAGCTCCTTCACTTCCGCGATTTATACCTTCGGCTTCGCACTAGAACTATCGGGCAAAACACTGGAGGAAATGAGTTTTTGGATTAAAGTAGAGTACCTGGGGATGCCTTTTATAGCGCCCGCCAGCCTTATTATGGTGATGCATTTCGTAGGGCTGGAAAGTCTAATTAAAAAGGGCATGCGAGCAGCGCTGTATATCATACCGTTCATCACAACACTGATGGTGTGGACCAATGATTACCACCACCTCTTCTATAAATCCATTTATTTGCGAGACAATACGCCCTCCCCACTCGTTGATGTAGTGATGGGACCTTGGTATATCGTTCACGGCAGCTTTACTTTTGGCTGTCTACTGGCAGCTATCTGCCTTATGTTATGGCAGTGGAACCGGATGAAACGGGTATACCGGAGACAAATCTTTACCATTCTAATTGGACTAAGCCTTCCAACGTTAGGCTCTTTTTTATATTTAATGGGCCTGACTCCCTACGGGATGGACCCCGTTCCCATCATTATGAGTATCACTTCCACCCTATATATCTGGGCTATCCTATCAAGAGGTATGCTAACAGCTGCGCCTATCGCCCGTGAGAATCTGTTCGAAAGCATGCGAGATGGGGTGCTTGTCACCGATCGTTCGGACATGCTCGTCGATTACAATCGCGCAGCCGCGGATATGATAGAAGGACTTAATTCCTCAGCGATTGGTAAACCGCTGGCTCAACTGTTTCTTAATGCCGGCAAAGATGCCTTGTCCTATGTTATGGATACAGAGCCACTGCTACGCGAAGAACGGGAAGTTGCTTGGATCAAAGGAGACGAGATTTGTTACTACCAAATTCGGTCCTCTCCCGTACAGAAACAAGGGGGATACTTAGCAGGACAAATGATCATGCTGATTGACGTAACTGAACGAATACTGCTTCAAGATAAGCTGCGTCAATTGGCTACGATGGATAGTCTGACGGCGATTTATAACCGTACCTATTTTTTGGAGCTGAGCCGAGGGCTTCTTGTTCAGGCCGCGAGCAATCGGAGTTCACTATCGATTATTTTGCTGGATGTAGACTTCTTCAAAAGCATTAATGATCGATTCGGACATCAATATGGAGATCAAGCCCTTCAGCACATTGTCGAGGTATGCAACAGACATATCCGGGAGGGTGACATCTTCGGACGTTATGGCGGTGAGGAATTTGTGATCTGTTTGCCAGATACGTCACTGAAGCAAGCCGCACAACTCTGCGAAACTATCCGCGCAGATATTGAACAAAGTGTCTTGTATACGCTCATCGGGTCCATTAACGTGACTGCCAGCTTCGGAGTAGTAGAAGCCCTAAGTCCTAAAGCCACTCTAGAAGAGCTACTGTCAGAGGCTGATCATGCTCTGTACAGTTCCAAACGAAACGGACGCAACGCTGTCCACCTCTCCCAGAGATCAGAAATTACACTTTTCAAGCCTATATAAATCGCATCTTTGTCCCTCCTAACGCATTCATCAGCCTGCCTTATTTTTCATAGTCTGTTTTTACGTTTAATAAGAGTTATCTGAAAATCTAATCAGAGTGTAGAAAAAATTCGCTTTATGGATATGGAGGCGCAAGAAATAATGAGGAACCATACAATGATGCAATTTTTTGAATGGCATGTTGCTGCGGATGGGAAACACTGGGATCGCCTAAAAGAAACAGCTTCCGCACTAAAAGCCGTAGGCATTGATTCTGTTTGGGTACCTCCTGTGACAAAGGCCGTCTCCGCCGACGATACAGGCTATGGCGTGTATGATCTTTACGATCTGGGCGAATATGACCAAAAAGGTACGGTACGCACCAAATATGGCACCAAACAAGCACTGATTGAAGCCATTTCGGAATGTCAAAAAAACGGCATTGCCGTGTACGTTGATTTGGTCATGAATCACAAGGCAGGAGCGGATGAAAAGGAAGTCTTCCAGGTGATCGAGGTCGACCCTAATGACCGGATGAAAGAAATCTCCAAGCCTTTCGAGATTGAGGGCTGGACTAAATTCACCTTCCCCGGCCGCGGTGATGAACACTCTTCCTTTAAATGGAATCACAATCATTTTAACGGCACAGACTTCGACGCCAAGTCGGGGCGAACTGGCGTATTCCGTATCGCAGGCGAGAATAAAACATGGAACCAGAATGTTGACGACGAGTTCGGCAACTACGATTATCTAATGTTTGCAAATATTGATTACAGTCATCCAGAAGTCAAAAAAGAAATGATCCAATGGGGAAAATGGCTGGTGGACACGCTCCACTGCAGCGGCTTTCGCTTAGATGCCATCAAGCATATCAACCATGAGTTTGTGAAACAATTCGCGGTAGAAATGTTTAATAAATGTGAGAAGGATTTCTATATCGTGGGTGAGTTCTGGAATTCGGATTTAGAATCCTGCCGACAATTTCTAAATACCGTCGATTATAAGATCGACCTCTTCGATGTCTCCCTTCACTACAAGCTGCATTCAGCTTCCTTGGGGGGGAGAAACTTTGATTTAACCAAAATCCTCGACGACACACTGGTGCAGACCCATCCTACTAATGCTGTGACATTCGTTGATAATCATGATTCTCAACCCCATGAAGCTCTGGAATCTTGGGTAGATGATTGGTTTAAGCAAAGTGCTTATGCACTTATCCTACTGCGACGCGATGGATATCCGGTTGTCTTTTATGGCGATTATTATGGAATTGAAGGTCCTACACCTGTACCAGGTAAAAAAGATGCCATTGATCCGCTATTATACACCCGCTATCACAAGGCTTATGGTGAACAGAAGGATTATTTCGATCATCCCAACACGATTGGCTGGACGCGACTCGGCGTGAAAGACATCGAGCGCTCTGGTTGTGCGGTTGTGATTAGTAACGGTGAGAACGGCCAAAAAAGAATGTTCGTAGGGGAACAACGCGCGGGTGAAGCCTGGGTAGATTTCACCCATAATCACAAGGCGACTATAACGATTGAAAAAGATGGCTGGGCGACCTTCCCGGTCAACGGTGGCAGCGTATCTATCTGGGCTCTGCCTGATAAAAAAGTCGACGAAAAATAAGGGTTGTGTTACTCAAAATAGATGAGGTTGCTCTCGAAAGTAGTGAATGCTGCTTACGGGGCAGCCTCATCTATTTTATGGAATAGTCCAAGTAAAGACCTCACTTAACCATTAAACCTTTTCAGATTGGGTGATGATGGCAGACGATGATGAGAATATGCAGCGGGGATGTGCGGTGGGTGTTTTTGCGGTGGGCGGAGTGAGTTTAACAGTAATTAGGGAAAAGCTCCCTAAAAATATTCGATATTCGCTTATAATCAACGAAATTAGGGAATTCCTCCCTAAAAATTAGGGTAATGCCTTGATTTCCCACCAAATCAGATGAATTTTAGGGATATTTCCCCTAATTATTCTTATGACCAGTAATTTTAGAATTTCAGGGATGTTTCACTCAAACCATCATTTGAAACTTCAATTAACCTTCAACGCAAAAAAAGGGTCGTACCCAAGTAGCTAAAACTACTTTGAGACGGCACCCTCTTCTTTAGTTAGGCCAATGTACATAGAGACTCCACGCACGCCTCACTCTATTCCTCCGCCCTTGGATGGCGGGATACTAACCTCACCAGATCGAGCGTTAAGATCGGCAATGCTATGGAAGCCGGATAAGCCAAGTAACGCGGTTCCCACTCCGGGCTGAATTTTTCTTTATAGCGGCGAAGTCCGACAAAGCCGTACCAATGCCCCCCTCTTTTAAATACGAGATGAGCCAGCTTCTCCTCTTTCAAGGCCCCAGCATTCTCACCCACACTGGACAGCGGGGCATTACCTAGATTGAATCGATGATATCCCTTAGATTTCGCCCATTCTAGCAAACGAACAAATAAATAATCCATCGTTCCGTTCGGCACATTCTTTCGATGGCGCATCAAATCAATCGATAAGGTCATACCCTGATCATACCCATTTGCAATAGAAGCAAATGCCAGTATCGTCCCTTGGGCATTTCGCAGGAGCACGATTGGAGCCAGCTGCAGATAGGCCTCGTTAAACCAACCCAGCGAATACCCTTTTTCGGTGCGCCCATTCAACCATTCGTTCGAAACGGATCGCAGCTCTCGTAGTAAATCTTCAGCGTGCGGTGCTTCTACAACTTCGAATGCATAGCCTTCCCGTTCAAAACGGTTGCATACGCTTCGCAAATCACTGTTCTTTTTGCCACTGAGCGTAAAGGTATCGAGCATTACTAATGCCTCTTCCCCCAGCTTAAAAAAGCGATATCCCTGCTCATGATAGATCGATAAGAAATCAGGTGTGGCCTGATAAAAAACTACGACCAGACCGTACTTATCTGCAGCTTGTCTAAATTCACTGATTGCCTCATTCATGAGACTTCTCTCTCCCAAAGGATCACCAAGGACTACAAGCTTATCCCTAACCCTAGCGAAAGCGAGCAGCACCTTGCCTTCTTGCGCCCAGAAGAAGCTTTTATCACCCAAAAACAACATATGAGTTAAGGCATTGCCTCGAACTTCACCTAGAAAGTTTTTCAGCCTTGCCATATCAAAATTTCCGAATAACTCCTCCGGTTTACGATGGGGTCTAAGGGTGATCACCAAAGTAAGAATGATCCAAGAGAAAGCTAGTCCCCCTACGGCTGTAAAAGCAACATGACTATGCCGTTGTAGCCACTCTGGCTCTACACCGGGCGGGAGGTGCTTCAGAAATCCACGATGTACATGGCTGCCCAATAGATAGTAGCTTAGGGCAATTACTGAAGTAAGCGCAAGCCACCAAATCGTACTCTGTCTGCTTACGGGAGCACTGATCCGGTAGAACCGAGATCTGGAGATCCACAGAATGAGTGCAACGAGGAGTAGAAACAGCGCCTCTTCATAATCAAAGCCTTTAGCCACCGCAAACACAGACCCGGAAAACAATAAAATGCTGGTCCAGATGTACGCGCTACGAACCCGTAATGTAATGCCTCTCGACAACAAAATGAGCATAAAGCCAATAAGTACAGATAAATGATGTGAGAGCTGCATGATCGAGAATGACAATATTTCCTCTGTAATCTTCAGTCTGTACAACAATCCGGGCGTAGCTGTTGATAGTAAGAGAATAAGCCCGCTAGCTAGTACAAGCTTGCCTAGAGCCCACACACCAAGATCGCTCAGAAAGGTATACTGACCCGGCCAACCCCAAATTCTCTGCCAAATGTTAAGAGCGGGTTCGAACCCTGGAGCTGAACGATCTTGACCCTTTTTTCCCTGCAGACCAAATTCCAGTGCCGCCAGCACCAATCCGATCAGCCATGGAATGAGATAATAGAACAATCTAAAAATAACAAGCACTGCCATGGCCTGATCACTTTTGAATCCAAGCTGCGTAAGACCCAGCAATGCAATAAGGTCAAAAGCACCGATACCACCAGGCGCCATACTCAAGATGCCTGCGATGGCAGCAATCGTAAAGATGCCGAATATGGCTGGAAAGTGTACCTCGTGCAAAAGATGACTACTGATTGTCCAAAACGTTACGCCAGCAAAACTCCATTCCAGAAAGGAGGCACCTACAGAGGAAACTACTGTAAGCCAGGGTGTTCTACCTTGTCCCCGATTAATCCACTTTGCATAAAGAGCAGAGCGCTGTACAAACACAAAAAACGGCAAATAAAGCGCCATCCCCCATACCGCAAATACTAACCAATGATGTTCTTCCAGCAATGCCGTTGCCGGGAGTAAACCAAAAATATTTGCCCAAGAAAGTAAAGATAACCCGGTAATCATGAGTGGTGATAAAAAAACGATTGCCGGCGTTAGGACGGAAGTTGACACTCCGCTTTTTTTGTACATCAACGTCCTTAAACCCACTCCAGCCAGACCTGCAAAACCAATTAAATTATTAAATGTATTAGCTATCCAAGCATAACGGAAGGTGTCCCACAGCCCTACTTTTAAACGAAAATGTGCTCGTATCAAATAATCATAAGCACTCATTACAGCTACTGCGAGAAGTGCAAATCCGATCATTTGCAAAACGGCAGATGTAGGCACTCTTCTTAGCTCACGCATAATAAGTCCTAAATGAACCTGCTTCAGCTCATGTTGCCCCTCCCAATACACCAGCGCTATGATAGCTACTGGAAAGAGAGCTCTCACCGCCCGAATCCGATAGATGGATAAGAACAGCCTTACAATTTTGAATCTTTCTAATGTTTGTTGTTTTGATTGCATTAGGCCACCTACCCTTACCGCCGACACACGTTGTGCTAGACAATTTTTACAACCATTTCATTATAACAATTATTGGAATAAAAAACCCATGATAATCAACACCTACTACATTAGACTGCCAGCACAGCCCTAATCCCTGCAATAGTTAAAGAATGTTAATGAAATTCTATTTAGCTAAGGAACATTGAGACTGTAGTTTACACATAAAATTGTACAACAAAAAGGACATCCCTCACGGCAAAGGATGTCCTCTCTGTTATGTAGCACGGGTTTAATTAGCGTTTATACTCGAATATCAAATGTGCCTTTACTATCCGTTGTTGCGGTAGCTATCTCTTGCGGACTTGCTGCAGCAAGCGTATTGTTCGCAGGTTTGGCAGGTGCCTCTACAACACTGCTAGCGGAGGAAGTACTGCTCTGAGACTTCTGCGAGATTTGTGCCTCGATGATCTTAATCTGTTGCTCAATTTGCTTCGTTTTCGTTTCCTTGGTCTTGTCATCGTCTGAGCTGGCATTAATCTTGTCCAGTTCTGCTCCCAGTTTCGCTTTTTGTTTCTCAAGCGTACTGGTATCTGTAGTGCTAGATGTCGAGGTAGTATACGATGTGGAACCTGAGACTGCTGATATACTCATGGTTATCCCTCCCTTCCTTACCTCCAATATAATCCTTTTGCAAGTAAGGAACGTTAAGACCCGCTGAAAGTTTGCTGAAAGTACTACTTGCCAGGTTACAATGATAGACCGCTAGGAGCTTGCTTTTCCTCGTCTAACAAGCAGCAGATAAGATAGAATCGAGAGAATTCCCGTACATGCCATCACAATCGCCATCGGAAGTGCGGACTCAACGCCACCAAGACCCACAAGTGGCGCTACACAGCTACCTAGCAACAGGGGGATTAATCCGATTAATGCCGAGGCACTGCCTGCAGTTTCACCTTGATCTTGCATCGCCAGTGAGAAGCTGGTCGCTCCGACAATCCCTACACTGGAGACAACCGCAAATAGACAGATCAGAATAGGAATCAATCCTCCTCCTACTAGAACCGTCAGCAGTAGCAAGATGCCCCCTATCGTACAGAGCAATAGTCCACTGAGTAACAGCTTAGTCTCACTTACCTTTCCAGCAAGTCTACCGGCAATTTGGCCAGTAATAATAATCCCAATCCCATTCACTGCAAAGATCAGACTATATACCTGCGGGGTAACCGCAAAAATATTTTGCAATACAAAAGAAGAACCTGAGATATACGCGAACATAGATGCTGTAACGAAACCTTGAGACAAGGCATAACCCATAAACTTACGATTGCCCAGCAATACCCGGAAGGTAAGCAGTGTACCCTTCAGTCCACTCTTAGAGCGTCGCTCCTTCGGCAGCGTTTCCGGCAAGCGCAATAAAATAGTTAAACAAAAAATAATTCCGGCAGCAAATAATACGAGGAATATCCCTTGCCATGTAGTCACCCTTAACAGCTGGCCCCCAATAACCGGAGCTAATATCGGTCCGAGACCATTCACAATCATCAATAGTGAGAAGAACTTCGTGAGTTCAGAGCCACTATATAAATCACGAACAGCCGCTCTAGAGACAACCACCCCCACTGAACCAGCAAGACCTTGAATAAACCGCAATACGATCAGCAGTCCAATCGAAGGACTAAAAGCACATAGCACTGAGGAAACGGCGTAGATGAACATGCCTATAAGAAGCGGACGACGGCGGCCGTATACATCACTCAGCGGTCCAGCGACCAACTGACCTGAAGCAAGCCCCAGCAAAAAGAAGGTCAGACTAAGCTGCACTAAAGCAGCCGTCGTACCGAAATCCGCGACAAGCGTAGGCAGTGCCGGCAAATACATATCAATCGACAACGGGCCGATTGTTGTAATGGAGCCGAGAATCACAGCCAGCTGTAATCTCTGCTTCCGTGAGGGTCCATCTGAGGCAAGCTTATTCCCATTTTGAATTCCAATCATAATCCTTACTTCAACCTTTCTAAAGCAACCCTTGGGCCTTTTTTGTATTCTTCATACTAACGTAAAGGAAGTGAATTGATCAATCCTTTTATGGAGGGTTATAGGTGCCTGTATAACAAGAATAACCGCCATTCGGCGGTTATTCTGATTGTTTTATGCATTTGTAGATGTGCTGCGCATTTGCAACCAATCTCTAGCGGCTTCAGCCTCAGCAACACTCAGGCGATGACCTTGATTCCCCCAGTGTGTTGTAACCTCTGCGCCTGCCTTCTGTAAAATAATCTCCAAATCCTCAGTCTCCGATGAAGCGATAAGCGGATCATTTGTGCCCGCTCCAATGAAGATAGATACTCCCTCCAGCGAAGGAAGTGTAATATTCCGAAGCGGTACCATCGGATGCAGTAGAATTGCAGCGCGGAAAACATCCTTATAATGGAACAGCAGGCTGCCTGCAATGTTCGCACCGTTAGAGTAACCTACGGCTACCAGATTGTTGGCATCGAAGCCGTATTGTGCTGCGGCTTCATCCAGAAACTGCTTGATCTCGTGAGTACGGAAGATTAGATCTGCTTCATCGAATACCCCTTCAGCTAACCGTCGGAAGAACCTCGGCATACCATTCTCCAGCACATTCCCTCTGATGCCTAGCACCGATGAATCAGGAGATAACAACCCGGCAAGCGGCAGCAAGTCCTGCTCATTGCCTCCAGTACCGTGAAATAATACAAGCGTGGGTTTCGTTACATCTTTACCTTTATGGAATACATGAATCATCCCTGCTTCACCTCAATTTCTCTTATTTGAATAGGACTTAAATTTTCTTCGATAGCCGCACGATGCGGTTCATACCAAGAAGGCAGCATCAATTTCTCGCCCAGAGCATCCGGTGCCTCATCTCGAGCAAAGCCTGGAGGGTCTGTAGCAATCTCGAAGAGGATCCCCCCTCTTTCACGGAAATAGATCGCATTGAAGTATTGGCGGTCTTGAACCGGTGTTGGATGATGTCCATGGCTCTGTACATGTTGCCCCCATTCCAGCTGCTCAGCATCATCTTTTGCACGCCAAGCAATATGGTGAACCGTACCTGTACCTCCCGCACCTAGCGGGATTGGCGTTGTCTTCAGATCAATAATATTACCCAAATCGCCAGTGGTTCTGTAACGACTATATCCGTCTCCATCCGCGATATGCTCCATTCCCATCGTATGGACAAGCGTCTCTGCCGTTTGCAGCGGATTGTTGCTGTAGAGCACAGCGCCACCGAACCCTTTGATCGCATGCTCGGTAGGAACCCCTCCGAAAGACCACTTACTAAGCGCTCCTTCCTCACGTTCCACAAGGTCAATACGCAAACCGTCATAATCAGTGAAGGATAGATAGGTTTCCGAGATTCTATTGCTGAGGGTGACCGAAATTTGATATGCAGCAAGACGTTGTTTCCAGAATGCCAAAGAGCCCACAGGTATTGCATAAGTGGTTACACCGACCTGTCCAGCGCCGATTCTACCTTTACGCCCCACGGAAGATGGAAAGAATGTAATTATCGTCCCCGGTGCACCCTGTTCGTTCCCAAAATATAAATGATAAACTTCCGGAGCGTCAAAATTAATCGTTTTCTTCACCAGCCGTAGTCCTAAAATACCGGCATAAAAATCAACATTACGCTGAGCATCGCCAACAAAAGCTGTAATATGGTGGATTCCTGCAGTTTGAAGTGTCATTATTATAAACCCCCTTCTTAGTTAAAAATCAAGGCATCCAGAGAAATCGAACCCGGCCCCGTAAGTGCTATACCTACCGCAACCACAAGTACTGTGAGTGGAAACTCAATACCATTTGCAGTAGACCAGAAGCCATTTGGCGCATGAACCTTAATGATGGCTCCAAGCATCGTAGCAGCGATTAACACTGCTGCAACAGGAGTTAGTAGCCCTGCCGCGAACATAAATCCACCCGCCAGCTCTAGAATGCCTGCCAATACCGCCATTGTAACCCCTGGTTTAATGCCGATGGACTCCATCCAGCCGCCTGTACCCTTCGGTCCATAACCACCAAACCATCCAAACAGCTTCTGAGCACCATGTCCTATGAACGCAATTCCGATCACTAATCTCATCAATAATATCCCTGCACTTATCATTTCTATCCACTCCAATTTCCTTTGATTTAATTATCTTAACATTAAGATATATGATAAATTTTTTTGTCTACCAGCGGCAAGAAGCAGCGAACTGCTTCTAACCTTATAGAAGCGCTCTTCCTAATGATATTTCAGCGCTCTATACACCTTTACCTAACTTCTTCAGTAAATCGATAGCCTGGCCCTTCTCTTCCTTATCCAGTCCATGCATCAGATCATGAATCGAAGCCACATGACGCGGGAAAATCTTATCGAACAGCTCACGCCCTGCATCCGTAATCTCCGCATAGGTCACGCGTCTGTCCTCGCTACACGGCACACGTTTCAGCAGACCTTTCTTCTCCAGCTTGTCGATATTATAGGTGATGCTTCCACTCGTAACGAGAATCTTCTCTCCAATCTGTTGTAGTGGAATACGGGTCCGGTGATACAGCACCTCAAGCACCATGAATTCGGCAGATGCCAGCCCGTAACTCTTCATATCCTTCACAGCTTGATCCATCAAGCTTCTGTAAGCCTTAGACAATACAACAAATAACTTTAAAGAAGACGCCTGATCCATCTCCGTAGTATTCTCAGTATTAAGAACATTCTCTTCGGTATTACTCATCATTCCCACCTCCAGTTTGACAGCGATGTTGTTCAATATAAAGTAAATGTCTTTACATTAAATATCTTTAAGTTAAGATAACTATACTTCCTCACACTATCTTTGTCAACCTTGCCACTCCAAAAAGATAACATAAGGTGCTTAACGAGCTGTTAATGTTCTTTCTACGACTTTTTAAGAGCGTGATGAAAATCACTCTAAGTTTGACCTGACCCTTAAAACGGCGTATTCTTGTCTTTACGAATGACTATTTAGTAAGCGATTTCACATCTCTCAAAGGAGGCAACCTGATGGTGGAGGAACAAGCTGGTGCGCGGCGCGTGCTGATCGTAACAGCCGTAGCCGCAGAGCGAGACGCTGTCCTGCGCGGCCTACAAGGCAGCGACAGGTTCCATGTGATTGCTGCCGGCGCAGGTACGGCAGCAGCGGCGGCGGGAACCGCCGCAGCACTCGCAGCCGGATCTTACGGCTGCGTAATCAGCGCCGGGATCGGCGGCGGCTTCCCGGGGTTGGCACCTTTAGGCTCGCTGGTCGTTGCTAGCGAGATGATAGCCGCCGACCTCGGGGCCGAGACGCCGGAGGGCTTCCGCAGCGCTGCCGAGCTTGGCTTCGGCAGCGTGTCCGTGCCGGCTGACCGCGGCACGGTACAGGCAGTTTCGGCCGCGCTGGCAGCGGCCGGACTGACCGTAAGCACGGGGACCGTGCTTACGGTCTCGACGGCGACCGGCACCGCGGAGACGGTCGCCGCCCTCATCGCGCGGCATCCCGGTGCCGTCGCGGAAGCGATGGAAGGCCACGGAGTTGCCGTGGCCGCTGAGGCGCTGGGGCTCCCGGTACTGGAGCTCCGCGCCATTTCGAACCCGGTCGGTCCCCGCGACCGGGCCGCCTGGAAAATCGGCGATGCAATGGAAGCATTAACGGCGGCAGCCGCTATACTATTGGAGGTGCTGTAATGACAACTGAGCTTAATATCGCTTTTTCCCCTTGCCCTAACGATACCTTTGTATTCCATGCCTGGGCACACGGGCTTGTCCCGAATGCACCACAACTTAATGTAACCTATGCCGACATTGATATTACCAACACGCTTGCTGCTAACGGAGAAGGTCCTGAAGTTCTTAAAATCTCCTATGCCGCCCTTCCTTGGGTTCTTGAGCGCTACAAACTGCTGCCATGCGGCGGTGCACTGGGTCGTGGCTGCGGCCCGCTGCTTCTTACAGCAAGTGGCCCAACAGCGATCAAACGTCCCGAGAAGCTAGCTGGGCGCCGAATTGCAGTACCTAGCGAACGTTCTACAGCTTATCTGCTCTTCAGATTATGGGCAGCACAGCATATAACGGGAGGGATTGGCGAAATCGTCGTCATGCCTTTCGATGAGATCATGCCTGCCGTACGCGACGGACATATCGATGCCGGACTGGTGATTCACGAAGCCCGCTTTACTTACGCATCTTATGGTCTAAATATGTTGACTGATCTTGGCAGCTGGTGGGAGAGCGATACCGGACTGCCGATTCCACTCGGCGCGATCATTGCTCGCCGCGATCTGGATGCCGATGCCATCACTGGCTGGATTCGCAGCTCTCTACAATATGCGTGGGATCATCCTACTGATTCTAGAGACTATGTGCTTAGCCACGCTCAAGAGCTCGCTCCAGAAGTGGCTAAATCACACATTGATCTCTATGTGAACGACTTCTCGATGAATCTAGGTGATGACGGCTACGCTGCAATCACCGCCTTACTAAATCGTGCTGCAGCAGAAGGACTTGTACCTTCCATTGATCCTGCATTACTTCGGTAGCATTTGCTAGACGTTCTTAGCGCACTTTAAAACTAGACATAACCCACAATCCCCGGTACACCATAAGGTGTCCTCCGGGGATTTTTGTTTAAAATATAAGAAAGTATAAGTTTCACACCATACTTTATGTCTTATATTTCCCGCTTAAACGTTTGCCGTCCTTATAAGGACGCCGAAGGCATTTATGCTTGCTCTGAGTAACATTCCCCGCGATTGCTTCGAACCATTATTTGGCAAGGCGAAGCGATGACTATACAATAGACCTATAAATAGGTTCTATGAAGGAGGATCACATGATACCTGAAAACAATAGCAAACAAAACATCGATCGATTTCTCGGCTTTCAAGAGGACTATGACCGCTACCGTCCTGAAGCTCCTGCCATGATCATCAAGCTGCTGACCGACTACTTAGGCAGCACACCTTCAGTCGTCGCAGATATAGGCTGCGGCACGGGCTTGTCTACTTTTCTGTGGAAGGATATCGCGGACAACGTAATTGGCATTGAACCGAATCCAGATATGCTGGGAAAAGCAATCGATAAATTAAGCCGGATAGAAGATCCTCAATCCATCACTTTTGTACAAGGTTATTCTAACCAGCTTCCACTTGCAGTGGACAGCGTAGACATAGTGACCTGCTCACAATCATTCCACTGGATGGATCCTGAAAGCACACTTCGAGAAGTCTCCAGGGTCTTAAGAACAGGTGGCGTCTTTGCTGCCTACGATTGCGACTGGCCTCTCCCCCTTCAACAGAAGGTAGAAGAACGTTACAACCAACTGATCTCCAAATCCGAGGAACTGCTCGCCTTGCTCTTACCTGATGCTGAGAGAGCACATAAATGGGACAAAGAAGGGCATTTGTCACGAATTCAGGCTAGTGGAGCTTTCTCTTTTGCAAGAGAGATCGTATTTCATAATCTTGAGTCCTGCGATGCACAGCGCTATGTTGGACTCGCTCTAAGCCAAGGGGGTATAAGAACCGTTCTGAAGCAAGACGCTACCCTACTCAATCAGGACATTGCAGATTTCAGCGCTGCAGTTGAAGACCATTTTCAAGGCCGCACCTTAGAGGTTCTGATCAGCTACCGAATGAGAATCGGCATCAAATAATCTCTACCCATAACGCAAAAACGCCCCGATTCTCCCCCTAGGAGGAAGGTCGGAGCGTTTTCTTATTTTATTTGACTTCTTTCATGAACAAATTTAGGTTCTCAACGATTTCCTTAGATCTGGAATGGTGTAAATAATGTCCACCCTCGAACGTCATCACTTTTCCATGCACAGATTCCTTAACTTGCCCTTCATGCAGAGGAATCCAATCTTTCACGGTTGTATTATTCGCTTGTATAAAGAATATAATGGGAAGATTCTTGTCGAATTTCAACCCTCTGGCTGCGACAAAGTTAGGATATATATGTTCCATTTCATTTAAGGTAGTGGAATTATTCATATTTTTGAGCGATATCAATTTCATTTGTTTTTTGGTCTCATCATCAAATGGCAGTCCATCATAAGGGTCACCGCTTAATTGCAATCCCAATCTAATGATACCTGAGTCTTTGAGCAGCTTTAATTTTTTTATCGGGAATTTAACATCCATACCGCCTTGCTCAGGAACACTACTATCAACCCCTACAAATGCACTCACTTCGTTTGGATATTTCTTCGCATATTCCAATCCGTAAATACCTCCAATGGAGTGACCCATTAGAATATATTGGTCAATGTTTAGATTCTGTACGGCTTCATGAACCTCACTTATGATATTCGCTGTAGTTCGTTCCTTATCGGTCTCATCACTTAATCCATAACCAAACGGCTCAACCGCGACCACTTTGTAAAATGGTGATAACTCATCAATCAACGGCTTAAAATCAAGTGCTGGCGCTCCAGTTCCAAAGCCCGGGATAAGCACAATAGTCTGCTCCCCTTGTCCTTGGATCAAAACATTCATACTTTTTCCGTCAACAGGAACTAACTGACCATATTGATGTATTTTTTTCTGATCTGTTTTGTTGCTAATCACATTAACTGTATAAACAACGGCTAGAAAAAGCACGATCAAAATCACTATTGCTCCTAATATTTTTAGCAATAAGTTACGTACTTTATGTTTCTTCTTTCCATTCTCCGTCTTTATTACCTCTGTTTGTGTCACCCTCATCTTCTCCCTGTCCTAATCTATTACACAAGCTACCTTAGCGTTGCGCTAATAAGATCTTAACCAAAGAAGATGTACTCCAAATGACTACAATGTGAACGCAGTATGAATAGACCAAAAAATCTCCAGCATCACACGCAAGGAGGCTTGCATGTGACACCGGAGCATGAACAATGAGGCGTGTATTTCAACCCCTCGCAAAATATCCTTGAACACTAATTATTCTGTCGGCACTATAATTGGTAAGGTGACGGTGAAGGTCGTTCCTTGGCCAGGTTCGCTTTCCACTCGGATATCCCCTTTATGAAGCGCTACGATCTGTTTAACAATGGCTAGTCCCATCCCGCTACCGCCATACTTGCGGCTGTGAGAACGATCGGCTTTAAAGAAGCGTTCAAATATACGCTCTTGGTCCTCGGGAGAAATACCAATGCCAGTGTCGGATATTCGGACGGTTACATTGTCCAAATCTTGTTTGATGCTGACGTTAATCACACTGTCATCCTCAGAGAACTTGATGCTATTGCCAAGGAGGTTCGTCCACACCTGACTTAACAGGTCATGGTCTGCCCATACGATTACTGATTTCAATTCAAGTTCAAAACTAATGTTGCGTGCCGACCATTGGGGCTGTATCGCCACGATTACACGTCTGATCTGTTCATCCAAACTGAACGTAATAAGCCGCAGTTG
Organism: Paenibacillus sp. Marseille-Q9583; assembly: GCF_976954365.1. Lineage (NCBI taxonomy): Bacteria > Bacillati > Bacillota > Bacilli > Caryophanales > Paenibacillaceae > Paenibacillus > Paenibacillus sp. Marseille-Q9583. The sequence continues at coordinate 208,250 of NZ_CDRJTB010000001.1, forward strand.
TTGGGATTGCGATTCAAGCAAGCTCAGCTTTAACAAACTATCGCTCATCTTGGACATCCGCTCCGCTTCAGCAATAATAATGTCGAGATAACGATTCCGTTCACCCTCTGTGAGGGCTACTTTCTTGAGCGCAATAGCATAACCAGATATCGAGGTAAGCGGAGACTGAACCTCATGCGACACATTCGTTACGAACTCCCTGCGCATTTGCTCAAGGTGCTGCAGATCATGCATCATTTCCTCGAAGCTATTAGCCAAGGTACCTAGCTCACCCATCTGCTTAATATTCAATTCGACATTGAAATCCCCAGTTGCTATTCGCCTAGTTGCCTTTGTCAGCCTTTTGATCGGTCTCACTAAGAACATAGAAGCGACCAGTATCAATACGCTCCCCGTTATTAACGAATACGCCAAAAAGTTAAATAGCAGATTCCTCGTAGAAGACAAAGTAGGAGGCACAAGCGGCTCCACAAACATCGCCTTCGTTCCCATTTCGGTTTTCAAAGGTAGTCCTAAGAGGTTGGAAGCACCTATACTCGGTTTAACTTGAAGAGCTTCACCACCCAATACTTTCTTTAGTTGCTCTCTAGTCACGGTAGCAGGGATCTCTCCATTAAGCGCTCCGTAAGACTGAACCTGACCGTTCTCATCGTAAATTCGAATATGATAGGAATCAAGCTGCTTCATTCCACTTATAAGAGCATCGGCTTCACGTGAGGGTAAGGTTTCGTATATCCGTTCGATATCCTGACCAAAACGAAGTAAGGGAATTCGCAGGTTTTCGTTTAATTTATCTTGAAATACCCAGGTTGTTACAAATAGAGAAATCAGTGTGCCTCCGATTACGGAGACCAGAAAGGTCAGAACAACACGTGTATATAATGATCTGATCATTCATATACCTCAAGCCGGTAGCCAAGTCCACGAACCGTCTCGATACGAAAATCAGGAGTAGTCGCGAACCGCTCGCGCAGACGTTTGATATGCACATCTATCGTTCGATCGTCTCCAGCGTAATCAATCCCCCAAATCTGATCAATTAGCTGCTCGCGCGTATAGACTTGTCCGGGTGTTCCAGCGAGCTTATATAGCAATTCGAACTCCTTGAGCGGCAACGTGAATGACTCCGTCCCTCTCATCACTTTATAGGTCTGTCGATCAAGAATGACGTCACCGAAATGGATCGTCTGTGTCGAACCAATCTTGTATCGCTTCAATAAGGATCTAACACGAACCGTCAACTCCAGTGGATCGAATGGCTTCGTCAAATAATCGTCTGTCCCCAGTTCGAAGCCCTTCACCTTCTCCCAGGTTTCACCTCTCGCAGTTAGCATAAGTAAGGGAAGATCCGGATTGGCTTTTCGGAGCTCTTTACATAACGTCCACCCATCCATAATCGGCATCATGATATCGAGTACAACAAGATCAACCTGCTTTGAGGCGTAAACGGCTAATGCTTCTTTGCCGTCTGCAGCTTCGGCTGTATCAAATCCGTCGTTACGTAGAAATAAACAGACGAGTTCGCGAATGTTCGCATCGTCGTCAGCAACTAGTATAGTAGGCATTCGTAACCTCTTTTCCTGTTATCCATCCTAGTCATTATACTACAATATACTTCCAGCCAAGAAGGAACGCCTTCGGCATCATTTAAAGGGTGAGGATCGTTTCACGAAAGCGCAAAACTTATACCTTCTTATATTTCAAAAAAGAGCGTCTAATACGGTAATCCGCATGTAGACGCTCTTGGAGTCGTTTGACTTCACCTTCAAACGACTTACTTCTTATTCATCTTGAACTTCAGGAAGAGCTCATTGTAATGAGCAAGCATCCGTTTGCCAAGATTATCATACACCTCAAGCCGATCCGTAATCTCAGCAGGCGGGTAGAACCGGGTATCCTCGGAAGTTTCCTTCGGAAGCAGCTCCAGCGCAGGAATGTTAGGCGTGGAATAACCTACGTATTCTGCATTCTTAGCCGCTACATCTGGGCGAAGCATGAAGTTAATGAACTTATGCGCTCCATCCACATTATCCGCAGTTCGTGGAATGACCATGTTATCAAACCACTTGTTTGAGCCTTCCTCAGGCACTACATAATCCAGTTTATCATTCTCATCCATGATCTCAGAAGCATCACCGGACCACACAATCCCGACCGCAGCCTCTTCATTGGCAAGCAGCATCTTAATCTCATCTCCGACAATCGCCTTAACGTTAGGAGACAACCTATTCAGCTTGGTCAGCGCTTCTTGCAGGTGAGCCTCATCCCGGTCATTAACGGAATAGTGCAGGCTGTTCAAAGCCATACCCATCACTTCGCGTGCTCCATCCACCAAGAAAATGTTATTCTTCAGCCTGCTGTCCCAAAGGGAATCCCAGCTGGTGAAGTCCATCCCTTGGGTCATGTCAGGGTTGAAAATAATCCCAACCGTTCCCCAGAAATAAGGCACGGAATACTTGTTGCCAGGATCGAAGGAAAGGTCCATAAACCGCGAATCAATATTCTTTAAATTCGGAACCTTGCTATGATCCAGCGGTATGAGTAAATTTTCTTCTTTCATCTTGGCAATGGCGTAATCCGAAGGAATTACGACATCAAAAGTAGTTCCACCCTGCTCCACTTTCGTTAGCATGGCTTCATTAGAGTCAAAGGTTTGATAAATGACCGTTAATCCGGTCTCTTTTTCAAATTCCTTCAACAGATCAGGATCGACATAGTCGCCCCAGTTATAGATAGTCAGTGTATTCCCTCCGGAATAGCCCTCTCTCGAGTTCATCCAGGAGCCCAGGTACATTAACGCGAATGCCGTGATCATGATCGCCAGAAAAGCATTTACCAGCTGTTTCATCTAGGCACCCCCGCTTCCGCTACTGGCTCCGCCACAGCTTCCGAAGTATTCTGACGGTTCTTCTTAAGGGTCAGGAAGTAATAACCGACAACGAGCAGTATCGTGAACAGGAAGATCAGTGTCGATAGCGCATTAATGGACAACGACACCCCTTGCCGAGCTCTGGAATAAATCTCAACCGACAGCGTCGAATAACCATTACCCGTTACGAAGAACGTAACTGCAAAGTCATCCAGTGAATACGTAAGTGCCATGAAGAATCCACTAAAGATCCCCGGTTTGATAATCGGCAGAATAACCTTAGTCAGAACATCCTTGCGGCTTGCGCCGAGGTCACGTGCTGCATCCGTCAGTGAAGGACTCATATCCTGTAAATGCGGCAGAATCATCAACACGGCAATCGGTACACTGAACGCGACATGCGAAAGCAGGACGGACACGAAGCCAAGCTTGATGCCTGCAATGGTGAACAGGATCAGGAACGATGCACCGATAATAACATCCGGACTAACGATCAATACGTTGTTCAGAGATAACAGGGTGTTTTTAGCACGGCGGTTCTGTACACTCTTAATGGCCAGTGCACCAATAATAGCGATAAGCGTGGCGATAGCCGAGGACAGAAGCGCGATTACAAGTGTGTTGATCATGATGATAATCAGACGGGTATCCTGAAGGACCTCACGGTAGTAATCCAGCGTAAAGCCCTCGAACTTGTGCATCGTCCCCCCGCTGTTGAACGAATAGTACATCAGATAGAAGATTGGCGCATACAGAACAGCGAACACTAGCACTAGGTACAGATTGGAGAACCCGTTTTTATTTCTCATTCCGCACCCCTTTCCGCGATCCGCCGGTAATAATCATAAACAGCGCCATAATAGCAATCAGAAACACTGCAACCGTGGAGCCCATGCCCCAGTCCTGTGTGACCAGAAAATGCTGCTCAATCGCAGTACCGAGTGTAATGACCCTGTTGCCTGCAATCAGACGAGTAATCATAAACAGGGACAGCGCTGGTATGAATACCGCCATACATCCGGAACGTACACCCGAAATGGTCAATGGAAAAATAACGCGCCGGAACGTCGTCCAGCCTGAAGCACCCAGATCACGTGCCGCATCCAGCAAGGATAAATTAAGATCCTCCAAAGCGCTGTAAATCGGCAAGATCATGAATGGGATAAAGATATACACAGATACAAATACAAAGCTGAAGCCCGTAAACAAAATTTGTTGTTCTCCGATTCCAAGCAGATCAAAGAAATTGTTGATTGGTCCGAACGTACCAAATATGCCGATAAAAGCGTAAGTTTTCAGCAGCAAATTAATCCATGTCGGTAAAATAATCAGCAATAACCATAGCTGCTTATGCTTCGTTCTCGTCAACAGATATGCCGCCGGATAGGCGACCAGCAAAGAGAATGCTGTAATCAGAAACGCATACCAGAATGAGGTCAGCGTCATTTTTAAGTACACAGGTGTAAAGAAGTTCACGTAGTTATCTAGCGTAAGATGCCCATCCAGATCAAATAGAGAATAATAGATGACAAGCAGCACTGGTGCGATTACAAACAAGGCAATCCACAGGTAATAAGGGATGAGATAATACGATCTGCCCTTATTCTTCATGACTCTCCACCTCGCCGTAAGCTTCCAGACGTTTGTCGAACTCTTCCTCCGTTTCACCAAAACGCATAACATGAATCGCTTCCGGATCAAAGTAAAGGCCAATTTCACTACCTACCGTCGCCTTACGTGTAGAATGCACAAGCCATTCATGTCCGGATTCATCATAACAACTGATTTCATAGTGTACGCCACGGAACAACTGGGAATCCACTCGCACACGTAGCTTGCCCTGTTCCAGCGTTGAAATCTCCAAATCCTCTGGACGTATAACAATCTCCACAGATTCATTTGGTTTAAGACCGGCATCGAAGCATTCGAAACGGCGCCCGTTAAACTCCACCAGATAGTCTTCAATCATAACACCCGGAACAATGTTGGACTCGCCAATAAAATCAGCTACAAAGCGGTTAATTGGCTCATCATAGATATCGTTAGGTGTTCCGCTTTGTTCGATTTTTCCTTTGTTCATGACAAAAATCCAGTCGGACATCGCGAGTGCCTCTTCCTGGTCATGTGTAACAAAAATAAAGGTAATACCAAGTCGTTGCTGCATTTCACGCAGTATGTACTGCATCTCTGTTCGCAGCTTCAGATCGAGCGCAGATAGCGGCTCGTCCAGCAAAAGAACCTGCGGCTCATTCACAATCGCACGGGCAATGGCCACGCGCTGACGTTGACCACCGGACATTTCGTTAATGGCACGCTGCTCATAGCCCACAAGGTTGACGAAACTTAGCGCTTCCTGCACCTTCTTCGTGATGACGTCTTTCTTAAGCTTCTTAATGCGCAGTCCGAAAGCCACATTCTCGAATACGTTCAGGTGTGGAAATAATGCATAATCCTGAAAGACCGTATTTACCTGCCGCTCATTGGCTGGAATGTGGTTGATCACTTTACCGTTTAAATAGATAGAACCGCTTGTTGGCTCTGCGAACCCAGCGATCAATCGTAGAATAGTCGTTTTACCACAGCCTGATGGACCAAGTAGTGTATAGAATTTGCCGCGCTCTATCTCAAAGCTGACTCCTTTTAACACCGGATCTTCGTCGTCATATTGCTTGGTAACCTCTTCAAATGAAATAATGGTGCCTTCCTGAATAGTTATAGCTAACAACCTCCCTGCCTAAAGTATCACAATACTATTTTACCCGCATCTCGCGGAGAACAATCGAATGGGCATGCTCAGCGCTAATAAGCGACAATTCCTCCTCTCATTCGACACTCCAATAGATATAGCATATTAGATTGTACCATTATATGCGATAGCGTACAGGAAAAAGGAATGCGTAAACTTAACAACTTTGTAAAATATCCAGTCCTCCATGCCTTTTTTAAGGTGCTATAATGAAAGCGAACTGAAAGACCAGACAGTTTTTTCATTTTTTTCCGAAAGAAGATGAATGATAATGAACGAGGGGTTACAAGACCGCCTTGAAAAATATGGTTTCTCACTTTACATGATACGAATTACGCTGGCCGCTTCACTTTCATGGGTCGCCGTACACAGCATATATGGTAGCCAATATTTATACTTTGCACCCCTTGCGGCTATCCTCATCACCCAAGCCAGTGTTAAAGCATCGCTAGAAAAAGGAATCTACCGCCTGATCGGCATTATTCTTGGCGGGGTCGTTAGCCTAATTGTTGGCCAGTTTTTTGATGTAGGTGGGCTTTCTATCCTGCTCATTCTACTCATCGGGATTGGTATCGCTACGGCCTGTAAGATGAACATTCAAGCTGTCTCACAGGTGGGTGTTACTTCCGTCCTGGCTCTTACTTTCTACCAGAATGACTACGTGCTTTGGAGAATAGGGGAAACGTTCATTGGTGTGCTGATCGCCCTGGCCATCAATATGATTATCGTGCCGCCGAACAGGTTCGTCAAGGTAAAAGCATTGGCATTCGAAGGAAGTCTTCTACTTGCGGATGCATTAAAAGATCTCGTAGGCGTAAGACGTGATTCTCCGAAAGATAATTTGCTGGAGGAAGCAGGTAAACTCCTGTCGAATAGCAGCCGGGAACAGAAAGAAATGTTCTATACCCTCACACATTATCAGTGCCGTGGTGAACTGAAGGGACTCATACAAGCTACTTCACATCTGAAGAGCATTCATTCTTACGTCCAAGAAATTGCAGACGAAATTCGCCTTCTACCCGCGCATCATGCCTCTTCTGACTGGATGAAGGAAGTGTTGGAAGCAACTGCAGATTGTATTGCGCTTTATGGAACCAGAACTTTATCAGACGCCGAGTGCCAACGTTCTCTTGCCGATTGTATAGAGCACGCTCGAGACCTGCAGCTGGCTAGTTTCTCTCAACTACAAGGAAATTGTTCACTTTCAAGCATTCGTGATCTTGGTGCGGTCTTCAGTCACTTAAACCGGGTGCTGGAGGAAGTAGAACGCGCTAAATCCGCTACTTATGTTGTAGCCACTCGGCCCTCAACAGCTGAAGTCGCACGCGCTTTACGTTTTATTAAAAAGGGACTCTCCCAGAAGCTATAAGCTTCGGGAGCGTCCCTTTTGTTCATATATAAGAAAGTATAAGTTTCACACTATATTTTATCCCTATATTTCTCGCTTAAACGCTGATTACTACTTACATTTCCTTAAATTCGAATTAAACCGACTGCTTCGCGGCACGTCCTATCCTCACATTCACCAGAACAATGCTGCTAACAATAAGCAGTAGACCCATCACAAGATTCAAAGTAATCTGCTCATTTAAAAAGACTACACTAGTCCCTATCGAGATCAGTGGGATCAAAAAAGTGAATGATCCGACCTTCCCTGCCTCGCCCTCGTTAATCAGCTTGAAATAGATCAGCCAGCCTAAAGCGATCACAAAGACTGCAATAAACAGTGTATCGGCTATAAACGTTCCACTCCAGGTGATATCCGACCACTTTTCTGTAGCAGATCCCGAAAGCAGCAAAATGATACCACCGATCGTTATTTGCATAGCGGTCATCCATAGCATATCCACGCGCACAGCATTTCGTTTCATATATACCGTTCCTAATGCCCAGCTCAAAGCACTGGCCAAAGCAAGCACAATTCCCCATACAGAGATGCTTCCGTTAAGTCCTCCAATACTGAGGGAGCCTACTCCGATGAACCCTAGCAACAGACCTGCCATTTTGAGCCCGTACATGCTCTCTCCTAACCACAGCCATGAAAAAACACCCAGCAATACCGGCTGCAGAAATACAATGGACGAGAATAATCCTGCGGGTACATACTGCAAGCCAATCGTCTGAAATCCATAATAAAACACGATACTTAATATAGCCGAGGTCAGATAGATCGGCCATAGCTGCTTGAAGCGAAGCTCCTTCATCTTAGGAAGTGCAATTAGAATAAGAATGAATCCGCCGATGACGGTTCGGATACCTGCAAATAATAAGGGTGGAGCGTAGTCTAAGGCGATTTTGGATATAGGCCAATTTATGCCCCATACAATCACCAAAAATATAAGAAGGATGATGCTTTTCTTCTGCTGATTCATGTATTCACTCCTTGGTGTAGATTCATCACAAATGATACAATAATTAAGAATATAAATGAAATGAATAATACTCATAAGGGGCATATCATATTTGTTATGAACAATAATCAAATTCGTTTGTTCGTCAAAATCGCGGAGAGCGGTAGTTTTACCAAAGCTGGTGTAGAACTGAATATGACCCAACCTGCTGTCAGTCGAGCAATTTCCTCTTTAGAAGCCGAACTGGATGTAAAGCTATTACTTCGAGATCGACGGAACGGTCTAATGCTTACTGACATCGGCAAGCGTATCCTTGTTATTTTTCGTGAAATTCTAATGGGCTTTGATAAGGTCAATCAGGAGATTTTTGCCGAGAGGGGGCTTGAGAAGGGAAGCATTCGAATTGGGGCTTTTCCAGTGGCTTCTGCCTATTTTTTACCGAAGATTATTAGCTCTATCACTGAAAGATATCCAAATATTACGATTAGCCTGCAGGAGGGCTCTATCGCCGAAGTCAGAGAATGGCTGGAATCCAAAGAAATTGATGTTGGCTTATTGCTCGCTCCTTGCGAGGCGTTCGAAACCATCCCACTATATAGAGAAAAGCTGTACGCTGTAATCAGAGATGACCATCCTTTGCACGAGCGTTCTGTCATAGGTGTGAGAGAATTAGCGGGTGAGCCTATGCTGATCTGTAAAGCTGGTTATGAACCACCGGTGGTAGATTTATTCCGCAGAAGCAGCAGCTATCTGAATGTAAAATATGTGGTTAATAACTATGCAACAGCTCTTAATATGGTTCAAGAGGGGCTGGCTGTGGGTGTGATGTCTGAGCTATCTTTGTTATCTTTACCTCCAAATGTAGTAACCCGTGAACTGCAGCCCGACGCCTACAGAGATATACATATCGCAGTCAGCTCGCTTACCGATACTTCCATAGCTGTAAAGATGTTCATAGAGACAGCTCTGGATCTTTTTACTAAGCCTAAAAAAATGGATGATGAGGAGTGCTGAAGATGAACTTTAAAAGACTGGGAAATAGCGGACTACAAGTATCCGCATTGGGACTGGGGACAAACGCTTTTGGTAAAAGGGCAGATCAAGAGACCTCCATTCAGATCGTACATACTGCGCTGGATCATGGCATTAACTTTATCGATACCGCTAATATTTACGCCGGCTCTGAATCTGAGCGAATCATCGGTTTGGCCTTGGAAAGTAGAAGACATGAGGCTGTTCTCACCACTAAAGCAGGCTTAGTTAAGCATGACGGACCTAACGGAAGCGGCTCCTCGAGGCGCCATTTGATGCAGGAATTAGAAGATAGTCTTCGCCGTCTAAAAACGGATTATGTCGATCTATACCAGATCCACACCTTCGATCCCTATACCCCACTTGAAGAGACGTTACGGACCTTGGACGATATGGTATCTTCAGGCAAAGTACGCTATATCGGAGCTTCCAACTATAAAGCATGGCAATTAATGAAGGCGATTGGAATTAGTGAGGCACGGAGCTTCGCCAAATATATTTCAATTCAGTGTAGCTATTCCTTAGCAGATCGGACCCCGGAGAATGAGCTTCTCTCCCTTTGTCTTGATCAAGGTGTAGGGATTATTCCTTATTTTCCACTGGCGGGCGGAATTCTCACAGGCAAATATAATTCAAACGGTTCCGCACCTTCAGGATCGAGAGCAGATACCGATCCTAATTTCAAAAGATTCCTGAATCATGAACGAATCGAATTGGGGAACAAAGTGGGGCGGATAGCTGAAGAACTGGGAACCTCTTCTACTGCACTTTCCTTAGCTTGGCTCATGAATCGTCCTGCCGTCTCGACAGTTATTGTTGGGGCTACACGCGTGGAGCAGCTGGAACAGAATTTGCATAGTACCTCCATTCAGCTTAACGAAGAAACAGTGAGCAAGCTGGATGAGGCAAGTGATTCCTTCCGCTTTGGCGAGCCTTTCGCCTTTTATCGGCTCCCATAGTCTGAACTACTATAATGAAGGAGGGAGTATTATGACAACACATACAACGGCTAACATTCAAGTGATGCTTGAAGAGCATAAGGACTTTTTTAATCGTGGCGCAACTAAAGAGGTAGCCTTTCGGCTTAGTCAGCTTCAGAAACTTAAAGACAGTATTAAACGATACGAGAGTCGTATTATCACTGCCTTACAACAGGATTTAGGAAAAAGTGAGTTTGAGGCTTATGCCACAGAAATCGGCTTCACCTTGGACAGCCTAGGTTACATGATGAAGCATCTCAAACGTTGGGCGAAGCCTGTAAAGGTTAGATCACCACTGCATTTATTTCCTGCGAAGAGTTATATCTTAAGTGAACCTTACGGTACCGCGCTCATTATAGGTCCTTTTAATTATCCATTTCAGCTGCTGATCGAACCGCTTATAGGCGCCATTGCCGCTGGGAACTGCGCTGTCCTCAAGCCATCAGAGAGCACACCATCCATCACGGCTGTTATAGAGCAGCTCATTCAGGAGACCTTCGAACCCCAGTATATTCGCGTAGTTCAGGGGGAGAAAGCGACCACCAATCTGCTGATCCATGCCAAGTTTGATTATATTTTCTTCACGGGCAGTGTTCCGGTCGGCAAAATCGTGATGGAAGCCGCTGCGAAGAATCTAGTGCCTGTAACCTTGGAGCTTGGCGGGAAAAGTCCGGTCATTGTCGACACATCAGCCAATCTTGATGTTGCAGCGAAGCGAATCGTATGGGGGAAATTATTAAATGCGGGTCAAACCTGTATCGCCCCCGATTATTTGCTCGTTCATAAGGATATTGCTAATGAATTGATCACCAAAATCAAACATCAGATTACTGAATTCTACGGTCAAAATACGCAGCCGAATACAGATTATGGCCGAATCGTAAATGAGCGCCAGCTGCAAAGACTCGCCAGTCTCATTGAACGGGATCAGGAAAAGGTGGTTATGGGCGGAACCGTCATTTCAGAAGAACGTTATATTGAACCTACACTAATCTACCCTGCGGCTTGGACTGACGCTTCTATGGAAGATGAGATCTTCGGCCCGATCCTACCCATATTGGAATATCATCAATTGGATGAAGCTATCCGGAGTATTAACGAGCACCCAAAACCACTTGCGCTTTACCTGTTCACAGAGGATAAAAATGTTGAACAAGAGGTGCTTTCCCGAGTCTCTTTCGGAGGAGGCTGTATCAATGATACGATCTCGCATGTGGCGAACGCTAGCTTGCCGTTTGGTGGGGTAGGTAACTCTGGAATCGGCGGTTATCACGGGAAGCACAGCTTTGAAGTCTTTTCCCACCGCAAAAGCATCGTCAAGAGAGGCACAAGAATCGACCTCGGGATTGTGTACCCGCCCTATGGGAATAAGATCAAGCTGGTACGAAAAGTATTAAAATAGACAAAGCAGAAAACCTCCCATGACTGGAAGGCTTTCTGCTTTTCAGGGGAACGACTTTTCATTATTTGAACAGCTGTACCAATTCCTCTACATGTAACTCCGCGGTAGAAGGAAACCAGAGCTCAGCACTCTCTTTCAAGGATGGACTTCCGGCTCCAACGGACCTCATACCAGCGGCTTTGATGGCAGCTATCCCCTCTGCTGTATCTTCGATAGCTACGCAGCAGTCAGGTGATATGCCCAGCATCTCGGTAACCTGTAAATAAATTTCCGGATCCGGCTTGCCCATACGGATGTTTTTAGGGTCAGCAATCGCCTGAAACAAGCGTCCGATCTTCAATCGTTCAAGAATCAGCATTGCATTCTCATTAACGGAAGCCAGTCCGACAGGGATTCGCTTTTCCTTCAAATCGGTCAGAAGACTATGGATACCCGGGTGCAAATCATCCGGTGTCATTTGTTGAATCAGCTGTTTATACTTTTCGTTCTTTTTATTGCAGAGCATTCCTTTTACCGGTTGGGGTAAATTCAGACCGCTTCCCTCCAGTAGAATCTCTAAACATTCCATTCGACTATGGCCCTTCAGACGTACATGCTTCTCTCTATCAAAAGAAATCGCCAGCTCATCGGCTAAGGCTTTCCAGGCCAGATAATGATACTCACTAGAATCGGTAATAATCCCGTCCAGCTCGAAAATAACAGCTTCAAGCTGCTTCACATTTGAAAGGGACACCGGCTTCTTTACAGTTAACTGCACAAGGCTCCCTTTATGTAGAATTTCAACCACTTCACCTGTCAGTAGTGTATAGATCACTACCTTACTATCAACATAAATATCCAATAAATGCCCACCGCTTGTTATTTTAAACCGATAGCTGTCCCATTGTGCTGGCAAGGCAGGATTAAAGGATAGCATACCGCCACATAAGCGCATTCCACCAAACCCATTTACAATCGACAGCCAAGATCCTGCCATAGCAGCAGTATGCAGCCCGTCTTTCACATTGCGGTTAATATCATCTAAGTCCATCCGTACCGTGCGGTCAAAATAGGCGTACGCCCCCATTAAATCACCAATCTCAGCAGAAATAATACTGTGAATGCACGGTGACAAAGAAGAATCATGTGTCGTTAGCGGCTCATAGTAATTGTAATTGCGGATCTTGTCCGCCAAGCTGAACTGATCACCTAACAGAAACATGGCCATCACCAGATCTGCCTGTTTGAGCACCTGATGGCGGTAAATCACCAACGGATGGTAATGAAGCAGAAGTGGATATTTATCCGCTGGTGTATGTTCAAAGTCCCACTTCTTCTTAGTCAGAAACGTATCATCCTGAGCATAGATACCAAGCTCCTCATCAAAAGGGACATACATTTTTTCTGCGGCGACCAGCCAATCACCAGGCTCTTCCTCAGTCAGACCAATCTTGCTCTTCAGACGCTCAAAATGCTCCGGATACTGCTTCTCTAACAGTCTGGCTATCTCATATGCATAATAGAGTTGATCCCGTACCATAAGATTAGTGTATGCATTATTGTTAACGATAGCTGTATACTCATCGGGACCCGTTACTGCGTCAATACAGAACGCACCCGCTCTGGCCGGATTAAAATGACCCAGATCCACCCAAAAGCGAGAGGTCTCGAATATCATTTCCGCCCCCTCCAGGACCAGAAACTCATAATCGCCAGTTGCCCGCACATATTGTTTAATGGCATAGGCAATATCCGCGTTAATATGCATTTGTGCTGTTCCTGCCGGAAAATAGGAAGAGTTCTCAGCTCCGTCTATGGTGCGCCAAGGATATAGTGCTCCCTTCTGAGACATCACTGCTGCTCGTTCCCGTGCCTTATCTAACGTAGCATAACGAAACTCAAGTAGCTTCCGGCTAATCTCCGGCTGTGTAAATGTAAAGAAGGGTATCATATACATCTCGGTATCCCAGAAATAGTGACCTTCGTATCCTTCACCCGTCAGGCCCTTGGCCCCGATGTTAGTAACCCCGTCACGTCCTACGGATTGCAGCAATTGAAAAGCATTAAAACGGATACCCTGTTGAAGCGCAAGATCGCCCTGAATTTCCACATCGGTATGTGCCCAGAAATGATCAAGAAAAGCCCGTTGTTCATGAACTAGTGCTTCAAACCCACAGTTCTCCGCCAAGTGTTGCACTTCTAAGCACCTGCTTAACAGTTCGTCTTCTGCATAATCCTTAGAAGTGTGATACGAAATGTACTTGGTCAGGGAGATCCTTTCCCCCATCACCACGGGTACAACCCATTGCATGGATAATCGCTGATCTTCTAGCTGCACGAGCCTTTCATATCCAGAGCTACAATTCAGACTGTGACTTATCCCTGTTAAAAGAGCAAACCCGGTATGCCGCGTCCTCTGCTTCATCCACAAAAAGGACTGCTCGAGTTCATGACCGGTTTCCACTAGCAGCAAATTGGGTTCCTTACTCCCTGATCCCAGCCGGGGGTCATCCGTGACCTCCGGCCTTTGAATCTCACCATCGATCGATGAAGTAAACGTTAGGGTTCCCTCAAAATTCAATGCCTTGACCTCGTAATCTATGGCCGCTAAATGTTTATGCTGCATGGCCACCATCCGACGAATGTTCAGCTGTACCCTGTGTCCGGCAGGAGATTCCCATTCTACCTGCCGATGCAAGATCCCATTTCGCATATCCAGCTTCCGTTCATAACGGTGCACTTGCCCACTGTTTAACTGAAAGGCATGACCCTCAATGCTGAGCTCAATAATCTTGGCGTCCGTCACGTTCAGCATGGCTTGGTTGCGGGAAGGATACCCATAAGCTCCCTCTGGATACACAATAGGCTCGGAATCAAAAAATCCATTCAAGTAGTTCCCTGTTACAGATGAGCCCGAGTGGCCATGGTAACCTTCCTCGAAATTACCGCGCATGCCAATGTATCCATTACCAAGAGCAAATACACTTTCGCTTCTTTGATTGTTCTCTTCATCATAAGTCTCCTCATCAAGACTCCACTCCCGGTAAGGATACACCGCAGCCGGATGTACGTATGGTTTCATCTTCATCTCTCTATGCTCCTCCTGACACAGTTTTGTTCAATTATCCCTTTATCGATCCACCCATAAGCCCTCTGACGAAATACTTTTGCAGCAAGAAAAAAATCGCGAGCGGCATCAGCATAGAGATAAATGCAGCCGAGGTGAGTAAATGCCAGTCGTTGCCCCGTGAGCCTACTAAGTCGGCGATTTTCATCGACATGACCTGCACTGACGGTTGATTGCCGATAAAAATCAGCGAGACTAAATAGTCATTCCACACCCATAGGAATTGAAAGATTCCGATAGAAGCCAGTGCAGGCACAGATAACGGTAGAATCAGCCTACTGAAAATAGTGAAATGGCTCGCCCCATCCATAAAAGCCGACTCAAACAAATCCTTAGGAAGCTGACTGATAAAGTTATACATAAAGTAGGTAACCAGCGGTAATCCAAAGGCCGTATGCGCCAGCCAAATGCCCAAGTAACTTCCGTTCAGTCCAAGAGCTGTATAATCTTTGAGCACTGGAATAAGTGCCACTTGTATTGGAATAACGAGCATTGCGATAATTATGACAAAAAGCGTGCGGCGTCCAGGAAAACGTAGCCAAGCAAAAGCATAGGCGGCAAAAGAAGCGATCAATACCGGAATGACCGTCGCCGGAACAGCAATCGTCAGTGTATTCCAGAAGGCCTGCGACAATCCGGTACCCTTTTGCACCGTTTCACTGCCATCGGCTTGCTTGAGCTTGTATTCCTTGCCCGAGAGCACGTTATTGTAGTTATCCAATGTGAGATCCGGTGTCATTTTCCAGCCTTGTTCCTGTTGATTTATGGTACGCGCTCTGCGGTTCTCCCACATCAAACGACTGCCATCGGCCTTAACGCCTGCCTTCAGCTGATCATCTGTATAGGTTTTGCCATTCACCTCGATTGGCTCCCGCAGATCCACATCTTTAGATAGCTGAAGGGTCTCTCCAGCCTTCCACTCCTGATGGGGAAAAGCTTTCCACCATCCAGTCTGCAGAATATCGGCAGCAGGACGGAAGGAGGAAATGAAGAGCCCAAGAGTCGGAAGTAACCAAATGAAACAAATCACACCCAGCACGATATTAACAATCGTCTTGCTGCCTTTTCTCTTCTTTTTCCCTGCCATTAGAATCCCCCTTGCTTACGGAACTGACGTAGATTGATTATGATCACAGGCAACACCGCGATCAGCAGAACAATAGCCAGCGTGGAGCCGTAACCGAAATTCCGGTACATAAAGAATTGGCGGTAAAACTGTGTAGCCACTACCTCTGTATCGTATTGACCTCCTGTCATCACCATGACGACGTCAAATATTTTCAACGTAAAGACGATAATGGTCGTTGTCACAGTCAGAATGGTTGCTGAAATGTAGGGGATCATGATTCCAAAGAAGATCTTCACCTCATTAGCACCATCCACTCGTGCAGCTTCCAATATGTCGTCAGGAACTCCCTTAATAGCTGCCGAGAATATCACCATCGCAAATCCGGTCTGCATCCAGATCAGAATGATGATGAGGAAAAAGTTATTCCACGGCTGAAGCATACTCGTCCATGCCTGTGGTTCTCCCCCAAAATAAGTAACGATGGCGTTCAAAAGTCCAATTTGTTCATCGCCGGGTTGATAGTAATATACAAACTTCCAAATAACGCCTGCGGCTACAAAAGAAATAGCCATCGGCATGAAAATGATCGATTTAGCTAGCTTCTCATAGCTGCTTCTGTCGGCAAGAATTGCAATCAAGAGCCCAAAAGCTACACATGCCAGTGTACCAACGAATACCCAAAGTAAGTTGTTACGCAGTGCCGTCGCCATTAGATGGTCGCTAAAGATCGCTGCATAGTTGCTGAGACCCACAAATTTCTCTGAAGAAGCATTGAAAAAGCTTAAATACAGCGTCCGCAGCGCAGGCAGCACCAATAGCCACCCCAATATAATCACTGCCGGACCAATAAAAATATAAGGCAATACCTTTCGGCGTACGTAATCAGGATATTGCTCGACTGCCCAGGTAAGTGTGTAATAGATCAGATAAACACCCAGAACCCCCCATAGAACAGCCAGAACCGCCGTTAGTAGCGGGTTTAGCGTGGAATCCCGAAAGAACAAAAAGATCAAGCCATTAACAACAACATTGGCTATTAATACTAAAAGAGACAACAATACCGCCCTAAGGCTTACCGTCTGCTTGGCTTTTAATTGTGGCTTCATTTGTGGTTGTAGTTGTGATTGTCCACCCATATTAGCTCCAGCTCCTCCTATACTCGCGCTTTGGAAAACAAAAAGAGGGGCAGAGAACCTTCAAATCTCGCTGCCCCTCTTTTAACTGTGTGCTTTCAATATTAGGTTAGTTATTCCAGCCAGACTGGATTTGTTCCAACGCCTGATCCAGCGTCGCAGTACCACTTACGTAGTCGGTCATGCCCTTCCAGAAGGTACCTGCGCCCACTTTGCCCGGCATCAGGTCAGAGCCATCAAAGCGCAGCGTGGAAGCATCCTGAACCAACTTCGCCATCCGGCGATCGGATTCTGAGGTATACCAATCCAGGGAAGCATCATTCATTGGAGCAATTACACCGCCCGATTGCACCCAGCTCTTAATGGATTCTCCTGTAGTAAAGAATTCCATAACTGCACGAACTTCAGGACGATCGTTGAACATCGCGTAAATATCGCCAGCAACTAGTACTGGTTTACCATATTGAGGGTCAATAGGCGGCAGGTAGAACCAATCATAATCTACATCAACCTTTGCGGTTTCAGGGAAGAAGCTTGTAATAAAGTTGCCGAGCATATTAAACCATGCTTTAGGAGGATTATTGAACATTGGCGCTGGGGCATCCCCGAATGATGTCGTCACGATGGATTTTGCACCACCATAGACATAATCCTTGTTGAGCCAAATTTTCGACATGGTTTCAACTGCATTCTTCACTTCTGGAGAGGTAAATGGCAGCTCACCTTTTACCCATTTATCGTAGTTCTCAGGTGTAGTTGTGCGCAGCATTATATTTTCTACCCAGTCTGTTGCCGGCCAGCCTGTTGCAGCACCACTCTCGATTCCAATAGCCCAAGCAGGATCACCGTCTTTCGCAATTTGTTCCGTCAGAGCCATCATCTCATCCCATGTCTCAGGAACCTTGTAGCCTGCTTCATCAAATTGCTTTTTTGGATACCAGACCAAGCTCTTTACGTTACTGCGGTTCCAGATTCCCGCCATGATCTTGCCGTCTTTCCCGTCCATATTAGACATATCAAGCCAGCTCTTGTTGTAATTAGCCGTCAATTTGGCTTGATCCAGTACGTTAGTTAAATCGATAACCTTGCCAGTCTTAGCAATCGAGGCTAGCAGTCCCGGCTGCGGGAAATCAGCGATATCCGGAGCATTTCCACCGTCTACTCGAATGTTTATCGTAGCTTCGAACTCTTTTGAGCCCTCGTATTGAATATCAATTCCTGTCTTCTCTTCAAACTCTTTAATACTATTCTCAAATTTCACTTGGTCAGCATCTACGAAGGGGCCGAACATCGTTACTTTAGTTCCTTTATAGTCGCCCTTCATGGCTAACTCTAGCGGAGATCCCGATGGCTCGGCGCTAGGAGCAGTTGTAGCTTTCTCAGTGTTATCTGCTGTTGGGCTGGTAGTCGCCGCAGGTGGATCTGTAGGCGCTGCATTGTTGTTATTGCCTCCGCCGCATGCGCTCAGCATCATAGTGAAGGATAAACACAGTACTAAAGCCAATGACTTTTTACGTCCTGAGGTTTTCTTCATCTTTTGTACATCCCCTTTAATGGTTTTAGAGATTGCTTCTGACTCAATCATCCGGTACCCTGGCATGTATAAGCAGCTTGTAGCAGATCACCTCCTTGCAAAGCTTTTCAGAATCTAAGGATCTATACTAAAAAAGAATCGAATCACAAATTCCAATTAATTGTAGCGCTTACATTTGTTATAGTATCATATAAAGTAAGCGTTTCCAATCTGTATTTGAAATGTTTTGGTAAAAATTATTTTTATTGTCTAGGCAAATATTCAAATGTTGCTTAATACGAGCGCTGAATTCTGAAAAGCTTTTCAAAGGGTGGTACACAAGTGAACTACCCCTATTTTTCTCGTGTAGATTCCCGCACAATCAGCTTATGCTCCATCTTCTCATTCAATACCTGCACTTCACCTGTTGTAAGCAATTCATGCAGCTTCTCGGCTGCACGATACCCTAACTCGTAAATTGGCTGTGCAATCGTAGTTAGCTTCGGGATGAACATACCCGACATCCTTAGATTATCAAACCCAATCACGGATACCTGACCCGGAACAAGAATATTACGATCCTTCAGATAAGAAATCGTCCCCATCGCGAATTCATCAGCCACACAGAAAACAGCAGTTAGCTCAGGGTAATCCGTAAATAGTTCATGTGCAGCTTGATAAGCATGTTCAAACCGGTGACTGGCGTATTTGCTCTTCGCAATATTCTGCTGTAACCCTGATTCTGTTAGTGCCCTTACAAATCCCTCATAACGTGGTGGTCCTGATACAGAATTATCATGGTTAAAACCAATCATGCCAATATCTTTATGACCTAAATCAATCAGGAATTTTACCGCATCATAGGCAGCCGCTTCATCATCCACCTCCACACTTGGAATATGAAACTCATCGGAATGTGAGGACACTAGCACAAATGGAATTCTACAACCGACCAATTTATCATGATATTCAGGGTAAAGGACATCACTGGCGAATACGATTCCATCCACCTGTTTCTCATGGAAGTTATCAATATAGGACAGTAGACGTTCTTTGTCACGGTCCGTATTGCAGATCATTAGACTATACCCAAGCTTGATGCAAGCATCCTGCATCCCACGAATCACCCCTGCGAAATACAGGTTCTCAATATCCGGAATAAGCAGGCCCAGTGTAAAGGACTTCTTGTAAATCAAACCACGTGCAAATGAATTTGGTTGATACCGCAATCGTTCTACAGCCTCCATCACTCGATTCCGTTTGCTCTCCACTACCGAATTCGGTGCATTCATAACACGTGACACTGTGCTAATCGACACCTCGGCCATTCTGGCAACATCTCTTATGGTTGGCTTCATAATGATAACTTCCTTTTTTAGGGAACTTTTCGATGTGATTATAGCAAGCCCGATTGGAAATAACAATAGAATTTTTGAAGCGCTTACATTATTTTTAAGAATTCATCTTCTCCTCCTCTTTCTTCACTCGGAAGATAAACGACTTACTTAAAGTGTGTATATAGTTTTATTACATGGTATACTATCCGAGTAGCGATATTCGTAGCTACAAATACTGCTCTATGAGCATAGAGCATTTATTATAGGAGGGATAATATTGAAACAACCTCGTGACATTCGATTCTCCGTACTGGACCTGGCTTCTATTGTGGAAGGAGGGACCGCGGCAGACTCTTTTCATAACTCTCTAGATTTAGCCCAGAACGCTGAGAAGTGGGGCTATCATCGGTATTGGTTCGCTGAACACCATAATATGATCGGAGTTGCCAGCTCTGCTACCTCACTCTTGATCGGACATATTGCTGGCGGCACCCAAAGTATACGTGTTGGCTCTGGTGGCATTATGCTATCCAACCACGCACCACTTGTTATTGCCGAACAGTTCGGGACTCTCGAATCTCTATATCCGGGACGGATCGATCTTGGACTGGGCAGAGCACCCGGATCTGATCAACCAGCTTCCCGTGCGCTGCGTCGCGGGCTCGGAAGCGATGGCAGTGAATTCCCTGAGCAGCTAAGTGAGCTAAGAGCTTACTTCGACCCTGCAGGAGCAGGGTCGCGCCCAGCTGGAGTACGCGCGGTTCCTGGGGAAGGCTTAAATGTTCCCATCTGGCTCTTAGGCTCCAGCGGCTTTAGTGCTGAGCTAGCAGCCAAGCTAGGGTTGCCTTTTGCCTTTGCCAGCCATTTTGCACCTGAGTATTTACTTCAGGCGCTGCACATATACCACAGTAATTTCCGTCCATCAGAAGTACTAGACAAACCTTATGTTATGGTCGGACTAGGGGTTACAGCAGCCGATACCGTAGATGAGGCAAGAAAGCTAGCTACCTCGCAGCAGCAGCAGTTCCTCAATATCATCCGCGGGC
Organism: Paenibacillus sp. Marseille-Q9583; assembly: GCF_976954365.1. Taxonomy (NCBI): domain Bacteria; kingdom Bacillati; phylum Bacillota; class Bacilli; order Caryophanales; family Paenibacillaceae; genus Paenibacillus; species Paenibacillus sp. Marseille-Q9583. The sequence goes on from NZ_CDRJTB010000001.1 coordinate 228,834, forward strand.
GTACAGGCAAGTTACAACCACCTGTTGAGAGTATGGATGGGCTATGGACGGTACAAGAAAAAGCAATCATGCTCGATAAGCAGCGTTATTCTTTCTCTGGCGATAAAGCAGTGATTAAAGAACGACTTCAAGACATTCTGAAAGAGACACAAGCAGATGAATTGATTATCTCCGCAGGGATTTATGATCATGAAGCTCGTCTTCGTTCCTATGAAATTGTAGCTGAGGCTATGAAAGAACTGTAAGATTGCAGTCTTAACGAGGCAGGACGTTATCTTAGTATCGGGAATTCTCCCGGTTCAGATATGCGTCTTGCCTTTTTTGTTTTGTTTTCGAGACCGTTCTTAATAAAACACCACTAAGATATTAAAAAACATAAAAATAAAGAGATATAGAGAGAAATCAACAGATAAACAGACCATATACTTATTATTTAATCAAATATGATCTCATTAGTTGGAATACATCATTTTTCTTTCGATCTCATTTTGATTATACTTTATATATTCGCTATAACGAACGATTTGTATTTTGGCTATGCCCTCTTTCTCCGTTCATTCAGAAAGATTCCGTCCACAAATGAAAGAGTGGTACTTTACGATACCACTTATTTCGACAATGTAGAATGGAATAATCGTTTAAAACGGAGGATTTTGCCGGAAGCCCGCAGATTTTGTTTTTTAACAGCTACAATGGGCTCAGGAGAAAGGAGCAAAGAAAGTGAAGAAGAAATACCATTCGGTCTTCATAGCTGCTTACGTTCTGATTATTCTGGTAGGAGTAATATGGCACGCTGGAGGGGTAAGCGCTCAGGATACCATTAAGCTTACTGTGAATTCTCATACCACGAGCACAGCCACCATGAACAATATGAAGCCCGGTGACGAAATGAGCTCAGAGTACACGATTATTAATGATGGCACAGAAGGCTTTGATTACTTTGTGGACTTTAAATTCATCTCTGGAGACGTAGAGTTATACAATATTCTCCAAATGACACTCGAAAAAGAGGGAGTAATCATCTATTCGGGAGTGATGAGTGAGGCAACTGGCAGAGTAACCATCGGTTCACTTGCTGGAGGAGAGAAGAATGTAATTCAAATGGATGTAACCTTCCCATGGGAAGCCGGCAACGAATATCAAGGGAAGGCCACGACCGTAGCTTTTGAATTCTCCGCTTCCGGAGAACCAGGTCCATCCGCCGAGCCTACTTCAACACCTACACCAACGCCAACAGCGACCGTCACACCTACACCTGATCCATCACCTACAGCAACGGCAACGGCAACAGCAACAGCAACAACTGAACCTACTACAACACCTACTGAAACACCATCAGCTACACCTGAAGCTTCACCGACACCTACGATTGCACCAACTACGACACCTACGGATTCACCAACGACTACTGCTTCACCTACAGCTGTCGTAACACCAGGTCAGTCAGTGCCTCCAACAACAACACCAACAGCAACACCATCGCCTACACCTACAGCTTCACCGCCTGCAGTCGATGAAATAAGCGTTACTGAAGAACCGATTCCAATGGGCGGAAGCACTAATGAGCCTACACCTGCAGCGTCACCAGGTGCCGGTAGTCAAACCACCAGTGCAACACCTCAGCCAAGCGATGAGGTAGCCTTACCTGACGGCGACATTCCTTTGGGAGCACCAGAGGCAGGCAACGAGCTTCCAAATACCGCCGAGCCTTGGTATAACTTAATTCTTGCCAGCTTAGCTATTGCGGTACTCAGCGTGATCATCATGCGCAGATTGAAATCGAAGAAAGAATAACATTTAGTAATTTAAGTCTGGAGGAGAGAGTATGAAGAAGCGTAATGGTGTCTTATTAACCGTGAAGCTAATCTTCATACTCTCTTTAGTTGTGCTGATTTATTCAATCGTTCAAGTCGTCAAAGCACCCATCGAGGCCAAGCAGGCCCTAAATGATTGGGCAAAAAAGAGGGAGGAAGCTATCGCCCGCCCCCTTTCAAATGAAGAGAATCCTCTCCCCAAGGGAATGGTCAGTTCTCCAAAAGAACAACCATCTTCTTCCCCCTCCTATAAAGAGGGTGAAGTGATTGGAGAAATCCGCTTCCCCACCTTAAATAAGAAGGTGGCTATTCTGGAGGGTACGGAAAGCCCTGAATTAAAAAAAGGAGCTGGACACTATATAGGTAGCGCAGCCATCGGCGCCATCGGTAATAGCGTGCTTGCTGGACACCGTGATACCGTATTCCGCAATCTAGGAGAACTTGTCGCAGGAGATCTGATCGAACTGGAAAGCATGGACGGTACGTTCACCTATGAAATGACAGGCAGCACGATTGTAGACGGGACTGAACGCGGCGCAATAAAACCAAGCGATAAGGCTATTCTTACCTTGATCACCTGTTATCCTTTTTCATACGTGGGATCAGCACCGGACCGATATTTACTTTCAGCGAAGCTAGTGAAGCAAGAAATATCGCCTCATTAAAGCTAATCTTAACTCTTAATCTTCCTCCTCAGGGATGAGACCAGATATGGAAAGTGATACTATATAGATACAACAGTAATGAGGAGATGACCCACAGTGAAAAAAGAGGTTATAGAACGGTTTATTTCGTATGCTCAAATGGATACCCAATCGAACGAGGATAATGAAACTTGTCCGTCCACTCCGGGGCAGATGGCGCTGGCCCACAAGCTTGTCGAAGAGCTAAAGGAGATCGGCATGGATGAAGTGCAGGTGGATGAGCATGGGTATGTCATGGCTACACTCCCAGCCAATACGGAGAAGGATGTTCCGACCATTGGTTTTTTGGCGCATCTCGATACAGCAACTGATTTCACAGGAACAAATGTAAAGCCACAGATCGTGGAGAACTACGATGGCAAAGATATTCTTTTGAACAAAGAATTAAATGTTGTATTGTCTAAAGCGAGCTTCCCAGAGCTGGCAGAATATAAAGGCCATACATTAATTACAACCGATGGCACCACCCTGCTTGGCGCAGACAATAAAGCCGGTATTGCCGAGATTATGACAGCTATGAATTACCTTCTTCAGCATCCAGAAATCAAACATGGCAAGATTAGAGTTGCCTTCACACCGGACGAAGAAATCGGCCGCGGACCTCATAAATTTGACGTAGCTGCTTTTAATGCTTCCTATGCTTACACTGTGGACGGAGGCCCACTCGGTGAACTAGAGTATGAAAGCTTTAATGCTGCATCAGCCAAAATCTCGGTTTACGGCGTCAATGTACATCCTGGTACTGCCAAAGGAAAAATGATTCATTCCGCAAAAATCGCTATGGCGCTCCACCTTAGACTCCCTGCTGAGGAAGCTCCAGAATTCACAGACGGTTATGATGGCTTCTACCACCTTAGCTCCATAGAAGGCACACCGGAATTCAGCAAGCTTCAATATATCATTCGTGACTTCGACCGCGAGAAATTCGAGGCACGTAAAGCCTTTCTTTCTGCCATCGTAGATGAATTTAAGAGCATCCATGGTGAAGAGAACATCGTACTTGAAATGAAAGACCAATATTACAACATGCGCGAAAAAATCGAACCGGTGCGTCATATTGTAGATATTGCCCATGAGGCGATGGAGAATCTGAACATCACACCGATCATCCGCCCGATTCGCGGGGGAACAGATGGCTCACAGCTTTCCTACATGGGTTTACCTACACCTAATATTTTCACGGGGGGCGAAAATTTCCACGGCAAATTCGAATACGCCTCTGCTGACAACATGGAAAAAGCGGTAAACGTAATCGTCGAGATCGCCAAGCTGTTCGAACAAAAAGCCTAAATTGTAATTAACGTCATTCCATATTGAATACAAAAAATCCCTGAAAAGGTCGATTCAGACCTCTCAGGGATTATTAATGTCCAAAGTCTATTCGATTAGCATCTCTCTTCCGGCGGCGTGTCTTTCCAGATCACGTTTTCCCCGTAATTCTTACCCCAATCATACATCAATCGAAGGACGGGAAGCAGGCTCTGTCCATATGAAGTCAGAGAATACTCTACTTTTGGAGGAACCTCGGCATACACTTTCCGAAGAACCAACTGATCTTCTTCAAGCTCTCGAAGCTGATTGGTCAACATTTTTTGCGTGATATGAGGAATTAACTTCTTCAGCTCACTGAACCGCTTTGTCCCTTCAAGCCCAAGATGCCACAGGATTATCAGCTTCCATTTGCCTCCGATCACCGCAAGCGTCAGTTCCTTCTCGCAGTTAATTTCCTTCAAATTGATGCGATCTTTAATCTCGGTTGCCATAACTAAAGCCTCCTCTCTCCTGTTGTCATACTAACACAAAAACGAATAACCTCCTTACTAGGAAGGCATTCGTTTCTGTACTTTCACTCTAAATTAGCATGCTTGCCGAACATCTGCTGAGTCGTCTGCCCCGTCTTCTCCATCATCCGCAGAATCACTGCATCGTAAAAGACTAACATCGTCTGTTCGAATAAAGAAGCCATTGGCTGAATCGTGCTGTAGCTTCCGCTGGTCTGATCTTTTGTAGACCCCGGCAGCTTCACTATATAGCTCGCTAAACGTCCGAGGGTCGAATCCGGCGCAATTGTAACGGCAATAACCTCTGCACCTACTCCTTTGGCCTTCTCTGCCATAGAGATCAGCCCCTTCGTCTCTCCTGAACCCGAACCGAGCACAAGCACATCACCAGGCTCAATACCCGGGGTTACCGTTTCTCCCACGACGTACGCTTCTTTACCGACATGCATGAGTCGCATTGCAAAAGCTCGTCCCATCAATCCTGATCTACCAGCCCCGGCCACAAATACCTTATTCGACTGAAGAAGCAGTTCAGCCATTCGTTCAGCTTCTTGATGATCAAGCTGAGAAATGGAGCGCTGAAGCTCCTCTATAATTTGCTGCGCATATTTCAATGTGTCCATTGTAATCTTAAGCCTGGTTAACTAGACGTTTCATCTCTGCCGCTGCAGCCTTTTGATCAGCCTCACCCGTAATGCCTCCGCCAACGATAACAAGATCAGGATTCGCTGCGATAACTTCCGGAAGCGTACTTAGCTTGATTCCCCCAGCGATAGCGGTTTTAGCCTGTTTAACCACACTTTTAATTGCATTCAGATCTGCAAAAGAATTTTTCCCTTCCGCCTGATGGTCATATCCAGAATGTACGCAGATATAGTCTACGCCAAGTGCGTCCACTTCAGCCGCTCTTGCTTTGATATCCTTCACATTGATCAGGTCAACCAGAACCTCTTTATTCGTCTTCTTAGCCTCCTCCACCGCACCTCGAATGGTAGCATCATCAGATACACCAAGCACAGTAACGATATCAGCACCAGCCTCTACCGCCTTCATCACTTCATATCCACCAGCATCCATGATTTTCAAATCAGCCAATACTGTCAAAGCAGGAAAAGCTTCCTTTATTGCTTTCACCGCATGCAAGCCTTCATTAATAACGATAGGTGTTCCAATTTCAACGATATCTATATATTCAGCAACCTCTGAGACAATCTCTTTCGCTCCCGCAATATCCACTAGATCCAATGCTAATTGCAATTTCATATTTATTTGCACTCCTTGTTAATATATTTTAGTAAGTCATGTACAAATTGTAGATCCTTACATCCTTTAAGGGAAGTAGGCACTTTATTGTGATGTAGTTACCTGGAGGATACTAATGTGCTGCTGCCAGCTTTATCTTTACAGATATTTATAACCTTTTGTCATATTTTTGTAAAAGTACTGCATTTTCATGAAAGCTGTGCTAACATTACAGTTTGTTTATGGAATAACAGGAATTTAATCATGATGTAAGAAGGTGTACAATGAAGCACAATAATCACCAAGAATTTAACCTTGTAAAACTAACTTGGCCGATATTCCTGGAACTGTTCCTATTTATGCTCATGGGCAGTGTGGATACTTTTATGATCAGCTCCGTATCGGACGATGCCGTATCAGGTGTTGGCGCAGCGAATCAGATTATCGCGATGGCTATTTTAGTTCTCAGTGTAATTGGTAACGGCGCAGCGATTGTGGTCTCCCAATACCTCGGTTCCAAAAAACCTCTGGAAGCCGCTCAAGTGACCGGCAATGCCATTACTCTAAACCTGTTAGTAGGAATTCTCCTAAGTACGTTTTTGCTGATATTCGGAGGGACTCTACTAACTGCCCTGAATGTAAAAGGGGACATTCTCGTTTACGCTAAATCCTATATACATATTGTCGGGGGCGGTATTTTTCTCCAAGCATTAATCAATGCTCTGGCGACCACAATCCGTACGCACGGTTTCACTAAACAGACGATGGTCGTATCCTTGCTGATGAACATCATTCACGTGGTGGGTAACTACTTACTCATCTATGGTCATTTTGGACTTCCAGCGTTAGGTGTCGAAGGTGCAGCTATCTCAACGGTTGTCAGTCGGTTTATCTGTCTTATTATTTTCTTCTTACTGCTCTACAGAGTGATGGAGGTACGGGTAAAGTTAACCTACTACATTCATCTTTCCAAAAAATATGTGCAGCAAATTCTCAAAATCGGCATCCCGTCCGCGTTTGAATCGATTATTTATCAATCTTGTCAGCTCGTATTCACGCTGTATATTACCTATCTGGGCGCCGAGGCTATGGCCACTCGTCAATACGCGCTCAACATTTCCAATTATATATATTTATTCAGTGTAGCCGTCTCCATGGGAACCTCCATTATCGTAGGACATCTGGTGGGAGCTAGACGCCCCAAGGAGGCCTATAAGCGTGTATTCACCAGTGTGAAGTGGGCACTTCTGGTCACAGTAGTAATAGATGCTCTTGTGATCGTCTTCCGGGTACCGCTATTCGGCCTCTTCACAGACAACGAGAACATTATTCTGATGGGGGCTCAGGTTATATTGCTTAGTTTCTTCCTAGAGACCGGGCGCACAACTAATTTGGTCATCATTAACTCACTACGCGCCTCGGGCGATGCGAAGTTCCCAGTATATATGGGACTGATCTCCATGGTCTGCATGAGCTTACCCCTTGGCTATTTTCTGGTATTCCAGCTTAACCTAGGATTAGCCGGTGTGTGGATTGCCACTGCGGCTGATGAGTGGACAAGAGCTGTCATTATGTATTTCCGCTGGAAGAGTCGAGCTTGGGAGAAACACGGACTGATTCAGCACGATGATGTAGAACACAGCGTGCCTTCCACTACCCCTGCAGCTGTAAATTAACGAATTTATTTAGGTGGTTCTCTAAGGTCATACCAGATCTTAAGGGTCCACCTTTTTTATCGCTTCATGATTACATAAATTTTAGAATGAATGAAGCATTCTACGTTACAATAGATAGAACGTAATTAATTTAAAGGGGAGAACCTCATGCCGGAAGAAACCGGGATCCACGAGTTATTGACGCTCAAGACGATTGCGGAGACCTTAAACAGTTCCAATGAGCTCAAACCGATGCTCGATACAGTTATGGGCAAGCTGTTAGATCTAACAGGAAATACGGCAGGCTGGATCTTCCTGAGCGAAGAGAATATGGAGTATGAATTCGCCGCAGATCGGGGTTTACCGCCAGCGCTGCAACGGGACAATAAACAGCCGATGCAGTGTGGAAGCTGCTGGTGCTTAGACCGCCTATGGAACGGACGGCTAGAACATGCTGTTAACATTCTAAACTGCAAGCGGCTGAGTAATGCCAGGCAATATAACTGGGGCGATACGTTGGGGATCACCCACCACGCCACTATCCCACTGCATTCAGGTGATCGCTACCTAGGACTTATGAATGTAGCCGCACCGGGCAAAGCACATTACCCCGACAGTGAGCTGGCTCTGCTACAATCCGTGGCCCTGCAAATTGGCAGTGCCATTGAACGCATGCAGTTATATAGCACCGAGCAGCGCCGTGCCAATCTGTACGCCAAATTAGGGGAGTTCAGCGCTGCTTTGAATCTAACGGCTAGTGAATGCATCTCCCCAAGCATTCTGGTGGAGAAAACCACCGCCCTGATTGGCCAATATTTCGATTGGCCTTTTGCAGCGATCATTGGACAACATGAGGGCAAATTCGAAGTACATGCAGCCGCTCATGCAGCTAATATAACACCTGAATTAGCTCCTTTTGAGCTCTCGGATTCCTTTAAGAATCGTCTAAGGGATATTGCAAAAGGACAGCGCTTCGCAACATTAACCTCTGACGAAGAACAGGAAATTACGAACTCATGCTGTTCCGAACAGCCTGTTACAGAGCGAGTTGTAATGCTTGCCGTCCCCTTTCGGCAGATTACTGCACATGGTTCAGCCATTCTACTCATCACCTCGCCTAAAGCACTCGCCTCCGCAACCGCAGATGGAGAAGTACTCGAAGCGATTGCCGAGCACATTTCAGCTACACTGGAAAGTGTACAGCTCGGAGAGAAGCGCCGCGAAATCGCGCGTCTGGACGAGCGGAATCGACTGGCCCGTGACCTCCACGACTCGGTGAACCAAATTCTGTTCTCCCTCTCGATGACGGCCAAAGGTGTAGAAAGCATGCTGAAGCAAGAGCACACCTCCCATCCGGCTGCTGAGGCGGTCCGCGATATTCAAGAGCTCTCGCAATCTGCACTCAAAGAAATGCGTGCTTTAATCATGCAGCTTCGTCCTGCAGGACTGGAAGCCGGGTTATTGACCGCGCTGCAGGCTCATGGTCAGCAACTAGGGCTGTTGATACAGACAGAGCGCAGCGGTGTACTCGAACTTCCCCGCAATGTGGAAGAAGGGCTTCTGCGCATTGGTCAAGAAGCGCTCAACAATGTACGCAAGCACTCCGGAGCTTCTAAAGCTGAAGTATCACTACATTTGAACGCTACCGAGGTGATACTGAGCATTGCCGATCAGGGCAAGGGCGGTGCCAAACGGCGCTGTAACACAGACACCAATGAATCTCTCGGCCTGCATATTATGAAGGAAAGAGCTGAGGCGCTCTACGGCCGTATTCATATCCACAGTGAGGAGCATCAAGGCACAACAGTTGAGGTAACCATCCCTTTGCCCCTCCAATCCACATGAAGTCGGGTGATCACAAATGACAATAGGTTTATTACTGGTTGACGATCATGCAATGGTTCGTCGAGGGCTACAAGTGTTTCTCTCGACACAACCGGACATCAAGGTTATCGGAGAAGCGTCGAACGGCCGCGAGGCACTAGAGAGAACGGCTGAGCTCCAGCCGGATATCATATTAATGGATTTGAACATGCCTGTTATGGACGGTATCGAGACAGCTAAACAGCTACGGATCTCCCATCCACAGGTCAAAATCATTGTGTTGACCTCCTTTTCAGATCAGGATCATGTACTCCCTGCTATCCGCGTAGGGATCAAAGGATATTTGCTAAAAGACATAGAACCAGAAGCGCTGGTAGTCGCCATCCGCAAGGTACACAGTGGTCAAGTTGAGCTGCATTCCGCAGCTGCCAGTCAACTGATGAATCTAATGGCAGCTTCTACACCAGAACAACTGAATGTTAGCAACTCAGATCTGAATGGATCCAGTACTACATCGGTTACAATCACCGGATCTGAGCTTCTTACTCCGCGAGAGCAGGAGGTGTTAGACCTCATTGCACTAGGTATGAGCAACAAAGAGATTGCCAGTAAGCTGGTCATCACCGAGAAGACTGTTAAGACACATGTCAGTCATGTACTAGGAAAGCTGAACTTATCAGATCGGACTCAAGCTGCCATTTTTGCATTGAAAAGCGGCTACAACTCATAGCGCCACAGCTCATCTACAACTATAGTCTTAGACGCTCAGCACAATTGCTGAGCGTTTTTATTATGCAGGTTCATTCCATGTGCTGACGTCAACAAATGTCGATTCAGCTATCATTGGTTTATAGCAATCGACCTTATAGGAGTGGATACAGATGAAAGTCATGATCCTGACAGGCAGCAATCGAAAAGAAGCGACTAGCACCAAGTTGGCAGAGCATGCCACACATTTTATTAATCAGCAAGGCGAACAAGTCACCCTGTTTAATCTCCATAAACGCCCGCTGCCCTTTTATTCACCAGATGAGTCTTACGCGGAGCATGAGCATCTAAGCGCCCTCCATCAAGAGATGCTAACTGCGAACGCAATCATCCTGATTACCCCGGAATACCACGGTTCCATGAGCGGCGTGATGAAAAATGCTCTCGACCATCTAGGCCAGACACACTTCAACGGCAAAGTGGTATTGTCCGCTAGCTCTGCAGGTGGAGCTATAGGTGTAAGCTCATTGCTTCAATTGCAGGCGGTTGTACGCAATCTACATGGGATTAATACGCCAGACTGGATCTCCATCGGTGGGATGCAGCGCAAGCGGTTCGAGGTTGAATACGACGGGTATGAGGGCGGCCAAGAAATTGAAGATCGCATTCGCCTAGTCTTAGAATCATTCCTAAATTTAGCTCGCAAAATCAATAGCCCGGCAGGTGCCGCGCTATGATCAAAGGACTGTTTGAAACCCATCTGAACGTGACTAACCTTGAACAATCTGCTCATTTCTATGCTCATGTTCTGGGACTACCCTTAGCACATTCGGAGAATACTGAGGGCCGCAAGCGGCGATTTTACTGGATTGGAGAAGATCGTAATCAGGCCATGCTGGGAATTTGGGAGAAGGCACCTTCCGAGGTTGTGCGTCAGCACTTTGCTTTCCAAGTAACGTTTGAGGATATGAAGCAGTCAGTATCCTACCTGAAGGCCAAGGGGATTGAAGCCTCCAACTTCCTCGATGATGATAAGGGACAATTGTATGTATTTGGCTGGATGCCAGCCGTATCCGTGTATTTCAGTGATCCAGATGGTCATTCCTTAGAGTTCCTAGCTGTACTGCCTGATTCACCCAGACCTGAGCTAGGAATGGTACCCTGGAAAGAATGGGAACTAATACACGGAAGAACCTGGTAGTTATTGATAACATTCAGGCTAAGCCTGCACACGAGGAGACGAGAATATGATAAAAGGACTATACGAAGCACATTTACCAGTAAGTAATCTTGAGGTATCTATCGAATTTTATGAGAAATTGGGATTAAAAATGGCCTGGCGGGATGAGGAAACTGCATTCTTCTGGATTGAGGAAGGTCGGAGTTGGATCGGCATTTGGGAAGGAAAGGAAGTAGAAACGCCATACCACCCATCTTTACGGCATATTGCCTTCCGCGTAACTTATGAGGATCTGAAGCAATCACTGCAATGGCTGGAATCCATTGGGTTAGACGCTGTTCCGTTCCGTAATCGAACTTCCGTTGAGCCTTTTATTCGAGCTTATCAAGGGAATGCTTCTGTGTACTTCAACGACCCGGACGGCAACAGCCTGGAATTGATGTGCCATGTAGAGGTTCCTGAACATTTGAAGCATCTCTCAGAGAACATCATCTTAACCGAGTGGGACAAATTGCTCGAACAGAACTAAAATACTCAAACAAAAAACAGCTGCCCACCATCAAGGGTCCAGCTGTTTGAGTATGTTAGCTGCTTCTTTTTAACCATCTCTAGCATGGTTTTAGTAAAGGCTGTTACTTAATCGTGATGCCTTTCTTCATAGCCTTCATATCTGAATTCGTGTTCACAAGCATTGGCAGTATCTTCATACTTCTCGTCATGGGAGAGTTACATTGCCAGCAGGTAGGTACGTACTGAAATGCAAAGTTATCGCGCATCCAACCGGTGCAACCTTCCTTGGTACAAGACCAAATGGCTGTGTCTTCCTGCGGAAGATCCTCCAGTGCTTTTTTACGAAAATACATAAGTACCCCTCCTTGGATCGAATCGAGACGATTTCGCCACCCTATTAGGGGCAGATTCATAAGATGAAAAATAAAAAAGCTGCCCTCAACTTGTGTTAAGGGCAGCCTAATTTTCGAATTACAGTTTTACAACGTTTTCGGCTTGTGGTCCACGAGCGCCTTGAGTTACGTTGAACTCAACGCGTTGGCCTTCGTCCAAAGATTTAAATCCGTCGCCTGTGATTGCGGAGAAGTGTACGAATACGTCGCTTCCACCTTCAACCTCGATAAAACCAAATCCTTTGTCTGCATTAAACCATTTAACTGTACCTGTTTGCATGATATTACCTCCAATATTTTATTTAACACATGTCCTTTTATTCCTACGTAGTGTACGAACAAATAAAAATTCACACATTGGAAAAGGACTCATACGCACAAATGATAACCTTTTACAATATGTGAATTAAGGGTTAAATTTATGATTAACTTCATTGTACCACACTAAATCATTGAATGCAATGTAAATGCCTACTTTTTTCATTCCGGCTCTATATCCTCTTATATTAAAGGCTTTAGAGCCGGAAATGCACAAGGGTTAATCGATGTATCCTGCCAGCCCTTTATCCATTAAGTAATCCATCTCCGCATCAAGAATCGTCTCTACTGTGATTTCATCCAGCTTCACATCACGCTGGGCAACAACATAGTCAACCAGATCATCATTGTCGATGTCTACCTCGCCTTTGGCATTGGCCTTGGCATTATTGATAAAGGTCTGTTCATGCTTCAATACTAAACGAATTAATTTAGGATCTACTTTGGTTTTGGCAGATAATACTGTTACTAATTCCTGCTCGTTTAATTTGTCACTCATTTTTCAAATTTCATCTCCCTACAATTATTACACATCCATTGTAGCATATTTCACGCTTTAACGCGTCATTACGCGAAGTATACCGCGGTTTGTTCACACTTTTCTTGCTAACACGGGCTCTACAACATTCCACTTCAGGTAAGTTATTTAATAAAAACAGTTGTGAGGAACATTGACTTGTGCCAAAATATAAAAAAAGTGTTGGACCAAATTGAATACTAGAAAAGGCGGTTGAATTCATGAGCTCTGTATCTTCCCAGCAATTAGACACAAACAGCAACAAGGCACATCGTTATATCGAAGACGTATACGCACAGGTTGTTGCGCGTAATCCTTTCGAGCCCGAATTCCATCAGGCTGTAAAGGAAATCCTTGAATCTTTGCTTCCAATCCTGGCTGCTGAACCTAAGTATCAGGAAAATGCCATTCTGGAAAGATTGGTTGAGCCAGAACGTTTGATTATGTTCCGTGTTCCTTGGACAGATGATCAAGGTAAGGTCAGAGTTAACCGTGGATATCGTGTACAGTTCAGCAGTGCCATTGGACCTTACAAAGGTGGACTTCGTTTTCACCCATCCGTTAATGCTAGTATTATCAAATTCCTCGGCTTTGAGCAAATCTTCAAAAACGCTCTTACCGGTCAACACATCGGCGGAGGTAAAGGCGGATCCGACTTTGATCCTAAAGGAAAATCCGAAGGCGAAATCATGCGTTTTGCACAAAGCTTCATGACTGAATTGCAAAATTACATCGGGCCTGACCAGGACGTTCCTGCAGGAGATATCGGTGTAGGTGGTCGTGAGATTGGCTACATGTACGGACAATACAAGCGGATCCGCGGAGGATATCCGGCTGGCGTATTGACTGGTAAAGGTATTGGTTACGGCGGAAGTCAGGCTCGGACAGAAGCTACTGGTTACGGTACAGTTTATTTCGTAAACGAGATGCTGAAAGCAAAAGGCCTTTCCTTTGAAGGAAGTCGCGTTGTTGTTTCCGGGTCTGGTAACGTAGCGATCTATGCGATTGAAAAAGCTGTACAGCTAGGTGCAACAGTTGTAGCTTGTAGTGACTCCGCTGGATATATCTATGACGAAAACGGCATTAACCTCGAAACTGTCCGCCGCCTGAAAGAAGTCGAAAGAAAACGGATAAGTGAATATGTGAATGAACACCCTAACGCTGTGTATACCGAAGATTCCACGCAAATTTGGACTATTCCTTGTGATATCGCCCTTCCGAGTGCTACTCAGAATGAGATTGATGAAGCCATGGCATTGAAACTGATTGAGAATGGTGTTAAAGCAGTAGGCGAAGGCGCCAATATGCCATCCACCCTTGAAGCTATTCACCAGTTCCAACAAGCTGGCGTGCTATTCGCACCTGCCAAAGCTGCTAATGCTGGCGGCGTAGCTGTATCTGCGCTTGAAATGGCCCAAAACAGCATGCGTATGTCCTGGAGCTTTGAAGAAGTTGATACGAAACTGCATGAGATCATGGTTTCCATCTATCAACAGTCTGTAGATGCATCCGAGCAGTATGGACAGTCTGGCAACCTCGTTGCAGGAGCGAATATCGCTGGATTCAAAAAAGTAGCCGATGCTATGTTGGCTGAAGGCGTAATCTAATCAAGCATAAACAAACGGCGTTGTAATCCTAAACGTCCGATATACGAAGTCCCCGTAACCGGTGAGTAAGAAGCCGGGTACGGGGACTTTTTTGTACAACTATGAATTCCAACCTGGGATTTGCCGCAAATCGCCATCCCATATAGAATAAGTACTCTTCACAACCATATTAGACGGCGAAGAAGCCGTGTGAATATAGCAGGAATCTATGCCTACCTTCAGAGCACCCTCAATATCCGTACGAGGATCATTTCCAATCATAATAGCCGAGCTCAAATCGGCTTCATATTTGTCGACTAAGTAGCTGTAAAATAGCGGATCAGGTTTACTCACCCCTGCTTCCGAAGAGATCGCAATGCCATCGAATAGATGGATGATTCCGAGCATAGTTAACTCTGCCTCAATAAATGTCTTCTGCCCGTTGGAGAGCAGAAATACTTTTTTGCCACGTTCTCTTAATGTTTGTAGGATTTCAGCCACACCGTCATAAAGAGAGATATGGACCATCGATAACGTCCGTAGCCATCTCACAGTTTCATATAACCACGCTTGATCCGGTTCTCCACCTAATTGACGGGCCACAGACCGAAACACTTCCTCCATTACGAAATCCGGATACTCGCAGCTCCGTGCGGCTTCACTTAGTTGAAGATCCCTCTCCCGCAAAAACCGTTCTTGCAGTTCCCCTCCTGATATAGAGAGTCCCTGATATCCGAAATGGAGAGCTAACCTTTCCCATACCTCAGATTGCTCCTCATCTGTCTCAATATCAATCAGTGTACCGTACAGATCGAAAATATAAGTCTGATACATCCCCGTCTTCCTTCCCATGATTCACATTATAAGTTACCCCTTAGTCACATTCTCCGTCGCTGCCTGCCCCTCCTCCATTTTGTTTGACACCTTTTGATAAAGATAGGAGATCCCGAGCAGGCAAATCCCAAAGCTGGCATAAGCGATAATTTTACTTCCGGTATTCAGTAGTCCCAGATCGTATAGCAGCAGCTTACCTGTCGCCAGAAGCGTTAATCCAAGGCCGAGGCGCCGGATATACACATATCTTTTGCGGAAGCCGTACATGATGAACAGAACTGCTATCAACAGATACAAAAGACTAAATATTAATCCCGCATCGCTTAATTGCAGCTGTACCCCTAGAAAAGCGGTGATGATTCCGAGTAGATACACTCCCATGAAGACAGGGTAGATTTCCATACTTTTATACTCACGTTTAAGCAAGGTGATCAGCAGATCACGTCCACTAAACCACACGAAAATATTGAAGATAATGAGTATACCCAGTGCGCTATAATCAGCCCCGGTATTACGTGAAAGATCATTCTGCAGGCTTGGCAAGCCTACTGTAATCACCAAACAAATAGCATAGCCGATCCCAAAGAGAAGTCTTACAAAATACTTAACAATCGTGTCATAAAGCACCTTCACCTTTGGCAAAACATAGGCCAGAACAATAGTTAACAGAGCGGACAACAGCAAATTATAGAAGGTTCTATGCGAGAAATCCTCCGGTACAGCCAGACGATACAGTCTTCTTGATTCATACAAACCATAGATCCAGAAATTCAATAATGCCGCGTATTTAAACCACAGGGCTAAGGTGATTTCGTAAGGCTCACTGCGCTGTAGGACATCCTTTCGATTATGCTGAACGGCGTACCATACGGCAATAATCAGCATGCCTGCAGTAATGAAGACATATTTTAGCGGAAAATAGGCGTCTGCGGAATTCAACCATTCATCGGCTATAGCTAGCTGCATGGGTACATTTAATCCGAAGAACACCGCAAGGCAAAGCGTTAAAATCCCCCAGCCTGCCCTTTCCATCCCTTTAAACCGATTCAGATTACCAAACAAGGTAAGCACAACGCCTTCAACCAACCAGCCAATGGACCACCAAGCCGCTCCGAATTGGAACGGAATCATCAGAATACCAAAGGTCAGCGAAGTAGCGTAGAACAGCAGCATGCTTTCTTTTTCTTGTGGCATCAGCTTTTCAAGCCCTCGTCCAAGCCCTAGATACAGCAGACAGAAGAGCAGCGCCAGCGCACCATTGTAATCCTTGAGCCCTGCATCCAGAAATAGAAGATACAAGGTAAGACAGCTAATAAACGTGTTGCATCCCAGTAGAGAGAAATCCCACCAAGACAACTTGGAGCGATACTTGAACGGGTACCATAACGTAATGCCCAAATACATCGCAAAAGTCAGCACCGCATAAATCATATTCATTCCGTTGCTATCCGATAACGCTATTAATATCAGCATGGAGGGTGTATTAAATAAGTAGCTGATGTAATTGACCACGTTCCAGCGTTTGCGGAAGGAGATTAGTAGAATGAATAAATTCAGAAGAAACAAGTAGCCCATTGCCACATAAACTGCGTTGCCTGAAAGTCCGAAAGCCCCAAGATAAGAATATAGTGGCAGGTACCCTCCGATTAAGCCCAACGCACAAATACTTCGTGATTCATACCTTAAAGACAGGAGCACGGCAGTCAAAGTGACGAGCACGGATAAGGACAGCCCTACATAAATACTGATAATATCCAGTAAAAAATAGCTATAGAAAATAGAGCCGTACAGCACTGAAATCCCGCCGCCAAGTAACCCTAAAGCGAACGTCCCTTTTCCTTTGCGGTATAGCCACTCCCCGCCCCCTAACATCAGTAAACCCAGTAGGAAAAAGGCGCCTCCCTTCATATAACCGGTGAACCAATTGGAATAGGAGTATCTGAATGCTGCTCCCACGGCCAAGATCAGCAACAAGATCCCAAGCTTGTTAATCCAGCCTAGTCCAATTTTCATTTCGATCTGATTTTGCTTTCTTCGACGCTCTAATACTTCTTCACTGATCTCTTCTGAGGCAAAATCATGTAATCCGTTATCCATTCTGGAGTTCAGAGCAATTTCGGACTCCCTCAGTCTTTGTCGCTGCACTAGTACACGCTCATTTAACTCCGCCGATAACGCCCCAAGTCGACTGGATAACTCCGCTTTATCCTCACCGAGCTGCCTCGCGGCTGTTTGGTACAACTGCTGAATATGACGCTTTGTGTCCATCTCAAAAGCCGTCAGCCGATCCGTATGGGCAAGGCTTTTAGAGGCAAAATAAGTCTGCAGCTTCTGTCTCGACAGACTAAGAATGCCAAGCTTCTCATCTAAAATTTGTTCCGTTAGCGTAACTTTTAGCTCCGTATTCTCTTCTTGGAGCTTCCCTACCTGAGTCTTTAACTCCACTAAAGCAAGCTTATGTTTCTCATATTGCTTCTTCAAGTGTTCATTCTCGTTGACCAGATCGTGACTTTCATATTCCGCAATCAGAGCTTCATATTCCTTAATAAGCCCGTCCTGCTGGACCTTCATGAATCTAAGTCGATCTTTGAATGACTCCATAGCGCCTCCTAATGTGAGCGATTGTTATTATTTCCATTTTACTACAAACGGCAGGGTCTCTTACTCCTTTTTATGCAAAAAACTGCAACATATTTGAGAGATGTCCCGTCTAGATAATAACAACACTAACAAATGAACTTAAAAAGGAGCTCACAACTATGAACAACATTTTAAAAACAAGTACAGTTCTTTTAACTTTGTCCCTAGCACTTTCAACAGGAGCAGCCTATGCCGCACCAACAACAACTTCTGCCAAAAATGATGCTGCTCAAACTACCGTTAGCGCTAACCAAAAAACATTTGCGATTGAAATCAACGGTTCCGCTCTGAAAGAAACAGGCTTCCAAACTACAAATGGCAAAGAGCCTATGGTGCCACTTCGTTCGGTTACTGAAGCACTTGGCTTTGAATTAACTTGGAATGGACAAACTAAATCCGTTGATCTTATCAATGGTGCTGTGTTCACTACAGTGAAAGCCGGAGAAGATCGCTATAGCATTAACAAAATGAATACTACGCTTGGAACTGCACCACAATTGGTTGACTCCATTTTGTACGTTCCAGCTTCCTTTGTAAGTGAAATCATCCACCACAACATGACCGTGAAGGGAGATTCCATCGTGATCACTGCTGCTAATCAGGAAGAGCATATGACCAAGACTGGCGTGATTACAGCTGTCAATAATGAGGGCAAATACCAATCCGTTCAGATTCAGGGTGTAGGCACAGATGGCATCGTACTGAATGTAGGTGAAGATACGACTATCGAAATGGCAGACGGTACTAAGCTTGCTCTAAAAGATCTTCATATCGGTATGACCGTAAAAGCAGAGCATTCCATGATCATGACCATGAGCCTGCCACCGCAAACTCCAACTTACAAGATCACTGTTCTAGATGAGCAGAAACAAAATGATCTTTTGGGTACTGCAGGTACCATTGAAGAAGTTCAAAAAGACGATGAAGGAAACATCAGCATCACCGTTAAAGGCAGTGGTCTGAACGAACAGTCACAACAAGAAGTAGTACTTCGCATTAGCAAAGATACCGTGCTAATTAATACCGATGGCAAAGCTGTAAACAGCAGCGAGCTTGTAAAAGGCGCAAAAGTTATAGGATTCTACAGCCCTATGCTGACTAAGAGCCTGCCACCAATCGGCACAGCTGCTAAAGTCGTGGTAGATTCCGTTCAACAATAAGAAGCATATAAAAAAGGCCAGTTCTCTAATTACGGGAACTGGCCTTTTGTTTGATTATTTTTAGCCTGAGAACTCTGCTAACAAATACAAGTCTTCTTCTTCACACCAAGCTTTCCAGCCTGTTCAACCTTAGCAATATAATCTACAGCCAGTGGTACTTTACATGCGGTTTGTCCCATTTGTACCTGGACCTTTCCAATGCTTGCAGCAATCTGCGTTGCCTCATCATGCAGTTCGGTTACGCTGCTGGCGGCGATAATTACAAACATATTCATCGTGTAACGAACTCGATTCCGTTCCTGATGAATGGTAGATTGTATTTGCTGTAGTAGCTTTCTGATCTCAGCGATGTCTAGCAGATCATCCGGTGTAACTGAAATGAAATTCCCATAAGTGCTCCAGCCACAGGTGGCTACCATTTCATCCGATGAAGAAATCCATTCTCTTGCAAGTTCTAGTGCGTAAGGGCTCTCTGCAGCGACAGACGCTACCGTATATTCCGCTATTCCAGAGCAGTAAGCTGCCACTACCCAGCTTTGAAGCTCTTCCTTAGTAAGCGTCTTGGGGTCAACTGTAAGCCCTGCCAAATACATCGCATCATAATTCCCCGTCTGATACAAAGCGCGAGCTAGACCTTGATCTTTCTTGATATCCTTTACCAGCTTCTTCATGTCCCCTATCCTTACTCCAAATAAAGGCTCCTTAGCACCATGTCGTATGAAGGTACGCTTCGTCTGCTCTGTACCCATTTCCTCGAGCTTACTCATCACTTCATTAATTGTCAGATTCATTAGAACACCTCTTTATCCCTTCATCGCTTCTCTTAAAATGGGCTCACGACCCAGCGTTACTCTATTCTTGCCCGAATTCTTGGAACGATATAACGCTTCATCCGCTTCCCTATACAAATCTTCAAAAGTCACCTCTCTGCGCTCTGTAAAAGAAATTCCGATGCTAGCGGTAAGCTGAATACTATCGTGTTCGCTCAAAATTATTTTGTAATCACTCATCGTAGTGCGAAAATCCTCTGCTTCCATCAAGGCTGCACGTTTATCCTCAGCAAAAAAGCATACAGCAAACTCCTCGCCCCCGACTCTTCCGGCAATGCCTTTGTTTTGGTACACCTGAAGTATTTTATTCGAGAAATCAACTAATGCCTGATCTCCTGCTAAATGACCATAGGTATCATTAATTAACTTAAAATCATCGATATCAAATAACAACAGCGCCAGTCCTAGTCCGTCCGGAATCGTTTGATTTTGCACCATTTGCATAAAGTGCCTGCGATTATAAAGTCCCGTCAAATCATCTACCGTTGCTTGATAGACCAATTCACGTTCATACCGCTTCTTTTCACTATGGTCACTAAAAACAATTAGCATCCCCTTGTTCTCTGTTGCCTGATGTTCAGTCGCTATCAATGAAACCCCATAACAAACCTCTCTTATTCCAGTACATACAATCTCGAACTGTCCTTCGGTCCTTTGACTATAATGAGTGCCAATGTCCTGGTGATGCCTCATAAAAAGATCAATATTTTTCCCCATCCAGGTCTCATTCGATATCCCGGTAATCTCAAACAAAATGGAGGTTGCAGCCTCATTTATACCAATGATACTATCATTCCGGTCTGTCAAAACTACGCCGTCTTTCATATGCTCCAGGATTTTAATTTTAGTTAAAGGATAGATCGTAGATTTAGAGTCAATGAATAAACACAAATAAGCCGCTATAATTGCGGGTAGATAAGTGAAGGCCGTAAAGCCTGTAAGCGTGATCTTCAACAAGGGAAGTAAAAAAACAGAAACGACCGGAACCAGTAACCCAGCAAATAGTAAGAACGCACGTCGCAAAAAGGCTGTCGGTCTATTCATTAAGGAAACAGCTAGCAAGCAGACCGCATATAGACCAAATAGCTGATCATAAGAAATAAAAGCCATGCTAAGAAGCGTAGGCTTTACAGTAATTCCACTAACACCCGCAACAGTGGCCATGCCCACTTCACTACGCATTAGATGATGATAGGTATCCGTAAAAATAAGCAGTACGTCCAAAGCAACTGGAATCGAGAAAATAGCAAGTTTTACAGGTAGGCGTTCCACGGAAGGAGACACATATTCTTTAACGACAGCATATGTAAATAACGCACTTAAAAAAAGCGGAGCCTGCTGCATATTCTTCCACCACAGCTTAGCCTGAAAAGAGGATGACATGATCTCTCCCGCCGTTGCAATAAATATGAGGCTGACCAGCAGCATTAAGATCCATAAATAGCGTCTTCCCGCCGACTTTCGATGTCGATAGGAGCTGATGCCCATGTAAAAGCTTAGAACACTGCCCATTAATAAGTAATACGGATATCCTTGAATCCACGGCATGCCATATTTCTCCTATTTTTCAAGTCGCTCCTATCATTATATCCTAATCAATCCTACAAATGAATCAACAAATACCAGCACATCTGTACATCTTACGATTTGAACTTTACTCGATGGGAGAACATATACTTTCTGGCCAAGTCCTTAAATGCATCTTTATCTTGTACCGACTGAAAGTACCGTTTAGGGATAATCAGCGCTCGATTAGAAGACACAAAAAACACGAACAGGTTCATCGTTTCACCTATTTTATGTATCTCTTCCCATTTCACTTGCCCGGAACCTGCCTCAGATACGTACTTTATACCCTCATCTGATACGGAATAGCTCTGAGGCTGCTGGGCTAAACTGTCTGTTGCGAAGGCTTTTTTAGATTTTTTGGTCAAACTTGATTTGGTCATATACCATAAAATAGCGGCAAGTATCACAGCAGTCACAGCAAGGATTGAAATATTTTTAATACTGTAATCCTTTGTAATTAACAGTAAAATCACAAAATAAGCAACCACACTGAAAGAGCTAAGTATAATACGGCTATTCAAGCTGAACCATAGGTTAAACTCCTGAACGTCCTCACTCTTAAGGACGGTATCTACTTTTATTTCATTTTCCATTACTAATCGCTCCCCTGCCACTATCGAAATTTGTCAATTCCATTTCATTCTAACATGTCTGAACACAAAAAAGGGACATCCCTGAAGCCATCGCTTCTAAATGGGTTGTCCCTTTTTAATCCGTAAGGATTCTTATTTCTTTTGTGCAAGACGTTGTTTGAACTTGTCAACACGGCCGCCTTGTTCTGTATCTCTTTGTTTACCAGTGTAAAATGGGTGGGATGCGGAACTTGCGTCCACGCGAATAACAGGATAAGTGTTACCATCTTCCCATTCCATTGTTTCATTGGATGATTTTGTAGATGCACTCAAGAATTTGAAGCCTACGCTTGCATCCATGAAAATAACCTTGTTGTACTTTGGATGTATGCCTTCTCTCATTCTGATCGTCCTCCTTCTGAACAAATTAGTGGAGCCTTTATGGTAAATTAACCAAATGATCTGTAGGTTTATCTATAAGTATAACCTAATAAACGTAGGAAAATTCGTAAATCTTACGATTTAGACCACCACTCCATCATACGTGAAATCGACATGTAAAGTCAACTACTATCCGATATTCCTTATATTCCCTTACGTTCAACTGACTTATACATCATACTCCAGTTGTTTTTTTGCCTGAACAATAAAATCTAACGGGTTCTCAATAGTGCTGGATTGATATTCTACAGCACCTATTTTGAGACCGAGGCTAACTTTATACTTTTTGACAAATTCAGTATCATTAAGCTCTTGAAGCTTCAATTTAATCCGCTCGATCACGATTTTTGCTCCATCGTTGTCGGTGAACAGCAGAAGGCCCCATGTTGCGTCATCTTTGTCCAGTAAATACAATGCATCATTGGTACGAATGCTGGCCTGACTAAGCTGAGATACGTCGTGAATGGCCTCAGCCAGCTTATCTTCGGGAATAATACGTCTAATCTCATTCCAGTATTTCACTTTCACTACAAGCAGTGTGAGTGGAATCTGATATCGAGTCGAAATGCCTGTAAATAAGGCAGCATCCTTCTGAAAAGAAATACTGTTACGCAGATCTGTGTTCTCGTCGATGATGGCCATATTAGCAGTCTTTTTCTCCAAACGCTGATTTTCAGCCTGCATCTCACGATTGCTTCGTGTAAATACCCACAGCACCACTGTTAACAATGGGGTCATAATTAGCCAGAAGTAAGTATTCAGTCCAATTGTCTCTCCCAAAGATATCGTCTGATACATCGTGTAGAAGCCATACGCAAATATAAACACCAGGTTCAAGACCAGCCCTGCAGTCACCGTTGTAAAATACGTAACAATCGCCAGAATAAAAGCCACATTTAAAATGATAATATTCTGGATATAATCGTCAGGTGCCCCTGAAATGAAGACAATACAAATAAAAAGAAGCACCAGGAACGATAAAAGAGCGATATCTGAAACTAAACCGCTGCGATTACGTCTCACGCTTATCACCACGTTTCTTCATGTGTTTACGAAGCAGCAGGATCAGCGATAGAATCACCAGTGTCAGCACCAGCACAATTACGATAATGAAACTCAGCACGTCCGTTCGTTCCGCTATTTTTTTAACCACGGAATCCTCTGCTGCTCCAGTAATGATCTTGAAACGGTGCGCATTGACATTACCGTCCTTATCAACGATTACCCCATCGCCAAACACCTTCCATTTGTCCCGCTCTGTTGCGATCAACTTCGACGCCAAATAGTACTCTTCAGAGTGGGCACCCGTAACAGCAAGCAACCCCCGTCCCGCCTCAAATGGCGATTCAATCAGCTGCAGTGTACCGATTTGAGCACCGTAATGATCTTCAATACTCATCTTCTCATTGGAGCGAATCGCTGTTCCGTTCCCGTTATATTGAAAATAGAGCTTATCATTATGATCACGGATGACCTTATTATTCTTATACGTGCCTATGGCGATGACATTATTATTCTTCAAATGATCAGCGCTAATGTTATCCGTGTAGAACTGAATGTTACCTATATTTCCGCTAGCGTATTTTCCCAATAGATTAAATACATTAGCTAAACTCAAATATGAATAATCATCCATTTCTTGTGGTAGAACGACTGCTACTTGATTGTAAAGCCCGTCTCGAATGAACGGATAAGGATAGTTATTAAACAAAAGATCCGTACGATCCTTAGTATTAAGACGCATTACAGAATCTTTGCTAATATACGCCCACGGCATTTGTTGCTTATCTAAAATACATTCGGCTCCCTTCAGCTCCAAATCAAAGGCTACATTTACCGTGAAATTACCCGAAATATTCAAGCTTTGGGGAACTGGAAGATCCAGCTTATCGCCATTCGCCAGCTCTTTGGTCAGCTTCTTGCTGCCAATGGGTGTGTTGTTGATGCTGACAGTCACTAATGAACGGTCGAAATCTAAATTCTGTGCATAACGGAAATCCAATCTGACTCTGCCTGAATCTGCAATCGAGCGGTTAGAGGGCAGTGCAACAAAGTATGTCTGCTCCTGATGACGTGCCCCAGTGAGTTTATCGCCCGTTTCTGTAAGCGAAATATTGGAGCTAATCGAAAGGGGTGGTGCAGATACTTCTGTAGCATCATCGACCACCTTTAAATCACTGCTGATTTGACCCAATAACTCTTCATTCGCAACAAAACGGCCTGCTTTAATCAGTAAGTTCTCATCCTTCGAGGTTACGACAAGTGTCGGCTGAGTATCCTTATTCACTAACTGCAGCAGTGCATGTGTACTTAAATCTTCAGAGGTGCTTAGCTGAGCCTTTAGCCCACTTGGTACTCGGTCATACATAGCTACCAGTACAACCGCAGCTTTATTCTTCACCGCATCTGACCGGTAGGGAAGCATTGGAATCGTTCTATTGTCCAATGTATTCCCCTTCACAAGCCCGGAGAGCGCATACGTAGCCGACTCCAATTCTGCCCCTGTGCTTTTATCCGGTACGGTCAGCACACTATAATTCTTCGTTAAAGTATCAACGCCAGAGAAGCGCTCGCTAAAGTCACTAACCCCTCCAGTCAAGGGCTTCGGCGTATACATCACGCTAATACTGGATGTATTAAACAGATGCAGCCAATTATCAAAATCATAATCGACAGAACAAGATTGTTCATCTGTATAGTTCGACTGCAAATAGCCCTGAATTCCAAGCGTATTGGTTCCTTTTTTTAGAAACCCTTTAGGTGCCTGAAGGACCAGCTGTTGTTCGCCATTATCTCTTAGAGAGGGTCTAAATGTATAGAATGGGCTGCCATTTAGCGTTAATGTAACGCTAGAAATCTGCTCCTTAGTAATTTGCGAAATTTGAAAGTGCAGGTTAATTCTGATCTCATCCACATTCCAATAATCCATGACCTCAAAATATTGCTGCTGAGCACTCGAACCCTTTAACGCTGTATCTGTTCCTGTGAAAGACGTTGTGTAGGTTAATCTAGTATCCTGAGGCGGAGCCTCGGCGGCTGCAACATTCAATTGAATTAGAAAAAGAGAGAGGCAGGTTAACAGTATAACCATTTGTTTTTTCATCATCATGTTCTGTTTCTCCTGTGATCACATATTTCTCATATTACTTCTTTGATCGTTATTAATAGCGTTCAGTCTTATACCACTTTGCTTCTCTTTTGAAGATGAGATCTTTGGCGTAAAGATATAATCCGTAAGCCGCGACAACCATCCACAGCTGACAATAAGAGACGTACATCAACATTACGATCCATAAATTGGACAAGCTCATCTCGCCCTTCTCTGTCGTCAACGTTATGAAAGTACCTACAACGAACAGTATGATGGCGAGTAGCCAGAGAAAATTGCTAAGCCCAGCAATAGTAGTATGTACATAGCCCAAAGCATGCAGGATGAGCAGCACATCGGAGGTAATTAACGAAATCAGCAATAAGAAGTAAATCGCTAAAAAATATAGAATATCGAATCGGACTTTTGCGGCGGATTTATCGAACAGCAGGGGGATATTTTTGACAATGACATAAATGTTGCCCTTAGCCCAGCGCGTTCGCTGCTTGAACCAGACTTTTAAGGTCTGTGGCTCTTGCTCCCATGTGACCGATTTCGGCTGGAACTTGATCCGATAACCCATCATATATATTCTGAAGC
This sequence comes from Paenibacillus sp. Marseille-Q9583, assembly GCF_976954365.1. NCBI lineage: Bacteria > Bacillati > Bacillota > Bacilli > Caryophanales > Paenibacillaceae > Paenibacillus > Paenibacillus sp. Marseille-Q9583. Next base: position 254,799 of record NZ_CDRJTB010000001.1, read on the forward strand.
TGATTTCTGTATCTTCGGCTATCGCTTTAACATCCCAGCCACCGATACTTTCTACGATAGACCTGCGCATAATAAAATTAGTGCCGGGAATGGTGCATAACTTGAACAGCTTCCAGCGTCCCGCTTGAGCCATCCATTGAAAGGACAACGTCTCAATATTAATAAACCGGGTAAGTAGGCTTGCGTTACGGTTACGGGTTCTAAACTTACCGATTACTGCGCCTAGGCTAGAATCATTCATGATCTCAGCGACCAGATAACGTAAAGCCGGTTTTTCAGGAGTGTTGTCTGCATCATAAATCGCAATTAACTGCCCTTTGCAATGGGTGAAGCCTATATTCAGCGCATTCGATTTCCCTTTGCCACCAGTAATCGCATCCGTATTAATAACGATCAGCTGCCGCCCCGGATTTCGGTTTTGGATACCGGCCAGCAGTTCAGCACTGTTATCAGAGGAATTATCATTAATCACAATAATCTCATATCGATCTTCCGGATAATCAAGCGCTAGCAGAGACTCCACCGTCTTACAGATTACTACCCCCTCATTGTGAGCAGGAACCATAATTGAAACCAAAGGATATTCGCCCTCTATCTCTGGTATGTCCTCATTTTCTGATTTAATGTAATATAAATAGCCTGCGATAATGAGGGTCACATTCACCAGCAATAGAGACCAGATACAGATCACTGCAATTACCATCAGTATGTCTGAAATCGTCATAGGATCCTCCAAATCACGATTAGTTGTCTCATTTCAAATACTTTTTCCTATACAATCGGTATCCGATAATCATTAATCCGCCAAATAGCAACAGAGAAATCATTATCGCAACTATAAAGAACTGATTCTGTATATTAAAAAGCGTCGTAAAGCTCTTCTTCTGCTCTTCTGTATACCGATAATCGCTATTCACTGTTTCTGGCGTATAATTCAGACTCAAGGGTTGTCCATTAATAGAAATCACTCCTTCTGATGAAGTGATCGTATTGACGTCTGTAACAACCTCATGCCTTTCTTGTTTATAATCCGCAAAAGAAACCCAGTATTGTTCCAGCATCTTCAGCATTTCCTCAAGTTCTTCCTTACCCTTAGGCATATCCACAGTGATTACCGTGTCCATCGGCAATTCTGGCATCACATTATTGGATGTTTGCAGATCCTGCAAAAAATCAATCGGTACACTATATAAAGAGGATGGAAAGGACTTGGAGGTGTCGCTTTTCTCCATATAATCAACATTTTCATCCGGATACAATATCACAGAATCGAAAAACCCCATCCCCACCTCCGAGTATTCCTTGTCATACGCCCAGTGCATTTGTGCTCCGATTCCAAGCGGCCCAATCTTGTTGTGCACCAGCAGATTAATGAACGCGTTCATCTTCACCTGAAGTGAATGATCCATATTACTAGTACTCGTTGAATGCATCGCAATAGGGGCATTGACCAGAATGCTGCCATTATTCGATTGCACTCTTTTGATGGCTACCAAATAACGCTGCATTGCCGGATAATCGGTATTGCTGAACACTGGCCGCACACTTGCGAGAAAAGGAATTCCCACTTGATACAGCCGCTCCGCAGTCTCTGTCAGCAATCCCAGATCAGAGAAGGGATAGATCTCTTTGATCGCAAGATATACTTTAGGCGTTGCGTTGATATGAAGCCAATCCTTCAGAACATACCCCATCGCCAGTGCACTGACATTCTCTTGTTCAAAATACGGAACATAAGCAGCATCCTCTTTACTCACAGCATAAGGTGCTTGCAGGCTATCATCCTGGAAGATCAGCTTTCCAAGGGACTGGGTTCCCTGACTTCCGGCTATATAGAGCATATCCTGTGCCTGAAGTGAAATTCCCGAGAACTGTCCGATCTGGAGATCTGGATTCGCGTCATACATGACATCTGTGGTTAACTGTAGTTTCTTTTTCAGCGAGGCTGGAGGACTGTACCCGATGTGCAAATACTGTCCCTGATAATGCTCCCAATCCTCTACATAAAATTTATTAGTAATCAAAATATCCGCTGCATTACGGACCATGATCACTTTAGAGTAATGATTCAGCATACCTTGTTCATATTGATCCAGACTTCTAAGTGTGACCTTCATGGAATAGGCCGCCAGCATTCGCTGGAGTTCAGTCACGTTGCCTTCCTTCGTTGTCCCCTTAGCGAGGCTGTCGTAGAGTAGTAGGACCTGCTGTGGCGAATTAGCAGATTGGACAGGTGTGACGGGAATCAGAAGGGCTGATAGGGTCAACGTCAGTAGCAATATACCGTTTAAAACTCCCCTGATGCTCACACACTCACATCCTTTTGAGGCTTTGTATACGGGCTAGAAGGGGTACTCTTGCTAACCCGCTTAACCTGATTGCTGTTTTTAGAAACTCTACGCCCAATCACACTGGATAGGGTCAGAAAAGTGACTAAATCAAAGGATAATGTAAATAAGAACTCATGCTTGGAAATATCGGCATCGCCTGCCCCGATAATCGATACAAAAATACCTGAAAGCCCAATGCCAATTGAAGTAACAATCAATACCATTCGCTGCATACCTCTGAAATCACGGGACTTGATCGCTTTTACAAAGGAAGGCATATAGAGACCGATGACAAGCACCATCCAGAGGAAGATGAACCCGAATGTTCGCGGGGCCAGCGTTTGTTTCAGTTGGCTGTATCCGGTGAAAAAGTGACTTTGTGCTCGAAACTCCTTACCAACGGAATGCTCGAAATTCCCCATAGCCGCAGGCTTAATCGAGAATGCACTTTGAGCAGCTACATTAAGAATCGAATTGAGCTGGTCAGGGTTCGTTAAATAATATTTAAGGATGGATATAAATCCATAACGACTGTAGAAATTCTCCTCCAGAAGTGGTGAATTTACGTCTATGGTCACGTACTTCTCATAGTGAATGCTGTTCTTCAGAATAGCGTATTGCTCGTCCATCCCTAACGCTTTTAAAGCGGCTTCTGGATCAGGTGATTCCTTCAGCACACCTCGGGTCATGGCATGGAACTGGTTAATGTTTACGAACTCATTTGAGATATTCAAATACGTGAACACACCTGCGAGGAGCATCAAAGCAAGAGACGCCATTGTTAGAATCCGAAATATCTTGTCTCTACGAATCCAAAGCAGTGAACATGCCAGAACAGCAATGATCATACCCACTGGCGCATTCTGCTGCTTAGAAGTAGTCAGGATCAGCGTGCTAATTACGAATAAGGCCAGCATCGCGTAGTCATTGAATCTTTTTCGATATAACATCAGCCATGAAGCGAACATGAAGATCATCGTGATCATCACAACGCTTTCGCCGTAAAAGGAGTTAAAATAAGCCGTATAACCGGTATCTCCGAATATAAAAATAGCAATACCTGCAATGATGAATCCCTGTTTTCGGGACATCTTCCATGTAATAGCCTCTATTAATAAGTAAATTGCGATTACATATAAAATCGTATAAATCGCCGCTTGAAAGCGGATGTCGAATACCTCACTACTGAAGAACAACTTGTTAAGTCCTATAGCCAGCTTGATAAATAAGGACTGAGAGGAAAATAACATTGCACCATTCTCATTAAAATATTGAAAGATCCCATATTGCTTCACAAAATAACCAAAGTACTGACTATCATAATCCGGCAGATTGAAATAGAGTCCATTACTATAAATGCTACGGAAAAAGTCACCGTTATCCGCCACTCCGACATACGGAGCTGTGAACAGCGCGATGATGGTAATAAGCATCACTCCAAATGCAGCAAGAAATGCAGGAGAAACCGATAAATTAGCAAGCGCTATCCCCTGCTTTAGAGGTGTTTTCACCGTGTTGTCCATCATGCAGGTTCACCTTCAATACAATAAGTTTAAGTTAATAGACATAGGCCAGTAATGCCATCAGGTTGTCAAAAGAATAAGCTTGGCCGCTAGCCACATCACCGAATCCTCCGTACAGTGGGCTATCCACATCTGTTACTCTGAACTCGTTCATTCTTTCAATGCTTTTGTGGTGGAGAGATTCATCGCCGATTTCTGTGCCGATCATAGCCGTAATGGCATAAATGGCTGTAGAGCGGATATCGTTCAGCGGCTTACCTTCTCTCGAATATTGCCCATACAAAGTTCCAGCTCCGACCTGTTGCTTGATAAAATCAATGCTGGCGGCTTTCTGCTGACCCACCTCAGCTAAGGCTAGAATGGATAAAAGCGACTCTACTGTATTGATGTTTTCCGAACTATATTTTCCGGTCTCATAATTAAACCGTGTCTCATAAAAGGGGAATTCATCCGATAAATATCCGTTTTCCAATATTACGTTCAAATCATTCGTCAGTTTCTTACTAAATTGGCTAGGAATCGACATTTTTCGCAAAGTGCCCAAATTAATATAACACAAAGTGACGAATGTGTTTGTTGAAGAATATTCCATATCGTAGAAATCATAAAGTTTTCCGTCTTTTACATTATAATCATAAAATCTTTCGCCATATTTATCCGCTTCAGCTGTATAACGTTTATCGCCGAACTTCTCCCCTGCCTCATAAAGAGCTTGAATCATACGCAAATCATCAACGGCAGCATTCAAGGGGTATAGCTTCTGCTGTTTAGGACTGTAACGGTAGCTGAAACCACTGTTGATATCAAAGGTTTGCTTAGCTAGTTGCCATTGCTCTGCAAATCTCTCTTGTTGGCCGCTACGCACAGCTGCCAGCATCCGGAGAGATGCCGATTCACTCAGAACTTCGTGTCCACTCGCCGCTTCCGCCGACTGATCTGTTTCAATAAAATTAGTATATACACCGTACTCACCTGTGAGTTTCGAGGTAATAAACTGCTCTAAGTTAGTTACTTCCTGCGTCTGGATTACCTTAGTATCATTTTCCGAATCTACTGGAGCTGGAGAATTAGTATGAACACTATTGGACAGATTCGGTGCTGCCGTTTTTTCGCATGCCGTTAACCCTATAATGCCTGCAAATATCGCTAATGCAGCAATGATTATTTTCCTCAAGTGATCACCTCCTTTTAATATTCTCCTATTCTGCTTACTGCCTAGTATTATCTATAACGGTAATATACAACAAAATGTTAAATCAACTGTCAGCGTTATGTATCTATCCTTGGACAAAAAAGAGATATCCTTACGCCTTTGGCGAGCGGGATATCCCCTCTGTATCAGTTATTTATTCATTCATACGTTCCCAAAAACGATGGGCAGTAATTGCCGCGACAAGGCTGGCAGCGAACACCTCTCCACCATCTCCAATAATTACACCCGGACTGCTTCTATGCTCGGCCGTTTCAAGTAGTTTAGCATTTTCAGTAGTCACCGCGATGGGCTTAAAGTGAGAATAGGCTTGGTTCAGGAATTGCGCCGTATCCTTGTGGAATTTCTTACGTTCCGAATTTCCACCAGCTGCATAAATCGCATCAAAGAGGACCGAATCTGTCGTGGATAAGGTATGAATGACTTCAAGCTCTGTCCCCTTTGAGCCTTTAATAAATCCAAGCTTATCACTAATTATTTCCGGCTGGATCCCGGCTCTCATAAGCGTATCCAGGACAGGCATCACTAAGACTTCATCAAATCCGTCGCCTATAATCACACCTATTTTACGTGTGTTTGGGTGCTTCTTCGTATTTACCTGACTTAGTGCCGGGGAGGCTTGAGTCACCTCGGAACCGCCTGTTATCGGAGGCTTCGCCCCAATAGCCTTTGCTACAGGCACAGCAAGCTCTAACGTAACGTTCGCGAGCATATCTACAACCTGCTGCCGGACTGACTTACTCTTTACCTTCCCGAGCTCGAATGAATAAGCTTCAATAATATGCGTTTTTTCTGGAGTACTCATGCTGTTCCAGAACAGCTTGGCTTGTGAATAATGGTCTTCAAAGCTTTTGCTCCGGCTACGCACCTTACGACCCTCAACCTTCTCCTGATAATGTACATAACCACCTTCAGCCTCTGTTGCAGGTGCGGGCGTATTGTTAGCAAGCGAATTATTATGATAGCTCACTGAACCCTGATTAATCGTCTGCCGTCCATACCCGTCACGCTGATTATTGTGGAAAGGACATACCGGTCTATTGATCGGCAACTCATGGAAGTTAGGACCGCCAAGCCGAATTAGCTGAGTATCCGTATAAGAGAACAATCTGCCCTGAAGCAGTGGATCATTGGTGAAATCGATGCCTGGAACCACATGTCCAGGGTGGAAAGCTACCTGCTCCGTTTCGGCGAAGACATTATCCACGTTGCGGTTCAAGGTCATTTTCCCAACAATCTGTACAGGTACATCTTCCTCTGGCCATAGCTTTGTAGGATCCAGCACGTCAAAATCATACTTAAATTCATCTTCTTCACTTAGAAGCTGAATGCCCAACTCGTATTCCGGAAAGTTACCGGCTTCAATTGATTCCCATAAATCACGGCGATGAAAGTCAGGGTCCGCACCTGATATTTTCTGAGCTTCGTCCCACACCAAAGAGTGTACACCGAGCACCGGTTTCCAGTGGAATTTAACAAAATGGGCTTTTCCTTGCTCATTAATCAACCTGAAAGTATGCACCCCAAACCCTTCCATCATTCTGAAGCTACGTGGAATAGCACGGTCCGACATCAGCCACATTGCCATATGGGCCGATTCTTGGTTATTGGCTATGAAATCCCAAAAGGTATCGTGAGCCGATGCGGCCTGAGGCATTTCATTGTGCGGCTCAGGCTTAAGCGCATGTACTAAATCTGGGAACTTGATTGCATCCTGGATAAAAAAGACGGGCATATTATTTCCGACTAAATCGTAATTCCCTTCCTCTGTATAGAATTTGGTAGAGAATCCGCGGGCATCCCGCACCGTCTCGGCTGATCCCCGTGATCCGGCTACCGTCGAGAATCGGACAAACACCGGTGTCTTCACGGAGGGATCTTGAAGGAATTTCGCCTTTGTATATTCTTTCAGTGATTTATATACTTCAAACTCACCGTGAGCAGCAAATCCACGTGCATGCACGATTCGCTCAGGGATTCGCTCATGATCGAAATGCGTCATTTTTTCCCGGAAATGAAAGTCCTCCAGTAAGGTTGGGCCCCGGTCACCCGCTTTTAAGGAGAACTCGTCCTCTGATACTTTTAAACCCTGGTTCGTTGTTAAGGTGTGACCTTCATCCTTACTGCGAAACTGTTCCAGTTGCTCATTCTTGCTGTTTCCGTTCACTTTTTGATGTTCACTCATTAACAATGGCTCCTTCCAAAGGTAAAGTAAATATTATCATGTATCTCTTACCCTTTAGGAAAGTTTTGCAAACAAAAAAAGGCGGAATTCCGCGAAGCCATAGCTCCCGAAAATCCGCCTATTCCATCTAATTCTGACCTAATCCTTAATCCTACGATACGTCGCTTCATCGGAAACAACATACAATCTAGCATCCTTAGGAATAGCCTGATCCAGCTTTCGATTGATACTTAGATCGCTACGATCCGCCAATAAGGTTGCACCTTGCAGAAGCAGGCTCTGAAACGCATCCCCATAAGTCTTCCACGTAGCACTCACTGGAATCTCATAAATATCATCACCATATTTACGGCTCAACAGCTGCGTTATCACCTCAGAGTTGCCCTCTTGCAGTGCAGAACGAACAGCCAGTCTGGAGATGGCATCATGCGAAAGAACGAACTCATTTACTTGGACATGCCTGAAATTCTGTATATTCTTCTCTTGCATTATTTCTACAGTCGTATGTACTTGTGGCGCAATGCGCTCAATGCTAGAGGCAATTAATAAAGATTTGCCGTCGATCAGCGATGCTTCATCAATCCTTGTGTCCCCGAACACAATGGCTGCTCTTGCTTCATGGATGTTAGCCTTAAGAAGAATCTCATCACTGGAGGCATCGCCACTTATAAAGTGAACTTGATCCATATGCTCCAGAGGATGACTTCCTGTCTCATCAATGATGACAATGTGGCATTTCGGCGAATAGCATAGAATCTCCTCTACGGCAGCTTGTGCTTTCTTACTCCAATTAATCAGAATCACATGACCCTTTCCCCGAAAGCTCAACGTTCCCGCTCCTCTCCTTCTCTGCACCTCCGCAATGGAGTCAATGACCTTACCAATAACCAAGCTGAGGAGGCCGATACCAAAGATATATAGAAACATGGTAAACAGCTTTCCAAATACGGTCTCTGCAAAATAATCCCCATACCCCACTGTCGCCATCGTTGTCATAACCCAATAGAATGCATTAAACCAACTGTGAAACGTACCCGGCTCAATCAGGTAAGCTATCGACGCACTAAGAACTATAAAGATCAGAATAATTAACCCTATAGTCCGTTTACGCAACCGCATCATCTTGGTGGAAATTCTCAGAAACAGATGCATCTGCCCACCCCTTCTTCACATCAAGCTAACACGCCTTCGATGTCCTTTAAGGACAGTAAGCGTTTATGCGAGAAATATAGGCTGCCACTCGACGGATGGATCGGGGCAACCTTTGTCTTTATCCTATTTCAAGTTGAAACTAAACAATCAAACTGCTAATCGCAAATGCTGTCCCAATAAACACCAAGCAAAGCATAGTGCCTACAGCCACATTTCCCTTCTCCAGATGCTCTGAAATCTTAAAGGTTGGGGTTGCCAATTCAAAGATCCAATAAGCCGCAATTAAGCACACATAACCTACCGCAAACCAAATGATCATGTGCAGAATGGAGGTATTCGTATATGCCGCTACGCCAATAATAATAGCCGTTGCCAGAAACTTGCCGCCTAAAGCCAAGGCTACAGCCACATTGCCTTTCTTCAGCTCCTCCATATCTTTAAACGGAGTCATCAAACCAAAGATCACCATGCCTAACAATTGCAAAAGAATAATCACAAACACACTCACTACCAAATTAACCACCATCGTCACTTCGCCCACCCCCGAAATTTCGCATAAGCCGAATCATAGTCGGCAAAATCATGTACTTCCTCAAGGACTACGGAAGCGGTTTTCTTTTTCTCTAATGCGGTATAGCGTTCATCATCAATCGGCTGCTTAATCCGATTACCTGAAGGGAGCTCAAGCACCGCAAAGTTTCTTGTCTTATCCTTATACTTAGTCTTGTATACTCCTACAATATCAACATCAGTGGTTACCGATACTTTAAGATTAGTAAGATCATCTGCTGCCGTTTTTTCATCTGCATAAGACTTAATCGTGCTCCATGAAGACAGGCGAACTTCATTCTTCTGATCAGCATCCGTGATTAACTCGGCGTCCATGAACTGAAGTGTCCAAATTTTATCGCCAGTAGCATAATTCCCATCATTCGGGAGCAGTTCATTATCCGGCAAAACCGTCATGTCACTCCCAATTAAATCCCCTACGGTACTCTCTACCACCCGGTAGTCCCACGGTACCCGTGCTACACTATCTGAAGTTTGAGCTGTTCCTGAATCAAATACACTGCCCTGATTACTGGAACATGCGCTTAGTAACAGTACCGTCAAAAGCATCATACATAAGACTCCGATTCGGGCTTTCTTGCTCTTATCCAATTATCTCACTCCCAACGCAATAAAATGACTGGCATTGCCTGTAATCAATCCGCCCGCTCGGCCGAGCATACCACAAGGCTTCCCGTTAATCACGAACATGCCTGTCAGCAGATGAAATTCACCCTCTGATGTCGTTATCCGTGCTAAATCGGCTCTTTTTTGATACACAGTGGGGAAGAGCTGACTACTGTCATAACCGTCTTCATCTTCAAGCTCTAGCGCACCACTATCATCAAACATGCGCACCGAACCCCCTTCACGACCAAAAACAGATTTGGACACAAAGTTCCCTGAGAATACAGGCTTATTATAAGTAGGTAAAATATAGCGCGAGATCGTCTCTCGCTCTTCCTTGTCGAATAACAGGCCCAGCTCATACATTCCCCAAACCGCTGCAACCAGCCCCTTGGATTGGAGCAATATACTGTGAGGACCATTAAAGAGCTGAAGATTTCCTTGCTCTACCGCATAGGCGAGGGCATCCCCGCCTTCATCAATAGCCATCCACTCTTTAGGATATAGAGCGAACATCCGCTCAATCATACGGTCCTCCCCATCCTTGAGAATTCCGTTGTCGACCCACAGATCAAGACAATCCACACACTGGATATCGAGACCACTGTGCTTCACTAATGCTTCTATCGTACCTGAATCTTCAAGATGAGATCCATAAGCCACACAAGCTGCGGTATCCGGACGTTCTACCTGCCAAGCTGCCGCAACTTGTGCCTTCATCCCTTGATTTGGACTCTGTATTCCAGCTTGCTCACAGATCCATGGTGTAGCTATCGAGGCTTCCACATAACCTGTTGGGGTATCCGCATTCAGTTCGAGCAGCTTAATCGTCCCATCATGGGCAATGGCAAAGTCAAATCTGGCATACCGACTAATGAATCCTTCTTCTGGCATAGGACACCCGTCAAGCATCTCCCAAAGTACAGGGGGAATCCCAAGCAGTTCATACAAATCGCGCTTTAAATGAACATAGCGAACCGCTTTATCGAGGATGGCCCAGAGTTTTGATGAGGCTTCTTCAAGCTCCTTATAAGTGTCCCTGTGCATTAGAGCAATTGCATCCAACCAGTACTCTTCATCCTCAAGATCCGCCCAAGTGAACCCGAGTTCATATAACGCTTTGACCCGTGGACCTCTTTCAAGCTCAGACTGATCTAGAATTTCAAATACACTCTGCTGCTCATTCATCCGCCAAAACCACTCTTACTTGAGCCTGATCTCGAAGAGGACTTCGAGCCTGAGCTAGATTTAGAGTTCTTCGATGAGTTTAATCCGCTGGAAGTGCCACCGATTCCATTTTTTGAAGAAGAACCTCTTCTCGTAATGGAGCCTGTGGACGAAGTCGATGTTTTGGGCTTTACAACAGAACCGGGAACCTTCTTATTCTGGAACTTCTCACTGCTATAGGTAGGCGGCTTATAAGTTGTTCTCGTGCCTCCATAATAAGTTGGGCGGTCCTTAGACCATCCTCTGGAAGAGTAATTGCCACCACTGTTAAACAGCATGTGATACAGCAGCAAGTCATCCCATCCAAAACCCGAATGATATCCACCATAGTTATTCACTACCGTCGTTCCATTATTGGTTACAACACCTTGGCCTTCCTGTTCTACCTCTTGTTCACCTTCCGGATATGGAATATTCCAATCCACATTTTTGTCAAAATAGGCTTTAACCTCTTCGGTAGACCAGGACACTAGCTGTGGTTCATCTCCAGAAGTATTTGCGCTAGCCCCTGCGCCGCCAGGAATAAACATAGCATTCGCTAACAAAGCTATGCCTAGCGAAGTAGATAATACTCGAATGGGCTTACCATCAGAGGTGAATAATTTGGATACCGCTAATTCCTTATCCTTTTCATCTTTAGACATCGTAAGGTTCTCCTTCCCTTATCTCAATCATTCGTTGTGCATCGGAACAAGTAAAAGCTCCAGCTTACCTTCATCTACATTCAGCCGTCCTTCAACCGTTTCATATTCAACACTGCCAACCACAATATAATTGACATGCTCTAGCGCTGCGATCATATTCATGCTCCACTTGCGTTCCTCGATGACTCGCAGCCCGCCTTCCGGCATTTTTTCAAATAAGATTACATTCATCCCATTGTCCATTATTACCATTCCTTCCTTAGTTCTGCTATAGCATCTGATACGTCTTTATTACCTTTTCGTTTCAGTTCTAGGTATGTGTAGACTGCCCAACCTTACTCTTGGCATTAGAACGTCTATACAAGAGCAGAATTCCTAACGAGCACAAGCTAACGAGGAGCAATACACCGTATACATTCTGATATGCTTTTGCAGGGGAGATATCACGCTGAGCATGTAGTAAAAGCCCGCAGACTGCAACAGATACAGAACCTCCGAAGAATTGAACCAGTTGTAAAAGCCCCATGCCAGAACCAATCCAAGTCCTTGGAAGAACTATAGAAGCTTCATTGTTTAAGGATGCCATCGTAGCTGAGAAGGCGGGAGAGAAACATAGATAACCCAGCAGTAGCACGACAGGTGATACCGAAAGATTCAGAGCAAATACAGCCATAACGGCTGCAAGTATACAATGTCCAATCAATAAGAAGCGTATATTACCGTACCGATCAATAAAACGTCCCACGAAACGGGTCAGAAATGCAGATAATAGCGCTCCCGGTGCGATATACAAGCCAATCATCAGCGCTGATTTATCGAACAGATTAGCAAGTGCAAGCGGCATCAGGAACAAGTTCCCTAAGTTCAACACCAGAATACAAAAGCCTACGGCAACCAAATTCAGGTAACCCGGCATGGTAAGCAGCTGCGGATTAATGAATGATTCCTTGGCCTTCTTCAGATGTAAGGCATGCACGATAATTGATACTACACCCACCGCTAGCCATACAAGCGACTGGGTAGTTACAGCTACCAGTAAACTTGCCGCATTTACAACGGTCAGCGCCGCCCCCAGGATGTCAAAGCTTGCAGGCTGTGGCTGTTCCTTAGGCAATAACCGCAGCAGTACCGGCAGCACAATAAGCACAAGGCAAGTAATGCCGAACAATCCATTCCAGCCAAAGTACTGGCTGATGACGCCTCCGACAATAGGACCCAAACCAAAGGCCATTGCACTTCCCGCCGAGATCATCGCAATAGCAGCACCGCGTCTTTCAATCGGAACATACCGACTGGCGAGTACAAGCCCCAATCCAGCCATAGATCCAGCACCCGCAGATTGCACGATTCTCGTGATCAATAGCATATTAAAGTCATGTGCGAACAATCCAAACACTGATGCTGTCCCAAGTGTAATTAAGCCAATAGTCAAGAGCTTGCGAATCGGCACCAAGTCGGATAACCGGCTATAAATAACCGTTGATAGTGCATAGCCAATCGAATAGCTGGAAATGACCCATGAGCCTAGGTCAGCAGAAATTTGGAGATCCTGAATAATGGTTGGAAGCGATACATTAAACATCGTTGTGTTCATCACTACAACAAAGAGGCAGATCGTCCATAATGGCATAACTATTTTATCATTCATTCCTAGTCCATCCCTGTCCTAATTTATCTATACATGCTCAACTAATTTTATGCCTATAAAAAGAGGTTGGCAATTAGAATAGGGGATTACTTGCGGCACACTCATTCCACATACCGATTCGATTATGATCTCCATTCTCCGCAATATATACTTGTAGTGTTTCAATCAGACCCGTCTTGTGCTAATGATAAGATCTTAGAGGTATATTATATCGCGCATGAACTAGGAAAAGAGTGTTCACAAGAGTTCGCATAGAGAATTTCTAAATAGGAGGTAGTAGCCATGAGGGGTTTGACAAAAGAAGTTGCGATGGAAATTGTTCGACGTACGATGCATGTGATTGGGTACAACGTCAATGTTATGGACAAGCGAGGACGAATTATTGGGTCTGGAGATGGTAAGCGGTTAGGGCAATCACATGAAGGTGCATTACTCGCGATAGAGCGTCGCGGAAGATTCGAGATTGATCAGGAGAGCGCCGCTAGATTGCAGGGGGTATTGCCCGGCACGAACCTTGTTATTGAGTTTGAGAATGAGATTGTTGGTGTTATTGGGATTACTGGTGATCCCAAGGAAGTGACGAAGTATGGTGAATTGGTGAAGATGACGGCGGAAATGTATCTTGAGCATATGAAGCTGTTAGAGCAGGCTCAATGGGACAAACGAATGAAGGAGAATTTCCTGCTCGCGGTGATGAATGGCGATGAGGGGAACGTACAAACATTGCGACATCAAGCACAGCAGATTCATTTTCAGGTGGATAAGCCTCATATCGCATGTATCATTGAATTAATTAATCGTAATGAAGAGGATCTAATGGCAACAATGAAGCGGGTAGCTGATGTATTAGAAGGACGCCCGGCTGTTCAATTGATTACCATTCGTAACGCCAGACAAGTTGTTCTGGTCAAGGAGCATCTCCATGAGCGGAAGCCGCATACGGATATATGTGAAGGAATTCACCAGATAAGACGTTGGTTAGATGTAAAGGAGATTTCTCCACTACGTATCGCTGTAGGCAAACCATTTACAGGGATTCAGGGGATGATGAAGTCCATTCAATCCGCAGAAGATACGATGCGTGCAGGCTATGCAATATATCCGGATGAGCCGGTTTATTATGCAACGGATCTGCAACTGGAGACGATGGCCGTTCCGAGTGTGCATCATTGGATGTCGGAGGAGTTGAAGCAGCTATGGGCGCATTTTATGGAGGAGGATCGTAGTGGCGAGCTTCAACAGACATTAGTTCTATTTTACATTGAAAATGGGGAGCAGCAGCATATAGCAGAACGACTGCGGATTCATCGGAATACGTTACGTTACCGACTCCAGCGTATCACCGATCTCACGGGGAAAGATCCAAGAAATTATCAGGAGCTGTTCCTGCTCATGAGTGCGCGTTGGTTATATTTGTTGGAGCATTCTGGTATGTCCTGTGACGAATAGGAGTTTATATGTTCATTTGCACAAAAAAAGACATCAATCGTTGCGAAATGTTTATTTCTCCGCCTAATGAAACGCTTACAAAATTTCGCTAAAGTATAGGTATGAGCTCAAACCACATATCTACCTATACATTCTGTGTAAAACTGGGGAGGAATTACTCATGACAGTGAGTGTAAGCGTTTTAGGTGCTTTAGCTGCATTGGTTGTGGCAATCGTTCTAATATTGAAAAAAGTACCGCCAGCCTACGGCATGATGATTGGTGCGTTAGTAGGTGGTTTAATCGGTGGTGTGAGTATGGTGGATACCATTACGCTGATGATGGATGGTGCCAAAGGGATGATTCCTGCTGTGCTTCGTATCTTGGCAGCAGGTGTGTTAGCAGGTGTATTGATTGAATCAGGCGCGGCGAAAAAGATTGCAGAGACGCTGGTTCAGAAAGCCGGTGAGACACGGGCATTACTCGCATTAGCATTAGCAACAATGGTTCTTACAGCGGTCGGCGTATTCGTGGATGTAGCTGTTATTACTGTAGCACCCATTGCATTAGCTATTGCACAACGTGCAAATCTTTCGAAATTGGCAATCCTGATCGCTATGATCGGCGGCGGTAAAGCCGGTAACATCATGTCACCTAACCCGAATGCGATTGCCGCATCAGATGCATTTCATATTCCATTAACTTCGTTGATGGCAGCAGGTATAATCCCAGCCGTATTCGGGATTATCGTAACGTACTTCATCGCAAAGCGTTTAAACAATAAAGGCAGTAAAGTAGAAGCTTCTGAGGTAACGAATAATCCGAATGAGCAGCTTCCAAGCTTCTTTACAGCCTTTCTAGCTCCACTTGTAGCCATTATCTTGTTATCCCTTCGTCCAATTGCAGGCATCGTAATCGATCCAGTTATCGCGCTTCCGGTAGGAGGTATCATAGGCGCCATTGCAATGGGAAGATTTAAGAAGTTAAATGAATTCGCTGTATTTGGTCTTGGTAAAATGACGGGTGTAGCCGTCATGTTAATCGGGACAGGTACACTAGCTGGTATCATTGCAAATTCGCAATTAAAGGATGTTATTATCGACGGCCTTACTGCATCTGGCCTACCGGCATACTTGCTTGCTCCAATCAGTGGTGCATTAATGTCTCTTGCAACAGCATCGACAACAGCAGGTACAGCCGTAGCAAGCTCTGTATTCGGCTCCACCATCATGGGACTTGGCGTAGCTTCGCTAGGAGCAGGGGCAATGATTCACTCTGGTGCGACTGTATTAGACCACATGCCTCATGGTAGCTTCTTCCACGCAACAGGTGGCAGTGTGAACATGCAGATGAAAGAGCGTCTGAAATTGATTCCTTATGAAACCGCAGTTGGTCTAACACTAGCGATCGTTTCGACATTAGTATTCGGTGTATTCCAATGGTTCCTATAACAACTGTCGAAGCATAAACAACACAAAAGGATGTGAAGAGCATGAAGTTTGTATTGGCACCAGATTCATTTAAAGAAAGTATGACTGCGATGGAAGCCTGTGAGGCCATAGAACGAGGACTTCGTTCCTCTTTTCCCGATGCAGAATATATTAAAGTTCCGATGGCAGATGGCGGCGAAGGTACGGTTCAGTCACTCGTCGATGCGACAGGCGGACGAATTGTACATTGTGACGTAACAGGGCCGCTCGGTCACCCTGTGAATGCATTTTATGGCATTATGGGAGATGGAAAGACCGCGATTATTGAGATGGCAGCTGCTTCTGGACTTGGACTTGTGCCGAAGGAAGAGCGTAATCCGTTGATCACCACGACAAAGGGTACAGGAGAGCTTATCGTTCATGCGCTGAATGCAGGCGTACGTTCCATTATTATGGGTCTTGGTGGCAGTGCAACCAACGATGGTGGTGTAGGCATGGCGCAGGCGCTTGGATTCCGCTTCCTGCGAGAAGATGGAACGGAGATTGGATACGGTGGAGGATCGCTAAGTGAAGTTACCCGTATTGATAGTGATCATGTAGATCCGAGACTCCAAGGTGTACAAGTGGTAGCCGCATGTGACGTAGACAATCCGTTAACTGGTGAGCGCGGGGCATCCGCCATCTTCGGTCCGCAAAAAGGTGCAACACCCGACATGGTGAAGCAATTGGATGCAAATCTTGCACGTTTAGCAAACATCATTGCGCGCGATCTCGGAAAAGATGTAAATGATACAGCAGGTGCGGGTGCTGCGGGTGGACTTGGTGCTGGCGTGATGGCCTTCCTAGGCGCCAAGTTGAAGCGAGGCGTTAACATCGTCGTCGATGCCATGAAGCTTGCGGATAAAGTGAAAGATGCGGATTATGTCATCACAGGCGAAGGGGGTATGGATAGCCAAACTGTCTATGGTAAAACACCGATTGGTGTTGCCAAAGTAGCACAAGCCGCTGGTGTACCTGTCATTGCCTTAGCGGGTTCCCTCGGTACTGGCGTAGAAGCCGTATACGAGCATGGTATCGATATGTTCTTCTCCATCGTGCCTGGGATATGTACGTTAGATAAAGCGCTCACCGATGCTTCCTTCAACATGGAGCGCACCGCGCGTAATATAGGGATATTAATCAAACATAGTAACCGTTAATCATAAGAAGAAACGAAGTTGTCGTCCATGAAAGACGTTAATCGTTTCTGGAGAAAATATAAGGATTTTTTAAAGCGTGGAATAATATATTACTATATATTTAAAAAAAGATCTGACCCGTGCATGAAGCCGAGTCAGATCTTTTATTTCGTCTTTGCAGGTAGTCTAGGTTTGTACTTCACCTAGTCTGAGCCTTTTCATCAATCCAATAAAGTTTAGGAGACTTGAGATTCCTTAGCAAGAACAGGTACGGTGTTATCCGCTACCTGCACATCATCCTTTGTCTTGGAGAGGACAATGTTCAGCACAATCGCTGTAAGCGAACCGGATACGATACCGTTTTGCAGCAGCATCCGAGCAAATTCAGGCAGCTCTGCGAACATTGCAGGAAGTGTCGCTGAACCTAAGCCAACAGCAATACTGCAAGCCGCAATCAGTAGATTACCATCCTTACGGAGATCCACATCGGATAGAATGGATATCCCGGAAACGGCAACCGATCCGAACATGACAATCATAGCTCCACCAAGTACGGCATTCGGTACAATCGTCGTCAAGGCAGCCAGCTTAGGAAGGAGTCCTAGTACAATCATGATCCCGCCAGCGGCAAAAATAACATTACGGGTCTTAATGCGAGACAGCGAAATCAAACCCACATTTTGGGAAAAAGCAGTGTATGGGAAAGCATTAAAAATTCCACCCAGCATAATCGCTACTCCCTCGGAACGTAGTCCGTTTACGATCTGCTTCTGTTCAACTTTCTGATCAATTACTTTACCAACTGCAAAATAAACCCCAGTAGACTCCACCATACTAACAATGTTAACGATGATCATAGTGAAGATTGCAGTAAGACTGAATTCAGGCCATCCGAAGTAGAACGGTTGTGCGATGCTTACCCAAGAAGCGTCACCTACCGTAGAAAAGTTAACGATGCCCATTCCATAAGCAATTGCAGTACCTACCACAAGACCTACCAGAACTGAGATCGAGCGCAGGAATCCGGTGGCGAAACGGTTAACTGCTAAAATGACAAGTAGTGTAATCAGTGCAAGCAACAAATTGCGGGGTTGTCCAAAATCAGCACTGCCTTCTCCGCCAGCAACGTTATTCATAGCTACTGGAATAAGAGATAACCCGATAATGGTCACGACAGAACCCGTTACAATGGTCGGGAAGAACTTCAGCAGCTTCCCATAAAGCGGGGCCGCAAGAACAACGAACAAACCGGAAATAATGATCGCACCGTACGCAGTCGCCAGATTATGTGTCGAGGCAATCGCAATAATCGGGCCAACGGCTGTAAAGGTACATCCAAGAATAACTGGGAGCCTGCTACCAAAATACTTGGTGCCCATTATTTGCAGCAGTGTAGCCAATCCGCAAGTGAACAAATCGGCTGCGATGAGGTAAGCCATTTGAGTCCCATTTAGCTTCAAGGCACCCCCAACAATCAGCGGTACAATTACTGCTCCTGCATACATGGCTAGGACATGCTGAAGTCCTAACGTAAATACCTTTTGCTTGCTTAACATCCCGCACTCTCCTTGATTTTCTCTAATGAGCTTTCATTATCAATGAAGTGAATTTCACCTGGTGACATAGATGCAATACGGGCCAAGGCATGGACTTCTATGCCTCTGTTCTCCAGAAGGCTCCGGCCTTCTTGGAAGCTCTTTTCAATGACACAACCGACACCAAGGAGCTCTGCTCCAGCCTCTTTCACGATATCTACCAGTCCTACAAGTGCGGCACCAGTAGCGAGGAAATCATCCACAATAAGCACTTTGTCATCCGGCCCAAGATATTTCTGAGAGACGCTGACCAGATAGTCCTCTTGGCGTGTAAAGGAATGCACAGGTGCTGAGTAGACAGCCTCTGAGAGCGTTACTGCTTTCTTTTTCTTCGCGTAAATAAACGGTACACCTAATGCAATCGCAGTAGCCATGGCGAACTGAATTCCACTAGCTTCAATAGTAATTACTTTCGTGATCGGTTGATGACCGAACAACTTTTTGAACTCCTGACCGATTTGCAGCGCTAGCTCCGTATCGACCTGATGATTCAGAAATGAATCTACCTTCAGTACCGTATCTGATAAAATAAGACCCTCTTGTCTAATGCGCTCTTGAAGTACTTTCATCGTGAACTGATCTCTCCTTCTTCATTAAAAAAACAAAAAAAGGACAAATCCCTTGAGTCGTTTCTCTCAAGTGAATCTGTCCTTCTGGGCTTTTGTCCCTTAGTGGTGTAACACTGCATAGTGTCCGCATCGCTCGGTCCAGACCTTTCCTCCAAAGAAGAAAGCGGAACCCTAGATGCGCTATTTCACTCATAGTCGGATAATTACGATGGTTATCCGGTAGAAACTTATGGGCCATATTCCCAAGATTATATGAGTTTGTTTTTAATGTTCGATATGAATACCTTGTATATCTTACACGCTCTGTCTGGTGCTTACAAGCAAAATTTTCAGTATTCCGCATACCATTTTCAGGTTATTTTCACGAAATTCAATGGTTTACATTTAGTAGTGGTTACTCCAAGATCTTCTGCGCCGTCTCTTCGGTTGTTACGAGTACATTCATATACCCGCCATTCAGCGCGCCCAAGATCCCCGAGACCTTCTCCAAAGATTCCGCTACACCAATAGCGTACCTCGCCCGCTTGATCTGCTCCAGCTCAATAGTCAGCGTTCGATCCGATATTGCTGTACGCACAGGCAATCCATTGCCGTCATAAAAACGCGAGCAAATATCACCAGCTACCTTCCCATCCTCCAGCTCATCAATCACAGCATCGCCATAAAATCCGCGCCATGCCTCTTCACCTTTAATTTCCGGTGATCCAATGCCGAATACAGCGATGTCCAGCTGATCCCATGCCTTGGCAATGGTCTGGTAATACTGCGAACGCATCAACTGATCTCGGGTCTCCTTTTGCTCCGTGATGGCTGGGACGTCAATCATTAATGAGCGTGCACCCCACTTTAAAGCCGCTTGATAGCAGATATTATTTACATGGTATCCGCTCTCCATCTTTCCAGATGGACCGCCCACCGTAGGTATACAGGTTACAAAAGGTCTCTGTGCGAGGGTCAGATTGTCTACAACAGCAGCTAAGCTGCTTCCCCAAGAGAAGCCTATCATATCTTTCGGCTGAACCACTTTCTCCAGCCATTTTGCACAAGCCCGTCCAATGGCTTTACGTTTGTTCACCCCTGACTGGGCCGTGTCTACCTCTACAACAATGGCTTCCTTCAGCCCGAACCGTTCTTTCAATTCCTGCTCCAGTGTACAATGATCTCCAATATCGTAATTGATCGTGATCGTAACGATACCTTCTTCACGGACTCTCTTCAGCATCCTACTTATGGTGGTGCGATATATGCCAAGTTCATTAGAAATTTCACTTTGCGTTAAATTCTGCTCATAATACATTTGTGCAATCTTAATGAGCAACTTTCTGTCTTCTTTTCGATCCATGATAGAACTCCTCGCTTTTTCAAGGATTTGACGGATTCAGAACCCCTCGTTATACTGTAGACGATTATTTTTGCACACTTTTTATTATATTGCACAAATGTGCTATTTATCAATTTTTTAATCAAACAATCAAAACAGGCGAGGTGCTAACTATGAACAATCTGAAGTGGGCAATCATAGGCCCGGGAAGTATCGCTAATGAATTTGCGGCTGCTCTAAATGACATCGGCGGAACTTTATATGCGGTAGGATCAAGGACCTTAGAGAAAGCCCAGGCGTTCGCGAGCCAATATGGAGCGGAGAAGGCTTATGGCAATTACAGCGAAATGCTGCAAGATCCAGAAATTGATGTCATCTACATCTCTACACCACATAGCAACCACTACGAATACATCATAGAAAGCTTGCAGAATAACAAACATGTCCTCTGTGAAAAGGCGATCACCGTAAATAGCAAACAACTGCAGGAAATCGCCAAGCTCGCTAAACAAAAAAGCTTAGTCGTCGCAGAAGCTATGACCATCTACCATATGCCACTGTACAAAAAGCTACGGAAAATCGTGGATGAAGGTAAGATCGGACGCCTCAAAATGGTGCAGGTCTCCTTTGGCAGCCATAAAGAATATGATGTGAACAACCGTTTCTTCAGCAAAGATTTGGCTGGAGGGGCGCTGCTGGATATTGGGACGTATGCCTTGTCCTTCACAAGATTCTTCCTGTCCAAACAGCCACAGGAAATTCTAACGACAGTGAAACGTTTTGAGACAGGCGTCGATGAACAATCCGGAATCATTCTGAACAACGATGCGGATGAAATGGCGGTCATCTCCCTGACCATGCGCTCCAAAATGCCTAAACGCGGCGTCGTTTCTGGAGAACTTGGCTTTATTACTGTAGACAATTTCCCACGGGCCTCTACAGCTACAATTCAATATTTAGATGGCACCCTAGAAACGATCGAAGCCGGCGATACTTCCAAAGCGCTGCAATACGAAATCGAGGATATGCAGCGCTATATCGCGGCAAACGGCAAACAGGAAACCCTCAAGCTCTCCTTAGACGTCATGGACATTATGAGTAATGTTAGAGAACAATGGGGAATCAAATACAGCTTCGAATAACATATTCGAACACAATCGATCAATCATCAAAGCGTTGGCATTCCCTTCAACTGAAGGAGACCCAACGTTTTTTATCGCGGATAATATTCTAGAAATGACTGACAATATCCTTAGGCCATATCTTATAGGTACTTTTTAGTACCTATAGCACTTTAAAGTACGTACTATACTTAAATGACTCATGCCTTCATAATTGCACTTACCGGCCGGTGATTAACAAAGTGTAGGAGTGAACGACATGTTGCTAGATCAAAAAAGAAGTACCCTGGCCCTCTTGGCTTTAGCCATAAGCGCCTTTGCGATCGGAACCACCGAGTTTATCAGTGTAGGGCTGCTGCCTTTAATCGCTGATGACCTGAATATACCGCTGACCACAGCTGGATTAACTGTTACTTTGTACGCTTTAGGGGTAACCTTTGGCGCCCCAATCTTAACGTCGCTGACCACCGCGATATCGCGCAAAACATTATTGCTTATCATTATGATTGTGTTTATTATCGGCAATAGCCTTGCCGCAGCTGCGGACAGTATTACAATTCTGCTAATAGCTAGAGTAATATCTGCCCTTTCGCATGGTCTGTTTATGTCGATTGCTTCGACCATTGCCGCTGACCTTGTACCTGAGAATCGTAAAGCCAGCGCTATTGCGATCATGTTCACAGGGCTAACCGTAGCTACTGTTACTGGTGTGCCACTGGGTACCTTTCTAGGGCAACAGTTAGGCTGGAGAGCTGCATTCATCGCCATTATTGCCATCGGGCTAATAGCGCTCATCGGTAATCTGATCTTGGTCCCTGCCACAGGGCTGCGCAAAGGAACCCGAACACCGCTTCGAGAACAAGTTAAACTCGTGACAAATGGACGGTTACTGCTTGCCTTCGCAATCACTGCTTTAGGGTATGGAGGTACCTTTGTAGTCTTTACTTATTTATCTCCACTTCTTCATGAAATCAGCGGTTTTAAAGAGAGTACCGTTGCCATCATCCTTCTTGTTTATGGCATAGCGATCGCCATCGGCAACGTCATTGGAGGCAAATTAGCCAACCGTAACCCTATGAATGCCCTATTCTATATGTTTGCTATACAAGCTGTTGTACTGTTCGTCTTAACCTTTACCGCACCCTTTAAAGTGGCTGCACTACTTACGATCTTCTTTATGGGGGTGTTAGCTTTCATGAACGTACCTGGTCTACAAGTACACGTAGTTACACTTGCAGATCGATACGCTCCGAGTGCGAGAGATGTGGCATCTGCACTGAATATTGCTGCTTTTAACGCTGGTATTGCCATCGGGGCTTATCTTGGCGGTATCGTCACCGATCATATGGGACTGATTCATACCACTTGGGTGGGTGCTATAATGGTTCTATCCGCTGTATTCCTAAGCGCTTGGAGTCGTTCGCTGGAGAAGAAAGATGAGACTCTTCTCCAGTCTGAGGCTGCTTAATCAGCCTTGCATTAACCTACCAATCAATCTTTTAAATATCTCAGGAGGTAATCTTATTATGGCTCAACATCTACAGGATACAACTGCATTACACAACGGGGTAAACATGCCTTGGCTTGGCCTTGGTGTATTTCAAGTCGAAGAAGGCTCTGAGCTGATCCAAGCGGTCAAATCTGCTATTGCACACGGCTACCGCAGCATCGATACAGCAGCGATCTATCAGAATGAGACTGGCGTAGGTCAAGCAATCAAAGAAGCTTTGCAGGACAACAACCTGTCCAGAGAAGAGCTCTTCGTAACTTCAAAGGTCTGGACTGCAGATATGGGCTACGAAGAAACCATTGCCGCCTACGAAGCAAGCCTAGCTAAGCTTGGACTTGAATACCTTGATCTATATCTTATCCACTGGCCTGTAAAAGGAAAATATAAAGAGACTTGGAGAGCACTTGAAACCTTGTATAAAGAGGGACGCGTAAAAGCGATTGGGGTCAGCAATTTCCAGATCCATCATCTTGAAGATGTGATGAAGGATGCGGAAATTAAGCCGATGGTAAACCAAGTGGAGCTCCATCCTTATTTGAGTCAGCAAGCACTGCTTAGCTTCTGCCAGGAACAGGGAATTCAATTGGAGGCTTGGTCTCCATTAATGCAAGGGCAATTGTTGGATCAGCCTGTACTGAAACAAATTGCAGCTAAACACAGTAAATCCGTAGCTCAAGTGATTATCCGTTGGGACCTGCAGCGTGGAATTATTACCATTCCAAAGTCTACTAAAGAGCACCGGATCATCGAAAACGTAGATGTGTTTGATTTTCTGTTAACAGAAGAGGATATGAATCTAATCAACGCCCTGAACCAAGATCAACGGGTAGGTCCTGACCCTGATAATTTCGACTTCTAAGAAATTAACCACTATATTAAGTAACAGTAAAAAAAGACCCTATCTTTCAGAAATGAAAGAGGGGTCTTTTTTGTCTTTACGCCCCTTGCACTAGCACAATAAGGATCGGCAACACAAGAAAGGAAGCAAGCGTCGTCCATAAAATACATTTGGATACCAGCGCTGGAGAGGCGTCAAATCGTTCCGCTAATACCACCGCGTTGACGGCAACTGGCATGGAGGCCAGAATCAGCAGCACAGAGAATAAAATACCATCAATATGCAGAATAGATAATCCGAGGTATGCCACTAGTGGAGCTAAGATTAATCGAATGATCATCGCTGTCCAAAAAGTAGACTGACCCTTACGTTCAGATGACATGGTTCGTACTTTGACCATCTGTGCACCCAGAATCGCCAGTACGACTGGTGAATAACCTCCGGCAACCATGGAGACCCCTGTTGCAAGCTCAGAAGGTAAATGCAGGTCAAATATTCTAAGAAAAAGTGCTAGCATAGCTGCATAGATGGCAGGGAGAGAGAACACGGACTTTACCGCATTTTTCACCGAGAACTGCGATCTAGCCGCAAAATAAACGCCCACAGTATTCACGATAATCATCTGCCCAATCACATACACAGAAGCCTTATCGAGCCCAAGCTGTCCGAAAGCCAGCAACACCAAGGGAAGTCCATAATTCACACTATTCGTAAATGTCGAGACCAGAGTCAATCCCGACATTTCAGAGGGGCCGAGCTTCAATAACTTTCCGATGATATTTGCAATCGCCCATAAAAAGCACAGATTTAGCAGCGAAAAAGCGAGCGTCTTGTAAATATCATCCATAGAAATCTCGGCCGTAGCCAGTGTATTAAGAATAATAGCCGGCGTTAAAAAGTATAAATAGAGCGTCAATAACGGCTTAGTATCCAAATTCTTAAACCGTCCAAGCAGTGCACCGACGATCACCGGAATGGATAATGGCACGATGACTTGATACAACGTTGATAACACGCTCTGGATCATGAACAGTACTCCTCTGCTCTAAGTTACTCTAAACTATAAGCGCAACAGAGCAAGACGTCTAAGATATGAAATCAATATACACAATAGCCATTACCTATAATTAAAAAAGGTCTCAACCCCTATAACGGGGTCGAGACCTTTTTAGCATGTGTTACATCATTTTGATTTCAAGCAATTCATATTTGATGATACCCATTGGTGCGTTTACACTAACGATATCCCCGACTTTTTTACCCAGTAATTCCTTGCCTAGCGGACTTTCATAGGAAATCTTGTTGTTTAGGACATCTGCTTCAGCAGCCCCTACAATTCTATATTCAATCTTCTCGGAGTATTCGATATCGTTCAGGGTAACGATACAACCCATACTAACCTTTGACAGATCCATCTGACTCTCATCTACGATCTTGGCTTTGGTCAGCATTTTCTCCAAAATCATAATACGAGTCTCCATGAACGATTGGTCGTCCTTGGCCGAATGGTACTCGCTATTCTCCTTCAAGTCTCCATAGCTGATTGCCAATTTGAGCCGTGCTGCCAATTCCTTGCGCCCTGGGCCCTTCAATTCCTTCAGTTCTTCCTCTAATTGAGCCAATCCTTCTTTGGTCAAGAACACTTCTTCATTAGACATGTATACAACTCCTATTTTGGATGCTTTCTAATATTTTAACCTATATTTCACATTCATGCGAAAATAAAAATCCCTGCCACAATTGAACATTGGGCAAGGATGTCAATGCTGCATCATTATTCTGGCAAATGCTCTTTACAGAAAAGGAGTAATGCTGCTTCCTCGTCCTCTTCCATATCAAAGTCAAGCAACTGACCTGTTGTTGTCTCCTGTAGATCATAACTCACGATGCTAACTTGATCTTCATCCACTTTAATAATCGCTCTAGCGGAAACTCCATTCTCTACATAGAGCTCATCATCTTCTGGAACATCCAGCTGAACCACGAATTCATACCGTTTACCGGTTAGTATACCAAAAGGATCTTTAACATTCTCCACGTTGTAGCTTGTAAATGTCAACATTGCTCAATCAACCTCTTTTCCTAATACCTGCCACGTCATTGTATCACAAAAAGCTGCATGAAGGGGTCGCCCGTCCCTCAAGCCATAGCTTTCGACTTCTTGATCTGCTTGCTTCGCAATTGTCCGCAGGCAGCATCAATATCTACACCATGCTCCAGACGAGTACTTACGCTGACGCCCTGCTTCTTCAAGGTATCAAAAAAGGCTCGTACGGTCTCCCGCTCGCTTCTTTGATATTGACTGTGCTCATCGACTGGATTATAAGGAATCAAGTTCACATTGACGAGCTGGCGCCGGTCGCCGATTAGCTCGGTCAGCTCAAGCGCATGCTCCTTGCCGTCATTTACATCCTTCATTAGAATGTATTCTAACGTAATTCTGCGATTTGTTTTTTCCAAATAATAATCTATGGACTCCATTAGCTTCTCAATTGGAATGGCCTTGTTAATCTTCATAATCTTCGTCCGCAGCTCATTATTAGGCGCGTGAAGCGATACTGCCAAGTTCACCTGTGTATTCGCATCGGCAAATTCAACGATTTTGTTAGCAAGCCCACTCGTTGATACAGTAATGCCTCTTCCTGCGATGGCTAGTCCCTTATGGTCCTTAATAATCGATAAGAAATCGAGCAGGTTCTTGAAGTTGTCGAATGGTTCGCCAATTCCCATGACTACAACGTGACTAACCTTTTGTTCGAGGTTTGCTGCATCCAAATGCTGCTGAACCTTCATAATCTGCTCTACAATTTCACCGCTGGAAAGATCACGACTTTTCGCTAACAGTCCACTAGCACAAAAGCTGCAGCCGATATTACATCCAACCTGAGTAGTGACACATACGGACAAACCGTATTTCTGTCTCATGAGCACCGTCTCGATCAGGTTGCCATCCTTCAAACGGAATAGGAACTTGATCGTCCCATCCGCAGACTCCTGCTTCACATGTTCTTCCAACGTATGGATCACATAGTGCTGCTCCAATAATTCTACACAATCTTTATTTACATCGAGCATTTCTGAGAATTCTGTAATCCGCTTCCGATAAAGCCAATCCCAGACCTGCGTAGCTCGAAATTTTTTATGTCCACGTTCTAACAGCCATGCCGCCAGTTGATCAAAAGTTAATCCATAAATGGATTCCATATTCATTCGTTATCCTCTTTTCAAAACATTAAAGTTCAGTCCATCACTACTCATTGTCTCAAATTTTTTTTATTTAAACAAGGGGAGTTGTAGCGAAGCGTCGAAGTTTACACCATTAGAAGTCCGTTCTATGAAATTACATCTGAGGAGAGATCGAATCAAATGAGCTCAACCACAATAAAAATCATCGGTTTTGCCCTTCTAGCTGCCGTTCTAATCTTTGGTGGCTTTTTACTGTATATTACCATTACCGATTATAAGCCCAAGGAGACTACTCCATTAACGGTAAACCATAATCAGGAACAAATGATGAAGCAGGGAGAACCTTTTGCAATAACAACCTTTAATATTGGCTATGCTGGGCTGGATAAGGATCAGGATTTCTTTATGGATGGCGGGACCAAATCACGTTCAAGCAGCGAGGAACAAACGAGGACAAATCTTGAGGCAATAGCCTCTCTAATGACCACTTCAGGCTCAGATTTATTTATGTTGCAGGAGGTAGATCTCGGTTCTTCTCGTAGCAACCATATAGATGAGGTCTCCTTGTTATCGAATACCTTCTCTGATTACAGCAACGTATTCGCAACGAACTACAAGGTGCCTTGGGTACCGATTCCCGTTCTTGATCCGATGGGCTCAGTAAATAGCGGTTTATTAACCTTATCTAAATTCAGTAGCACAAGTAACGTTAGATATGATCTTCCGGGAAAAGAAAGCTGGCCTCGTCAACTGTTTGAACTTGACCGCGCCTTTTTGGAGAGCAGATTCCCCGTCGATAACGGGAAAGAACTGATCCTGATCAACCTCCATTTATCAGCCTTTGACCAAGGGGGAACGATTCGCAAGCAGCAATTAGAATATCTTTCTACTTATATTCAGAGAGAGAATGATAAAGGCAATTACCTCATCTTAGGCGGAGACTGGAATCATTCTTTACCGGGCACAACCCCTGAGGCCTTTGAGACTACACAAGCTTGGCCAGAATGGCTGCAGCAGTTCCCTGAAGATTTCAAACCGGAGGGCTTTCAATGGGCTGTCGATGCTAAAGTGCCGTCCGTCCGGACACTTGATGTAGCTTATTCAGAGGGTGTAAATTTCCGGGCTGTAATTGATGGCTTCCTTGTTTCACCGAATATCACAATTAGCGGCGTACAGGGCCATGACCTATCTTTTGAACACAGCGATCATAACCCTGTAACAGCTACTCTTATTCTAAGATAAACCCAATCATGGATCATTGATGTTATTTAAAAATGACGAATTTCATGTTTTTCCCTTTTAGATACTGAATGATAGCAGGCAATGCCTCTACGGTAATTTTCTTTTCATGAAAAAGATATACAGCACCGGACGGATCAGTATGATGAACAAATTGAATGACGTCTTCTGGGATCTTGCGTCTCCAATCCTCGGAATCACGATTCCATAACAATACTTTCATCTGCTGTTCTGTCACTTTGGCTGCTAACTTATCATTAATCGCACCATATGGCGGCCGAAAAACCGTAATCGGCGATTGAATGATTTGCTCCAATGCCCGGTTAGCCTTCGCCAAATTATTCTGATTCTCGTTAGCCCCATTGTCGGTCATCTTGCTATGATCCCACGAATGACTTCCAATCGACATCTGATGTTCACTCGCATACTTAACCGCTTCCACATTATGAGCGACCTTATTCCCAACAAATAAAAAGGTGGCTGCCACCTCATGTTCTACTAGAATATCTACGATTTCTTTCGTATACTTCGACGGACCATCATCAAATGACAAGGCCACGTAACCTTTCGGCAGGCTATAGGTGTATTTATTCCCGGTTAATTTAATCTCCTCATACCGCTGTGTTTGTTCTTGAGGAGGCTCTGTAGGTTCTGGTGTAGGTTTAGAAGGTTCTGGCGTAGGCTCAGACTCCTCTTGCTGGCTAGGGGTCGCTTCTATCTTACCAATAGGAGGAATGAACGGTAGAGAGACTATTTTCTCGATCCCCTCAGCGCTGGCGCCTAGTGAGGGACCTTCCAATCCTTCTGCACGGTCCATATCTTGACCACCCATTCGAAGAGACAACAATACAACTACTAAACAAGCGAACATGATACTCTGCAGTCTAAGTCTTCCAACCCGTTTTTTTCTCTTCTTTCTTAGCCTGCGTGCTGGAGGTATAGAGGGTGGCGTAGTTTCAACAGTAATCTCTTCCTGTACATGGGGATCGTTCACTTGCTTTAATTGAAGAAGCTGAGACACATAATATTCAGAACAGGCAAAATACATGGTTTCGCTGAAGGTTTGATTCATAATAATCAGTGTGCTGTAATAACTGTTGCGAAATGGATCCCACTTCGGATACAATGACAATCTCATTCTTTCCCCGAAAAAGGGAGCCAACGCGTTTAGTTGTTCATATGTAAATTCGTCTATGTTTAGCATGCGTCTGGCATACCCAATATCACGGGTTAAACCTACTTCAATCTGATAACCGGCCTGTTCATGCTCAAGCGACAGCAACTCAATCATTAGAACAGTGCTCGGTTCATTCATTGCCATGAATCTTATGTATCTCCGTTATCGTCATTTCGTCCCGCCAGTGTGCTTCCATTCCCAAAAGGAACGGTCATACGATTGGTAAAATCGCTGATCATACCGGAGAGATATGCTTTTTCTTGGCGGATCGTATCGTATTTCTGTCTTAAATGCGCGTTCTCAGTTTCAATCCGTCCGAGCTTCTCTTCCAGATCATTCATCTTCTTGAGCTTCTCTGCATGAGCTTCGTTATGCTTTTGGATCAGATTTACATACTTTTGATGCTCCAGATCGATCGTACTCTTTAATTCTTCAATCTCTACAGTGAGGGTAGTCTGAAGCTCCCGATAATCTTCCAGCACTTGATCGACTTTCAGATTCTTCTCAATCAATTTATGCTCGAGCTCTCGAACGTTCTTCTCTCTTTCCTCAATCACTTTATTGAGATTCTTCATGTCCCGGTTCAAACGTTCAACATGGCTGCTGGAATGAGTCAACCGATCCTGAAGTTCATTAATATTCGTCTCAGCATGCTGTCTGGCCTGAATGATCTGCTCCACGGAGAAGATCAAATCGAGTGATTTTTTATCAAGCGGCGCTTTCCCTGTAGTAACCACTCCTGCTAAAGTCTCGCCAGCAATCTGTTCCTCTACTTCCTCGCCCTGCTCTTCTGATAATTGCACCTTTTGAACCATACCCGGTTTGGACTGCTTATCCACTGAATCTTTCTTTTTAAAAAAGGGAGAAATCATTGATCTTATCACCTCAATTATAAAAAAATGTCAAAAAATGTCGAGTGCCCACGAGTCTATTATAGTTTACTTGTCTTGTCTGTAAGTGAGCCTTTATATCTAACTTTTTGAATTGGATCAAAAGACCTAAATTCTTGCCAACAACAAGAAAAAAGCACCCTTGCGGGTGCTCTGGTTTTAATTAAATTTATCGGGGAATTGTTTAACAATACCTTCGGTTAGTATATCTCCAAACATAATCATATGCTCCAGCCCTTTATCGAAAGCGACGATCTCGGCATCCCAATCCTTTTTAGCTCTAGCTGTCACATCATCCGTTATTAGCTCCAAATGTTCATGAAACATCTCTTTCAATTGTTCATACGAATATTTGGGATTCTGTGCGCTAAGGAACTTAGCAATGTCGTCAGCGTTGTCATACCACTCTTTATTGTATTTTTCCAAATCCGCCTGATTACCTGCTAGTACAGCAGCAACTACCTTTCCAGCAATGAGGATATGCTCCCGCAATAATTGAGCTAGCTTATCTCCTACTGCCTCACCGTAATACGGCTTATAAACATTGCCTATCTCCTGCTGATTCTGTAGCAATCTCGCCAGTACCTTCTCTTTGTCCTCGGAATTCGCAAAGGCGCTAACTATGTAGTTTTTCGTCCATATCACATGGTCACTCCATAGTTTCCTAAGATTATCTTTAAGCTCTATTACGGAGGGTGTTAAGCATTGCTTATGTGAGCTTTTTTTCTCTTTCACTGCAGCATCGGCAGTTACGGGCATTATACTAACAACAAGAAACATACACAACAAAGTTAGCTTTGCAATCAAAAACTTAGGCTTCAATATGACCTATCTCCTTTTAAGCATTTATTAACTATCTTGCATAGTGTGTACCGATACTCTTATTTCATTCCTATTTTCTTTTAAGCACAAAAAAAGCACCGTCATTAGACGGCGCCTCTTCCTTAAACTTATCTGAACATCACTTTATCTACATTGTATTTAGACTTTAATTCATTAATGATATACGTTTCGTAGATCTCTCTATGAACAGGGCTCTCGATTAAACTTACATCAATTCTGGTGACCTCGTCTCGATGCAGCTTAATATCAGATACGGTATCTTCAAAATGTTTTTTGATTCTGGGTCTTAGCTTTCTCGCTTTACCTACAAACAACAACTCATCTTGGTCATTGTAGAACATAAAGATACCACCGTAATCTCTTGGAATAAGATGGAAATCAGTGAATCCATAGATATTGCTTAACTGCGGGTTGATTTGTTTAGTAATACTAACATCCACATTGGGCATTGTTATGTTGATCATTTTAGCTCACGTCCTCTTTCTATATAGGAGTAAATAGTATCATAAGTTTGCCTTTTATTCTATCTTTCACAATGAGCCTGGCTCTTTATTCTGCCTTGGACTGACGACTCTTTAGAGCTTGAACAGTCTCTGTTATCCCTTGCTCAAAAGGAGTAGCGGGAATTGGACCCACAACACGCTCGTATTTACCACCGCTTAGGACCACAGGCTCTTTGGTTAAATACAGCATCTCAACGATCTCTTTCATGACTGGAACAAATACACCGAGCAGCGATAGTCCAGCCTTTCCTAAAGAGATAACGGGCTTCTTAGAGCCGCTTGCTGCTTGCGCTATTCTAACGATATCTCGCCCTGAGATTGTGCCTGCCCCCGGAATGTTCCAATTCTGACCATAAGCCTCATCTCTAATAGCGAGCTCAACAATCATGACAGCGGCATCCGGCAAATACACATACTCACGGGCAACGGTCATATTCCCGATGAACACTGCAGGTTTACCCGCAGCGATGGACGCCAGAGTCGATCCTAAATAGGAAGCCTCATTGGCGGTAGGTCCATAATAATCCGGTAAACGGACAATGAGCCGCTGTGCTTTACTCCAACGCTGGCTAAAAAACATTTGTTCAAACTCAAGTTTCACTTTACCTTTTTTTGTATGTGGATTCTTCGGATGTTCCTCGTCGATTGGCTTGTCATTCTGTCTTCTTCCATAAGGATAAATGCCATCCACTGCGACAACCTTTATCCCCAGCTTATTAGCCGCCTCCATGACCGCCTCTCCCATAGGTAACAGTCGTGTGCTCATTTCATTATACGGAATAGATGCACTATGAAAAATAACATCCACATCCTGTGCAGCTGATAATATATCCTTCGTATTAAATACGTCCCCTGCCATTAGCTTAAGAGCGGCGGGATTACCCAGCTTTGCTGCCAGCTTCTCCAGCTTGGGAATCGATCGCCCAAAGGCCACCGTTTCTATCCCTCTTTTTAATAATTCAGCGATAATTACCGTCCCTGTTCCCCCGGTTGCACCAAGCACAAGCGCTTTTGTTAACATAATCATTCCTCCTATTATTGTTATTGATTAATCACTAACTAGTACTCAGACATCTAAGAACCGAAGCTCTTAGATGTTACAACGTATCTTCACCTCTAGGACTCTTTCCGATGTTTCGGCTTCAACTCTGGCATTCCAAGGGCCATAGAAATATTGCAGAGCATACCATTGGCCATAAAGGTGCTTACCTCTACTTCAGGCTGCTCGATGCCAGCAGCGACAAACTTCCCGTGCACAACGTTGGTGATCTCCAGCATTCCCTTTTGCATGGCTTCACGAATGATTTCATCGCGAATCCCTAACCCCTGAACTTGCAAAATAATTTCATTCGGATGTGTCTCCATCAACAACTCGTATACTTTAATACTTTCTTTTAACACTTGATCTGCGGGGGCTTCTACGCCTTTAAATGATCGAATAATCCGCTCAAAAGCCCGTTCCAGGGAAGCGACAAACAATTCTTCTTTGTTCTTGAACACCTTGAACACATAGGGCTGAGAAATACCTACCTTTTCCGCAACCTGTGCTGTTGTAGCTCGGTAGTAGCCATTCTCGGCGAATACAACAACCGCTGCCTCCAAGATTTGTTCTCGGCGGTTTACGGTGACCGATTCATCCGATTTCTTGCGACCGGAACTAGATTCTGTTGTCATGATAATCTCCTTACGTAACCTAGATCTAATTAGGTTATTGATCAATCACTTTCTTGATTAGAGTATATGCTCATCTCCTAAATAATGCAACTTAAAATCAACTATAATTTTTAACAACTTTCATCCGTACTGAAAATACAGTAAAAGTTAATTCCCCATTTCCGCTGGAAATATTACTAAAAAATATGACGTTATTCAGAACCTTCTCGCCAAAGGGTTGTGATTTTCCTCATGAGGGTATTATAAATATTAAGGTAGTGTAGAGTTGTGTTAACTTCATGAAAAGAGCAATTAGCATCAAGGGGGATTTGATTCATGTCAGCAACAGACAGGCAAAAAATTGTAGATAGTGTCCCGCAAACAGGATTTTTTGGACATCCTAAGGGACTATTCACACTCTTCTTTACTGAATTTTGGGAACGTTTTTCCTATTATGGCATGAGAGCGATCCTTGTTTACTACATGTATTATGAAGTAAGCAAAGGCGGGCTCGGATTTCCAGAGGATATGGCCCTTTCAATTATGTCTATCTACGGATCACTCGTATATATGTCTGGAATTATAGGTGGATGGCTTGCGGATCGAATTTTTGGGACTTCGAAGGCAGTTTTTTACGGCGGCGTTCTAATTATGTTTGGGCACATTTTATTGGCGATACCGGGAAATGCCACGCTATTCTTTTCTTCGATGATTATGATCGTGCTCGGAACCGGACTTCTTAAGCCCAATGTATCAAGTATTGTAGGCGAAATCTACAGCGAACAAGATAACCGCCGCGACGCTGCTTTCAGCATTTTTTATATGGGTATTAATCTCGGCGGATTCATCTCTCCACTGATTGTAGGCGCTGTAGGTATGAATAATTTCCATCTCGGTTTCTCGATTGCCGCGGTGGGCATGTTTATTGGATTAGTTGTTTACGTAGTGACTCGCACCAAAAATCTAGGTCTGGCAGGTACGATTGTACGCAACCCGATTCCAGCCGAACAAAAGAAAAAATTATTTACTTGGATTGGTATTGGACTAGTTATACTTGCTTTATTAGTTACGGTCGGCATTCTTACTGGAGCACTCACCTTTAAGACATTCATTAAGATCGTAGGGGTGTTAGGACTACTTATTCCTACAATGTACTTTATTGTGATGTACCGCAGTCCCAAAACAACAGCTGTAGAGCGATCACGGATTCTCGCGTACATCCCTTTATTTATTGCTTCGATTATGTTCTGGGCGATTCAGGAACAAACTTCAACAGTTCTAGCAAGCTTTGCTGATAAGCGTACCCAGTTGGATTTTGCAGGCATACACATTTCTCCAGCTTGGTTCCAGTCGCTTAACCCGCTGTTTATTATCGCCCTTGCACCTGCATTTGCATGGCTTTGGTTAAAGCTCGGTAACCGCCAACCAACGATTCCACAAAAGTTCTCGCTTGGTTTATTGTTTGCCGGTCTGTCCTTCCTAGTGATTCTGGTACCGGCTTACTTCGGTGGAGCCAATTCACTGGTGAATCCATTATGGCTGGTTCTCAGCTACTTTATCGTCGTCATTGGAGAACTATGCTTGTCGCCTGTTGGCTTATCAGCAACGACCAAACTGGCGCCAGCTGCTTTTACTGCTCAGATGATGAGCATGTGGTTCTTGTCCAATGCTGCTGCACAAGCTATTAATGCTCAGATTGTGAAGTTCTATACCCCGGATACCGAAATGCTGTACTTCGGAGTCATCGGCGGAGTCGCCATTGTGCTCGCGTTAATTCTCTTCCTGTTCTCTTCTAAGATTCAAAATTTCATGAAGGGTATACGATAAATATATAAGGCTGCCGGAATATTCCCGGCAGCCTTTTTTTGAATCAATATTCTAAGCCAGGTCTACACCAGAAACATAGCAACAATCGTTGTAACTATCAGCCCAATCAGCACCGGTTTCACATTGCGTCTAGCGAGCTCAAATGGACTTACGCCGCAAATGGCGGCGGCTGGAATCAATGCCCATGGGATTAGCGTTCCCCCGCCAACCCAAATGGCAGATACCTGACCGAGCGAAGTTAAAGTAGCTGCGTCGGAATGTGTGGCAACTGCGAACAATTTTCCGATGGACCCCGCAAGTGAGATTCCCGAGAACCCTGAACCATCAAGGCCCGTAATGGCCCCTGTTATGGTAGCGGTCACAGCACCTACAGCACCATTTAGAGGTACATTATGCGCCAGAGCAACCCCTAAATCATTAACAATTCCCTGAGATGCAGCAGGTAAGACTTTACCAAACAATTCAGCAAAGGCCGAATCTCCCAGATAGAAGAATGCCGCAATCGGAATTACTGGACCGAATACTTTAAAGCCAAATGTAAGTCCATCGATTAGATATGAGGTGACTTGCTCCAGTCCCTTATTACGATGTGCGAGCAACGTAACTACAACCAAGATAAATACAGCAGTCCCGCCAACTAAGGCCGTTGCGTCTCCACCCTGTAAATCCAGCAGAAACATGCCTGCTACATCAGCTAGAAACAGGAGTGGGATAACAATCGCCAGCCATTTCTTCAGTGTGGGAGGAATCACCGCTTGACCCTCGACCGCGTCATTGTCTGCAGCTAGCGCACTCGCGGCATTTTTCCCGGAAATAAGTCCGTCTCGCCAAGTACCGTTCTTCTGGTCTCGTCGCATCATCCAATAGGCTGTTACCGTAGTGACTACACCCATCACTATAACAAGCGGAATACTCGCTTCCATGACACTGCTTACCGGAAGTCCTGCCGCATCTGCCGTCAATTTAGGTGCACCTTGAATAATATAATCACTCGACAGCGCAATCCCATGACCGAATAGATTCATCGCAATCGCTGCTCCAAGTGCAGGCAATCCTACACGAATAGCAACGGGCAGCAGCACAACCCCTATCAGGGCCACTGCTGGCGAAGGCCAGAAGAACCATGATGTCACCATCATAATCAAGCCAATGCCCCAAAATGCCATAAACGGCGTACGTAAAAAACGGGTAAGCGGGGCAACCATCGTCTCGTTTATTCCGGTACGTGTTAACACTCTGCTCATGGCTACAATGATCGAAATAATCATAATCGTACCCATTAACTCCTTTGTTGCATATACAAAAGAGTTGAATACGCCTGTGACTGAACCACTTATCGTTTCTGTCGCGAGCCAGCCTAATACAAAGATGCCTGCAATACAGATCATCGTTGTATCCCGCCGCTTAATCAGAAGTGCCATAATGAACACGATGAATGCCAAATATACATAATGGAGCGCTGTTAATTGGATGCCCATCTCTGAACCACACCCTTCTCCTGCTTACAAGTGCTATATGTTATGCAGAGTTGTAGGCTAATGTTCGGTAGAAATGGGCCATTAAATGTTTATCATTTAAATAGAAAGAGACGCTTTTGCTAATGTAAAAAAAGCCGCCCCACGCGTAGATAATATCTACGCATGAGACGGCTTTCTTAGTGTTGCCTATTTAGAAATTTATTATTTAGCCACGACTCCGCCATCAACTGGCAGCTCAACACCCGTAATGTAAGAAGCTTCGTCAGAAGCTAGGAACAATACAGCTTCAGCTACTTCAGAAGCACGTCCAACGCGTGGCAATGCAGTCTGGGACATAAAGAAGCTATGCATTCTTTCATCATTTACAAATTCAGCACTCATTGGAGTTTCGATAAAGCCTGGGTGAACAGAGTTCACGCGAATGTTATCTTTACCAAAGTCTACAGCTGCTGCTTTACTCAGCATACGAACGGCACCTTTAGAAGCTGTATAAGCGCCGGCACCACTGCTGCCAGTCAAACCTGCGATGGAGGAGATATTGACGATGGAACCACCTTTATTGTTCTTCATTTGAGGAACAACATGTTTCATCCCAAGGAATACGCTGCTTACATTAATGTTCATTACTTTGTTCCATTGATCAACAGTGGATTCAAGCAATTGAACTGGGAACGAGATCCCTGCGTTATTTACCAGGATGTCGATTTTTCCAAATTTGCTAATCACATCTTCTACAACTTTGATCCAGTCTTCCTCGGAAGCTACATTATGTGCATAAGCTGCGGCTTGTCCACCATTGGCTTCGATTTCTTTTACAACTGCTTGTACAGCAGCTTCGTTAATATCAGTTGCTACAACTGTAGCACCTTCTTTGGACAATAAAAGGGCTTCTTCACGACCCATGCCACTGCCTGCACCTGTAATAATTGCTACTTTATTAGTTAGACGATTCATAATTAAGTCTCCTCTATAATCGTATTGTGATATAATAATTCCAGTGATGATAGTCACACTATCACTGTGATATTTATCATATCATTTTTACGAAATAACTACAACCTCTCCTTGCTTAATCCAATAAACGGTGGATATAATACTAATAATTAAAGAACCTAATTAAAAAATGGAAGGGTCTATCCCTCATGAATCCTAAAGCACGCTATGAAAAAGAACGATCTGAAGGTAAACAGCAGCGATTATATACGATTCTCGAATCAGCAGAACGAATATTTTCGCAAAAAGGAATTGAAAAGTCGACGATGCAGGATGTCGCAAGCGAAGCAAATATAGGGATTGCGACGTTGTTTCGATATTTTCCTAGAAAAGAAAAGCTAATCGTGGCGGTGGCTACCCGAATGCTAGAGCCAATGCTCGATTACTTTAAGCATGTAGCCGACTTACCACTTACCTGTCTCGAAAAGATCGAGATGTTATTTGATTTCTTTATTCAGGATCAAAATCATTTAAGCATTATTTTTATGGTCAATTTTGAAAGCTATGCCTCTCACTTAAATGAGCCTGTTGAGGACGTTCTGGATTTCAATGCATTAAACCGTAAGATTTGGCATGAGTACTCCAGGATCATTCAAAATGGGGTAGAAGACGATTCTATTCGCGCCGATCTCCCTGTGAAAGAGACCTTAATCACGCTGATGAACAGCTTTGCTCTTTTTTCCAGAAAGCTAACGATGAAAGAGAACATCCTCCTGCTAGAATCGGATTTAGACTCCGACAAGCAGCTTGAGCTTCTTAAACAAATCTTTCTAGAGCATTTAAAAGCCTAAAAAGCGCCAGTTTCCTTATGAGGGGAACTTGGCGCTTTTTTGATCATAAATTGGATTGCTAGTGAAAAGGACAGGTGGCCACAGGTGATCGCTGATAAAGGAAACGAGGGCTGTAATCATATTCTTTCAGTTTACTGTCATTCCAAATCGGTGTAGACGACGGAGACATAGGGGGGATCAGCCATGACCAGCGTCCCGAAACCTGACGTCCATGTCCCTGCTCCTGCTCTTGAAATCTCACAAATTGATCGGCTGCTGTATGGTGATCAACGATACTGACCCCAGCTTGCTTAAAGGAATACAGTACTGCACGATTCAACTCAAGAAGCGCCCGATCCTTCCAAAGCGTTGTGTTACTGGAGCGGTCAAGTCCCATTAGATCAGCTACAGCCGGCAAAGTGTTATATCGTCCAGTATCCCCTAAGTTACGTGAGCCAATTTCGGTCTCCATGTACCAGCCGTTAAAAGGAGCCGCGGGGTATAGAATCCCGCCAATCTCCAACTGCATGTCCGAAATGATCGGCACAGAATACCAGCGAAGCTGAAGCTCTGCAAAACGTTCAATTTCAGGATGAGTTAACGGTACCTCCTGAATGAGGTGTTGAGGAATAGGAAATACATGGGGGTACCCATTACCTATGCTGATCACTAGCGGCAATACATCATAATTGCCCCTTGTTCCCTGCCAGCCTAGTTGTTGGCACACTTTCGTAAATTCATCCGATGCCGGATCACCAGCGCGTTCATGTTCAGCATCACCAGGATATCCCGCGTAACGAATCAATTGATGGTTCCAAATCCGGATTCTCCGATCAGGAGCTTCCCCGCTGCGGAAGACCGTGATAAGTGGACGAATCCGACCTCCATTATTCGCCTTTTCCAGATGTCGCAGCAAAGCTTCAGCAATATCCTCCTCGGTCTCTGCCAGACGTTCATCCATCAGCTCAATGGATTGCCAAAAGAGGCGGCCAATGCAGCGGCTATTATTTCGCCAAGCCATTCTTGCCCCATGAGCCAGCTCTTCCGTTGTATGTGTATAACTCCCGGATTGATTAATTTCTTCTCGTACGGCTTGGATGCGATGATCCATCTCAGCTTCAGTCTTATCAAGTTCAGCGTAACATTGTCGAATGAAAGCCTCCGCCTGCCGGGTTAACTCTTCAATGTCCTTACCATTCATATCGTTTATCTCCCATCCAAGCTCTTGCTAGA
This sequence comes from Paenibacillus sp. Marseille-Q9583, assembly GCF_976954365.1. Taxonomy (NCBI): domain Bacteria; kingdom Bacillati; phylum Bacillota; class Bacilli; order Caryophanales; family Paenibacillaceae; genus Paenibacillus; species Paenibacillus sp. Marseille-Q9583. Next base: position 294,675 of record NZ_CDRJTB010000001.1, read on the forward strand.
ACCTTCAATCCAGTATACCATCCTCAATCCTAAGCTACATCCTTAAGGAAACAGTACATGAGAGTGCACGAGAACAACCCGTGAAGCTTAGTCGCTTCACGGGTTGTAGCAGGAACATCTAGCGTTCTGAACGTTTCCCTTGCGTCTTCAATGCAGCAAGCCTGCTCTTATCCTCGGCCAGCAGTTCTTCAGCCAACTCCACACCTTGGGGGCCTAATGAGGCCTGAGCTTGTTCTACCGCCTGTTCGGTATGCGCCAAACGGTTCTCAGCCTGTGCCAAAGTCTGTTCTGTTGGATGACTAAGCGCCTGAGAGACAGAGAAATGAAGCTTGCCTAAAGCATTTTTGGCTTGAGTTACATTGTCGTTCGCTTGCAGACTGGAATCGGGTTGTTTCATAAATGAAATTCGCTCCCTTCTGAAATGCGCCTGTTCTCTTCTAGCATGGTTTAGGATAAGTAACTTTATGCATACACCTACTGGATGATGGATTGCATGAAAGTAGTCATTTCTTTGCTGGCCTTATTCAAGCGCTCAATTACCCCGCTGAATTCGGTGACCAGTTCTGCTTGTGCGTGTGAAGAAGCGGAGATCGCTTCAATTTCCAGCTCCATTTGTTTAATGGATTTTTGAACATCACTGAGTGATTTTTCAATATTATGGGTTGCTTCTTTGGTATTTACAGACAGTTTGCGTACTTCCTTAGCCACAACGCCAAAGCCCGCCCCCTGCTCTCCTACACGCGCAGCTTCGATGGCTGCATTTAGTCCTAGCAGATTCGTCTGCTCAGAAATCTCACGAATGAAGCTAGTAACCTTATTTACTTCTTGAGACTCCGTTACCGCTCTACGTGTATTATCTAATATTTGCTGGGAGGTAGCCGATAATTCTTCAGATTGTGCAGCTACGCTCTGAACCATATCCATTAGGTGATTGCTTATCCCATTAATCTCGTCTGTAAATACTTCAAGCTTATTCTCGTTCTCCAGTGTGTAGGCAATTGCGAACACGCCTACTACCTCGTTGTCTGTTCCATATATAGGCACACATGTTGAAATCACAGGAGATCCATAAATTTCTGCTGGAATCCGGTTAAAGGTAACCTCACCTTTCAATCCATTTGAAAGCGTTAGGTCTTCAGGTGGAATAGGACTTCCTTTAGCCAGTCCAAAATCAATGGCATTACTCGGAGTATAATACTGGAAGATTTCCCTGTCCGTAATACCGATCATAATATCTTGCGAGTGAAGCTTTTTGAAGTAAGGTGCTGCGAGGACTAAGGCATCGATAATACTCATCTGTTCATCTCCCATTAAGTAAATGTATATGTAAGTTTATCGACACAATGGGTGACATAATGAATATTGTCATAGTAAAGTAACAATCCTACCGTAGGATGGATTCATGAATACTAAACCTATTAGCAGACGTCAATTTCTGAAGAAAAGTGCTCAAGTGTCGTTGGGGCTGCTTGGAAGCGCTGGTGCAACCGGCATTTATTCACATTGGGTTGAGCCCTACTGGCTTGAAGTTAAACATATAGATATAAAGCTTCCTCTACTCCCTCCAACATTCGATAGATTTCGTATCGTTCATTTCAGTGATTTACACTTAGGCGTATATACGAAGTCCGAAGCCTTAACAGAGTTAGTAAAGCAAGTTCAACATGTAGGACCAGATCTGATTTGCTTCACCGGGGATCTGCTGGATCATTCTGTCGATTATATTTCTGAGGCTGTAGACATCTGTTCACAGTTGCGGGCACCCTTTGGACAATATGCTGTGTTAGGTAACCATGATGCTTTTGGTACTAGGAAAGCTGTGACGAAAGGGTTAACGCAATCTGGATTCCACGTACTTCATAATGAACATATTGTCTTAAAAAAAAATGCGGAGGCGCTTTATCTAGCTGGAGTGGATGATCCGTGGGTCGGCAAAGCAGACATTCATCAGGCGCTACGCCATATCCCTGATAAGGCATGTACTCTACTCCTTGCGCACGAGCCTGATTTTGCCGATGAATACAGTGATCTTCCCATAGATCTGCAATTGTCCGGCCATAGTCACGGAGGACAGGTGCGTCTCCCATTTGTAGGTGCCTTGTATACCCCGCCGCACGGCAGTAAATATTCAAGTGGATTATACCAGCTCCCAGATAGTAGACTCCAGGTCTACACCACACGCGGAATTGGAGTGACTCGTATGCCTATACGTTTTAATTGTCGTCCCGAGCTTACCGTAATTACTTTAAAGTCCTCATGATTGTGTCAAAAATTAATAAATGGTTAAAAAGTATATACCTTTTGCACGTCTATACAACAACACTGTAACCGTGTTTGTAATCAAATCTATTGGGGGCCTAGGTATAATTGTAGGAGTGATAGATAACATCAAAAATCATAATGAACTACATAAGCCCATCATTGGAGAGGAGAAATTAAATCATGAACAAAACTATGAAATGGACGTCTGCTGTATTAGCTACTGGAGTATTATTTGGAGGTACTGGATTCTTCGGAGGGAATTCTGTTCAAGCTGCAACTACCGGTACAAAAACAGTCAAACAAGCCGTTCAGCAGCCTTCTGTGGTGCTTAAATATAAAGGCCAATTCTTAACGCAGCAAGGAAAAATCGTAGATGGAAATACCATGATCCCTTTAACCGTATTGCGTGATGCCTTCGGCCTTGCTATTCAATACAATTCAACCACAAAGACTTACAGTGTAGGTAGTGACTCGGTGAAGCTGAACATGGAGGTCTCTGACTATGGCGTCAGTACCGATTTAAACGGATATTACATTTATAGCATGACCGGAAATCATGAAGTGAAGATGATCAATGACCGTTTATATGTTCCATTTAAACTGTTAAATGATTATTTAGGTGTTCAAGGCGTATATAATCCAGCTCAGAAATCACTTGAACTTAGCAAGAAGGTGATGAATGACATCAAGATCACCTCTGTTAACTTAGACAAGAGCAATAAGAATGCTAATATTAAAGTACAATATCCACAGATCAGCGGTCTGACGGATGAATTACAAAACACGATTAATACCACCTTCAAAAAAGAGGCTGAACTATTCGTGTCAGAGGCTGAGAAAGAGTCTAGCCGTAGGGATGGCACGATAGAGAATAAGTATGATTACTCTCAAAATTATGTTGTCACCTTTAACCGTCAAGGCGTGCTTAGTATTGTAGTTGATCAATATGGTTACAGCGGTGGAGCACACGGCGGTACCATGCGCGAGGGACATACCTTCTCGCTGAAGGATGGTAAGAAGATAGAGCTTAAAGACCTGCTAAAGGCAGAACCAAACTACAAACAAAAGCTAGATAAAATGTTGAAGGCAAGCACCAAGGATATTGCTTTTCCGGAGTCAACTGGTGGACTCACAGATAAACCAGCCTTCTACGTCAGTGAAAGTGGCTTAGCTATCTTCTATCAACAATATGAAATCGCACCTTATGCAGCTGGAATTCCTACCTACACCTTTAATTTCAGTTCAATATTGCCTAAAGGCACCGATCCATTCGCTTCTTTCAAATAAATACTAACGCATAACAAAAAGCGCTTCAGCCAATCGGCTAAGGCGCTTTTTGTTATCTATATTATTCTTCTAAACTGCCGGCAGGACCAAAAAATTCAAAATGAATTCTGTCATCAGGTACCCGCCATTCCTTGAGCGCCTTATATATGACCTTCATAAATGGGGTCGGCCCACAGAAATAGAATTCAGAGTTCACATCTGCTATTTCTTGAAGCCAAGAAAGATCAATATAACCAGATCTATTGTACTGGTCTCCTTCGTTTGGAGATTCATAACATACATAGGACCGAAGAGAAGAATGAGATTGCGCTAAATCTGCCACCCTATCTTTCATAGCATGCAAACTTCCATTGATGGCTGCATGAATATAGGTTACCTCGCGTTCTGGCTGTGCAGCAACTATTGTCTCCAGCATACTTACCATTGGGGTTAAGCCTACACCCCCACTGATTAGAACCACCGGAGTGTCACTACGCTGATCCAGTACGAAATCGCCCGCTGGAGAGCCCACTTCTAATATAGAGCCTACTTGGACGAAATCATGCAGATAAGCGGATACGACGCCCGCAGGTCTGTCTATCCCTTCACCTTCCCTTTTAACAGTGATACGGTAATACGCCTGTCCCGGAGCACTGGACAAACTGTAGTGACGAATATGGGAATATTCTTCCCCCTCGGGCTGAACACGAACCGTGATGTACTGACCCGGGAAATAAGAAGAGATAGCCCCTCCATCCTCTGGAGACAGGTAAAAGGAAGTAATATGCTCACTTTCACTAACCTTCCGAGTGACGACAAAGTTTCTGAATCCACTCCAGCCCCCCGGAGCTTCCGCAGCTTCACGATACTTTTCTGCTTCCACACCAATGAAAGCATCTGCGATCACACCATAGGCCTTGGCCCATGCACCTATAATTTCCGGAGTTGCCGCATCGCCAAGCACCTGCCCAATCGCAGCTAACAAGGTCTCACCCACGATCGGATAATGCTCAGGCAATACACCCAGTGCTCGATGCTTCTCTGCAATCTGTTTTACCACCGGTAAGATATTCCCTAGTTGATCAATATTCATAGCCGCTGCTAGGACTACGTTGGCAAGCGCTGTCTGCTGTCTGCCTTGCCGCTGATTGGCATGATTAAAAATATTCAATAGCTCTGGATGGTTTTCAAATAACATACCATAGAACGTCGTAGTAATGGTTGTTCCATGAACCTGTAATACAGGAACTGTTGATTTTATAATAGAAATCGTTTGTTGATCTAACATATGAATACCCTCTCTCCTGCAATTTGATAATGCCTCTATAAAAAGCATATAGAAGCTGCAAATGAGCGAGTGTGCGCTGAATCACTTTAAAACTTAATAAAATGTGAATAAACAGAAAATGCAATGATATCCATCACATTCGAATGCCCAATCCAAAAAAAAGCTGTCCAAGCAGCTCAGGTAGCCACCGGACAGCACTTTCACTCTTATTTTGCCAGCTCCACAAAGCCTTCTCCGAACACATCTCTTACATCGTGAATGGCGATAAAAGCCTCTTTATCAATCGATCTTACAATTTTCTTAAGCATGGTTACTTCCTGTTTGCTAATGACTATATAGAGCAGCTCTTTAGGTTCTTTAGTATAATACCCTCGGCCATAAATGACTGTGACCCCTCTATCCATGATTCCATTAACTTGTTCAGCAATTTTGTCCTGCTCCTTGGATACAATCGTAACGGCCTTCTTAGGATTCACTCCCTCAATAATGAAGTCCATCACCTTAGTCGCTATATAGAGCATCACAATCGTAAACATCAGACTTTGAACACCAATGATGAAATACGAAGCAAATACCACAACTAAATCGACTAGGAGAAGAGCGTAGCTAACGTTCCAATCCAAAAATTTATGCAGGATTCTGGCGATAATGGTTGACCCTGCGGTCGTTCCACCCACACGTATGATCATTCCGATACCCACACCAGACAAGATGCCTCCAAATATTGCATTGATGATCAACTCATCGCTGGCGATATGCCAATTCTTCGTAAGAATCAGGAATAACGAGTTAAAGAACACCGCAATAATCGTGTATACTGTCGTCGTTTTGTCCAGAAATTTATAACCCACAATCAATAATAAAGCATTAAGAATTAAGCTAACAATACCTGGTGACCACTGATACAAATAGTATGTAATCATAGTCAGTCCCGTTACCCCGCCTTCACCGAACTCGTTCGGAATCACAAACAAGTTAACGGCCAAGGAAAACAGCAATGCTCCTACAATGATGGAAACAATATCCGAAATACGCTTTTTCATACCATGCCCCTTCTATCCTCTGTCTATATCTACCATCCACAAATACTAACACCGCTTCGATATAGTTGTAAACAATCCAGAAGAAACCAGCATTCTATATATGGTGTAACCGACTACCCCACCGCAAGTGTTTAAGATCAAATCATCCACGTCAAAGGTGCCGATATACAATACTAATTGTGTAACTTCAAAGCTCAGACTCAGCGCAAAAGAGAGCATGAAGACCTTTTGAAATAACCTTACTTTTTGCGACAACAGCATTGGAACAAAGACTCCAAACGGAATAAATGCAAGAAGATTGCCCACTAAATTAAGTGATGAAAAAGGATCTGAAAGTGACAGATGCTCTATCCCCCGCGAGATCTCTTTAAAGGGTACATAGTTGCCCTGTCGCTTAAAAATTCTGTCGGGATGCTCGAGCATACGCCCTGCCTGTTCCCAAAGTGATTGCAAGCTAAAAGGTGCGCCTTTAAATACGATAATTCGGATCAAGAAATACATATAGATGATGAAGACAGCTGCCAGCAATAATTTCATAGTTGACTTGTCCTTAGGCTCTGTACTCATCAAAATGTAGTGACAATTACGCCATCCATATTATCGCCCGACGTTTTATATTGCCCTTCCTTTGGAATCTTAATACTTGTATATCCTGATACTGGATAATAGTTCACCGTATATGTTTTGCCGTCTACAACCGTTGAAATTTCACTATTCTCCTTCAAAAGATCTAAATATTGTTCCAGCACGATCCCCTTCTCCTGAATGATCGCACTGTGCGGCAAGCCGACATAACGGAAGTGCCAAGGTTCATATTTAATCCCCGTAATCTCCGTTTTGTCTTTCGGATAGCGTAGAATAAAGCCGTATTTCCACGCATTCTTTTCCAGCCATTTGCCTTCAGGTGCTTTGCTCATTTCCGATTGAGACGATCCGATGTCCAGCGATAATCCTAAATTATGTTCGCTATATTGCGCCGGCAGAGCATAATCTGAACCTTTTTCCTCATACAATTGCTCTTGCTCCTCAAAGTCCCTGTACCCACTGCTAATTAAAAAATGATTCACGCCATCCTTCTCAGCAGCCTTGATCATCTTATTGAATTTATGTGCTACACTTTCAGACAACCGAATCGAGGTATCTAGTAATCCATAGCCCTGAACCAGATCCTTCTGATCAAATAAGGTCACAATATCAGACTTCACGCTGTCCTCACGTACCGGATATTGTTTGTTCACCAGCAATAAATCCCCTTGATATACCTGATCTTGCGTAACCACCTTTAAACTATCGCTATCTCTAATCGATCCCTTCTGGATCTTATCATTCTTATCAGCTAAATTACCCGTATCCGGTAAATAACGAGCGGCAGCGTAACCAAGAAATAACACAACGATCACCAAAAAGCCCCACTTTTTCATCCGTAATGTCCTCCCATTTCCTTAAGACGTTTATGCTTGATAGGAATAGAATAACGAAGACACTTTAAAGAAAAGCAGGACAATTATAAAGTTTTTCTTAAAATGTATAAGGGCTCAGCGGCCTTACCCAGTAAAGGTATATCCTACACCCCAGATTGTCTTAATAAATTTGTTCTTATTGATGTCTTCACCAAGCTTTTTGCGCAAGGTACGGATATGCACCATGACCGTGTTGCCACTCTCATAATAAGCTTCTCCCCATACCTGCTGGAAGATACTCTCCGCGCTAAACACCTGCTTAGGATGGCTCGCCAATAAATGCAGAATATCAAACTCTTTCGGAGTTAGGTCTATTACCTCGCCGTAAAGAGTGACGGTATGTTCATCTGGTGAAATCGTCAACCCACCAACTTCAAGGACCGACTTAAGAACGGCTGCGGGCTGACTGAATTGTATAGAGCGCCGTAGTTGAGAATTAACGCGGGCGACTAACTCCATGGGATTGAACGGCTTGGTCATATAATCATCTGCGCCCATGACAAGTCCCGTGATCTTATCCAGATCAGAAGTCTTCGCACTTAAAAAAATAATCGGCAGATGATGCTGCTCCCGAATGTGACGGGTTACCTCATAGCCATCCAGCCCTGGCATCATAATATCCAGAATCGCCAAATCTATCGTTTGGGACTCAATAGCTTGTACCGCTGCCCGCCCATCGGATACTTTAATGATATGATACCCTTCTTTTTGCAAATGCAAAGCCACCAGATCCGCAATCTCCGCCTCATCATCGGCAATTAAAATCGTAATACGCTTCATCTATATTTCACCCCTGTAGTTTTGTGCTATATGATCTCCATCCATTATACCCCAAACTTAAAAACCACTCCTAGGATGAAGTGGTTTTGATGAAATCTATGATGAATCAATAGAACTGTTGTAATATTATTTACCGTCGTTATGTCTACAAATAATCTTTTTGATGAAGAAAGGTCTAGTTAGAGTTCAGTACTACTGGCTTGCCGATACAGCTCACGACTCTTATAACCAGCCTGTAGAATCTTCTTCATTTCCTCTTTACGCTTAGCTCTTGTTGCCTCTTGTTTGGCACTATAGACATATCGAGCCCAGTCTTTGCGGTATCCCGGGGTAAGCGATTCATAGATCGCAAGCAAATCCGACGTATCTTTCAGATCTTGCTCCACATTTGGAATGAAAGAAATATAGTCATCCACAGATTGACTTGGGGTATTGGAAAGCTGACCTTTCCCCTTAGCGTCCTCTTTTAACCCCACAACTGTAAAGACATCATCCAAACCTACCATGCGTGCAAATTTAATATTGCTTGTCCCGATGTAGCCATTCTCATCACTGCCCAAACCCTCTAGTAAGTCGTCACGATGAATAAAGGTCGAATACACTTTGTTTCCCTTTTTAGGATACGCCACAAAGAGATAGCCATTCTTATGAAGATGCTGTTGCTCAATCACACGGTTCACTAGTTCCTGTAACGACGCCATGTCTAGTACAAAGGCAAATATAAGATCATACGCCCCATTTAGCGAAGTGTCATAATCCGTCAATTCCGCTAAATAATCGGAGTCTTCTGGTTTACTCAATATCGCTACTTGGTTGTATTTTTGTAAGTTCAGCTTTTCTACGATGGTTTTAGTCACTATGCTTCATCCCCCAAATGTATTCGGATGCTTCTTCATCGTGATCATTATAGCCTAATCGCTACCCAATCTAGAACATTCTACGGGCCGTCACAAAACGCTTCTTCCACTTCTCACTCAGGGCTTCATAATGGACGCCTTGCTCCTTAGAATACGTATGCAATATCTGATTATTTCCTGCATACATGGCAACATGACCAATGTCGAGACCACGTGCACTAAAGAACAGTAGATCTCCTTTGCGCAGTTCGCTGATCCCAACTTCCTTCCCTTCTTTGGCTTGATTATAAGAGGCGCGTGGCAGATCCACCGACAACACGTTCTCTAATAAATGCCCTACGAAAGAAGAACAGTCAAAGGTAGACGTCTGGTTCGTCGCTGCACCGAATTCATAAGGGGTTCCCAGATACTTTTCTCCGTAAGCAAGCAACGCGCTTCCCTGCTTCTCAGCGAGCGACTCACTAGTATAATCGCTATATTTCGGTTTAGCAGATATGTACCCCGTCTTGTTGTCTTGCGTTCGCACTTCTAACCACAAAGCATCCACTTCTCTAACGATATGGACTTTATCGCCTACGGACAACATTTGCTGGACACCTGATTGATCCGATGAATTCGGCGAACTGCGCAGGTTAACCCCATAACGAATCGTTGAATCGTAATTCAGTGCTGAATAGATGCGGACGATCCGATTGTTAGCCTCCCACTTCACGGTGCTACCTAGAGCCTCGCTGACAAAACGCAGCGGCATCATCGTATTACCACCGACAACCTGACCCGGAACGGTTAAGCCTAAGGCTTGTCCATTTTTATTCGCGGTTAAATCTCCTATTTGATAAGTCAGTACCAACGCTCCCTTAGTGGCCTTAACTGTTTTGGTATCGTTGTTCCATGAAATCTTTGCTCCCTGTTCTTCAAACAGCTTGCGCATGGGAATAAGCGTTGTACCGTTTATGAGCAAGGGCTGAACCTCTAATTCAAGCTGCCGATCATCCAGAAAAACGCCTGTAACCTGATTCTGCGGCGTCACCGCCGCATGGGCTGGAGCAGTATAGAGTATAGATGTAAGTAGTACAAGTAGTGTAGCTTTCTTATGAATCCTCATGATGTCATCACCTCGTTGATTGATATGTTCGATTATTATTACTAAAAAAAGGGTAATTAGTTTTGTTACAATTATTGGGGTTGCTGTCTAACTACAGCTCAAACCATGTAAAAAGAAGACTGCGGTCACCTTTCGGTGCCACAGCCTTCTTTTTAATCCACTTCAAAAATAGAATCAATAATGATCGGAAGATTATCCCTTACAGAAACAGCGCCCAATACCGAACGAGCATGACTGCCCTTGTCTCCGAATACCTCCAGCATTAAATCCGAACAGCCATTGAGCACTTTATGATGTTCTTCGAATAAGGGTTCTGCATTCACAAATCCTTGAATTTTGACCACTCTCTTCACTTTATCCAAGGAGCCTAAAGCTGACTCAAGGACGGCAAGGATCTCTATACCAGTCTGACGTGCAAAGTGATAGCCTTCTTCGGTGGTGAAGTCTTGTCCCAGCTTGCCTTTGGGATGCCCGGCAGGTCCTTTTCCCGATACAAAACATAATCCATTAACAATAACGAAGTTAGCATATTTTGCCGCAGGTTCACTAGCACTAGGTAGGACAATACCTAATTCCTCAAGTCTATCCGCTATGATTTGATCCGCCACTTCAGTCTCCTCCTCCAATCAGTACAACCTCAATAAATTGGTAAGATTATACTGATTAATCCAGAAAGGATCAATCCTATTTTGCTTCGACCTCTGCTTCCCATCTCGATATCTCAGCTCGAACAATTGGCGCTACTTCAGTACCCAATAGTTCAATGGCTCTCATTACATCCTTATGAGGCATCGTACCTAGCGGTACATGCAGCATAAAGCGTGTAATCCCTACGTGTTTGCGTAGGTGAATAATCTTCTCAGCAACAGTGTCTGGATCTCCTACATATAAAGCACCTTCAAATCTACGTGCCGCATCAAAGCTCGCCCGACTATAATGACCCCAGCCACGCTCACGACCAATCACATTCATGCTAGCCTGCGTAGAGGGGAAGAACATATCGGCCGCAAGCTGATTATCCTCTGCAATAAAGCCGTGCGAGTGTGAGGCAACCGGAAGCTTCGACACATCATGTCCTGCTTGGGCCGCCGCTTTCTTATAGAGCTTCACCAGTGGAGCAAATTGCAACGGACTTCCTCCAATAATTGCGAGCACAAGTGGCAGCCCGAGCAGGCCAGCACGAATCACAGATTCCGTATTGCCTCCACTACCAATCCATACGGGCAAAGGATTCTGAACGGGGCGCGGATAAATCCCCAGATTATTAATGGCTGGTCGGTGATTTCCACTCCAGGTTACTTTTTCAGATGCCGTTATTTTTAACAACAGGTCCAGCTTCTCATCGAATAACTCATCGTAGTCATTTAAATCGTATCCAAAGAGCGGGAAAGATTCGATAAAAGAACCCCGGCCTGCCATGATTTCTGCCCGTCCATTTGAGATTCCATCAAGTGTTGCAAAATCCTGAAATACACGTACTGGATCAGCAGAGGACAGCACGGTTACCGCACTGGTCAGCCGAATTCGTGTCGTCTGTGAGGCAGCCGCAGCCAGCAAAACAGCTGGAGAAGATGCGGCATAATCCTTTCGATGATGCTCACCCACACCGAATATATCTAAACCCACCTTATCTGCAAGAACAATCTCCTCTACTACCTCGCGCAATCGCTGTGCATGGCTTATTAACTCCCCCGATTGAACATCCGGTGTTGTTTCTACGAACGTACTGATACCTATTTCCACTTACGATTCCCCCTTAACTATAATTTTCTCTTCGAGTTGTTTGTTTGATTATAACACAAGTTACGTTCAAGCATAGCTAGGCATTAATGCCTAGCTCCAGCTTGTCCAAAAACTCATTTTTAAAATTTGCAGAACATCACTGACAAATAGAGGATTTTGATGAAATATGTTGAAATGATCTAAAACAAGTAGCTCTCATGCATCTCATGCTTGATATAGGAGGGACATATGCTTCAAAGAAATAAACACAAAAATTCCATATCCAAACAAACCTTCAATCCTGTTCGGGGCTCCTTAAAAATCGCCATAATATATTTTATTGTTGGGTGCTTATGGATCCCTTTAACAGATAAGGCCGTTTCCACTTTTACGCGAGATCCGGAGTGGATAAGACTTATTAATATAATTAAAGGCTGGTTCTTTATTCTCATAACAGCTTTGCTTATCTTTGCATTAATTCTAGGTACTCTGAAACGGATTAAAAGGATCGAGAAGAAGCTGGATCTTGCCTATAGAGATAGGGTGAGCGCCCACGAAAATCTAGAGGCCGCCTATGAGGAAATCACAGCTACGGAAGAAGAACTCAGACAGCAATATGATCAGCTCATTGAGAATCAAGAGAAGCTAGCCATGAATGAAGAAAGGATGCATTACCTGGCGTATCATGATCTATTAACCGGCTTGCCCAACAAATTAGCTTTTTATGAGAATGGGCCTCACATTTTGGAACTGAATAATATTGCAGCCTTAATGTTCATCGACATTGATTACTTCAAATATGTAAATGATACGATGGGCCATGAATTTGGTGACCGCCTAATTGTTAAGGTTAGTGAGAGATTGGTGTCCCTGGTTGGGAGTAGTGGGGAAGTGTATCGTTTCGCCGGGGATGAGTTCATCGTTCTTTTATATTCTATTGAGAACAGTCAGTGTATAACTAGTGTAGCCTCTCACATTATTGCCGGTTTTAAAGATGCGATTGAGATGGATGACAGTCTGCTACATGTTAGCCTAAGCATCGGAATCAGTGCTCACCCCGAACATGGAAGTAATATTATGGAACTCCTTAAATGCGCAGACATCGCTATGTATAAAGCCAAAGACGCTGGCAAGGGTCAAATTATTGTCTTTGATCAACCGCTCAATGATACCTTTACTGAGCGAATGAACATTGAGAAGCAGTTGTATAATGCTTTAGAGAAAAATGAGCTAGAGGTATTCTATCAACCCCAGATTGATCTGACTCAGAACAGAGTGACGGGACTAGAGGCTCTTATGCGCTGGAACAACCCTATACTAGGCATGGTCCCTCCGGATAAGTTTATCAAAATAGCAGAAGATTCCCACCTCATTATTCCTCTCGGGGCGTGGGTGCTCAGAACAGCCTGTGCCTTTTTAAAAAGCCTTCATGAGCAAGGATTATCACATCTGACGATGTCTGTTAATATTTCAATGCTGCAGCTACTGCAAAGTGACTTCAATGAGTTAGTTTTAGACACCTTGCAAGCCTCCGGACTAGACCCTGAATACTTAGAGCTGGAGATTACAGAGAGTGTTCTGGTTGAATCTTACGAATATGTGAGCAGTAAACTTACTGAACTCAGAGCTCACAACATCAAAATTGCCTTGGATGACTTTGGTACCGGTTATTCCTCCTTAAGCTATCTTACTCATATGCCGATCTCGACTTTAAAAATAGACAAGTCCTTCATTGATTCCATTCGAACAGGGACACATCAAGCCGTTCTTGTCGAACAAATTATTATGATAGGTAAACGCATGAATATGTGTGTTATTGCAGAAGGTGTGGAGCGAACTGTACAACTCGATTACCTACAGGAGCAAGGCTGCGATAAAATTCAAGGTTACTTGTTCAGTAAGCCACAGTCCGCACAGAGCGTAAAAGAGCTGCTAACCGAGTGGGAGAAGGTTTCGAGCTTAAATGAATAAAGATGAACCTATTTTTTTATATAAGAAGGTGTTACCGAATTGAATGTCATGACATGGATTGACTTATCATTATTCTTCGTTCTTTTCGTTCTATTCATCTACATATTTGTTACTGTAACAATCACTAACTTACATAAGGTTTACTTGACTTTCCATTTCACGATGATGTTATGGCCCTTCTGTCAATTTGCTCTCAAAACTACAGCGGATCCCGATGTTCAATTGTTTTATGTGAAGCTCGCTTTTATTGACTCGATACTGTTAACGATTGGATGGCTCCTTTTTACGATATTTCTCACTGGAAAATCATATCTCCTCCGAAAAAAGAAAACGCTGATCCTATACATTGTCGCAGCATTGATCTTAATTGGAGTGATCGTCAATCCAAAGCAAAGCTTTGTACTGCCAATGCATGGTGGATATGTTGAAAGATCTTATGGTCCGCTTTTTTGGCTGTTTATTCTCTTCTTGATCTGCACCATTATTATTTCTCTGTATATCATCTATTCAGCACTTATATCGAACGCCACACAGCGGATCAAAAAACAGGTTACTCATGTACTCAAAGGTGTGATAGTGCTGACTGTATTTGTATTACTGGATGTCTTTCTTAATGTAGTACTGTTTAAATCTCAGCCAGTGATTCCGGGGATGACCTCTCTGGGGATACTAATCTCTGCCATCTTTTTCGTCATTGCCATCCATCGTGATAAAATATTTGATCTCGTAACCATTGCTCATCAGGATATCATTGACACACTCACACTAGGTATTCTTGTACTGGATGATAACGAGACTGTAGTAGAGATCAACCGATCGCTTTTGCCAAAAATCAACCTACAGATCGGTGATCGCTTCGACTTATCGGCGCTAACACCCCTGGAGCAGACTGCCAGCGCTTTCCGATTGTTTCAACATACATATCTTAAACAGCCCATGGAGAGAAGCGAAGTTGAAGTATTCTACACCTCGCTCCAAGCATACATCAATATTACAGCGGAACCCATTGTCGTAGGCGAGATCATGGTTGGACGGATTCTCACCTTTCAGGATAGAAGCGAGCTGCATCGCCTCATTGCTGAGACTAATCAGCAGAACGAGGTCCTGCAAGAGCGTAATCTGGCATTAATTGAAATCCAGAATGAGCTTTCTCAGACCAACCAAAAACTCAAGCAGATGGCCATAACCGACAGCTTAACAGGTTGTTATAACCGTCATTACTTAACGCAGTACTTAGAACAAGAGATTATAGAAAATATGATATTGAAGCAGCCTTTTGCCATCATTCTACTGGATATCGACTTTTTCAAAACGGTGAACGACAATTACGGCCATTTAGTGGGCGATGTTGTAATTTGCAGCACGGTAGAGGTCATTAAGCAATCGCTAAGGGAGACGGATATTCTGGCACGCTATGGCGGGGAAGAGTTTATCGTCTATTTACCAAATACGAACCACACACAAGCAAACCTCTGGGCAGAGCATATCAAATTCATGATAGAGGCTAATAAAGTACATGTGGATGAGGTTGCTCATTCTGTATCCATCACTGTAAGCATGGGACTACTGTCCATTAATAATTTTGCAGAGCAGTATGCAGAAAGTCCGACCAATCAACTAAATGATTTATTCGAATCTGTGGACAAGGCTTTATATCAAGCCAAAAATGCAGGACGAAACCAAATTGTTGAAATCATAAGATGACACGCCTTTAAATATTACCTAAAAAAGAAAGAATCAGCCCTACTTCTATCGAAGGTATGCTGATTCTTTCTTTTATATCTTTTTAACAAATTCGGATTTTAATTTCATAGCTCCAAACCCATCAATTTTGCAATCAATATCATGATCTCCGTCCACTAAACGGATGTTTTTGACTTTGGTACCTATCTTCAGAACAGATGAGCTTCCTTTTACCTTAAGGTCTTTGATTACAGTTACTGAGTCGCCGTCGTTTAATACATTGCCATTGGCATCTTTGATAACCTTTTGATCTTCACTATTCTCAGACTCTGATTCTAATGTCCACTCGTGTGCACATTCCGGGCAGACTAGTAGACTTCCATCTTCATAAGTGTACTCAGAATTACATTTCGGGCAGTTCGGTAAATTAGACATTGTTTCATTTTCTCCAATCGTAGTTCAAATTCTAGCTGTCTTGCGGCTAATCTTTAAAAGTATATTTCATATTCATGAAGGAATCCACTATATCCAGATAGTAAGCTTGTTCCACGTTTATTAAAAAACAAACTACCAAATATTATCTTGTATATATTTTCACAATTGTCTATGATAATAATGTAAAATTTTCATATAAATACATAGGAGAGTGAACAGTGATTAGTCAAAGGAGTGTCGCATTTTCCATTATATTGTCATTAATTACATGTGGAATATATGGAATATTTTGGTTTATTGTTCTAACGAATGACGTAGGAAAGCTAAGTGGAGACTACACATTCACAGGAGGAAAGCATTTTCTTCTAACATTGATTACTTGCGGGATATGGAGCCTGGTTTGGGCCTACCAGATCGGTAAACATGTTGCAGAAGCTCAAAGACAACGCGGCTATCTCGTATCCGATAATTCAGCTCTGTACGTGATCCTCACAATCTTTAGTTTTGGTATTGTCACATACGCTTTGGTGCAATCTGATGTTAACAAATTGGTATAATTTTACGACTCATAGAAGGACACACCCTAAACTATTTTGGAGTGTGTCCTTAAGTCTCCTTGGCTTACTGTATTTCACGGTATGGATGCCTTTAACCAATCTAGGTATACCTTGTCTATTTCATGAATGGACTGGATTTTATTGTCCGGGATGTGGAATCACAAGAGTTATTCTATCCTCGTTAAAGTTCGACTTCGTTCAGGCGTTTAGATTTAACCCGTTGCTATTTATTCTAGCGCCTCTGTATATGTTGTATAATTACTGAAAAGAAACGTATCCAACCACTTAGCCATGGAATTATGGCTGTGATGTTGATCCTAACCGTTACATTTGGAGTACTGAGAAATTTTCCGATGTTTGATTACTTGGCCCCTACAGTAATTCGTTAGCATCAACTATGTTTACATTATAGCTTGAAGGCGCACAATCGCTTGAGCCCGGTCAACCACCTCTAATTTGCTATAAAGATTACTAATATAGTTACGGGCTGTCCCCTCCGCAATATGCAGTGTATCGGCAATTTCGCGATTGTTAAGTCCCCGGATAATGAGCTGCGCCAGCTCCTCTTCCCGTTCTGTCAGACTCATACGATCTACATTGGATCTTTGCCAATGTTCGTACTCCTCCGTCAATCTATTCATCCTCGTCGCCAATTTGGCTGCTACCGGAGCTGGCAGAATAAATTGCCCGGATATCGTATCACGGATCGAAGAAATCATTTTATCAGCATCCATATCCTTCAGCATATAGCCGCTTGCTCCAAATGCCATACCCTCAACAATATAATCGGTCTCTATAAAAGTGGTTAAAATCAGAATGAATATATCCGGACGTATCTGCTTGATCCGTTTTAGTGCACTGATCCCATTCATGATTGGCATTTGAACATCAAGCAGTACCAGATCGGGTTGGAATGCTTCCACCATCTCGCAGGCCTCTTCCCCGTTCTTGGCAGCGCCGACCACCTCCATATCATCCTCCAGATCCAGAATGGTACGAAGTCCTTCACGCGTCAACAATTGATCATCGGCAATTACAATCTTTATCTTACTCATTTTCTATTCCCAACCCTTCGCATTGGCAGATCGATTTCCAGTAGACAGCCCTCATTCATTTCTGAATCGATGGATAAGCTACCTCCCAGTTGCTCCACCCGTTCTTTCATCGTCCTAAGTCCAAAACCCATCACTATATGACTATCTCCTGACCCACGATCTTTGAGCCTAAACTGTAAATTTGCTCCGACAGACTCCAGACTAAAATGAAACTCCGTACTCTTACCGTGTCTGATTCCGTTCGTTAGGCCCTCCTGCAAAGCATGATAGATGGCCTTTTTATAGGCTGTTGACATGGCCTCCGGCAGATCATAAATAATGGCATGGACTACAACGCCCGCATTACGTTCAGTATCGCGTATCAGTTGCTTCAACATGACCGTGAGGTCCGAATACTTGTCCTCCTTCAGCATATGGACAGAGCCGCGGATTTCATTCAAGCTATGCCGAACAAGATCCTGTGCCTCAACCAATCGCTGAAAGCCACTATCTATATCTTTTTTCTGAAGCAGCCGCTTGCCAGCTTCAATCTGCAGAATCGTCGATGTAAGTGTATGCCCAACAATATCATGAATCTCTTGGGCAATACGATTGCGTTCCTCAAAGACGGTAGCTTCGGCCAAAGCCGCAGATGTTTCTCGCATCGAACGCTCCAGACTACGAGTTCTTTCTACAACTTGGTCCTCTAGATTTTTTTTAAGATATTGGATTCCCGAATACAGCTTGGCGTTAGCGATTGAGATTGCGCATTGTGAACCAAGCAGCTTGAGCACATCGAGTCTACTTGGCGTAAATACACCCGGGGATAGGTTATTCTCCAAATAGAGCAAGCAAACCAATTTATTCTGATTCATGATAGGAAGACAAAGAACCGATTTCAGTCTATTCTTCCTAACGTAAACGTTACGCGTAAATATCCCCTCACTGAGCGCATCATGTAATACAACCTGCTCCTGTGTTCTTGCTGCATAGGCTATGATCGCTGCCGGAACAAGATCTGACTCTTCCCCGAGAGGAACAGATTCGATATGCTGAGCCTCTGAGGTACCGTAAGCTTCAACCATCCATTTGCCATCATGATCAAAAATAACTGCCCCATATTCGGCCCCAGCATTATGGAGCATGATCCGCATCAGCGTGGCCAATAATCGACTCATCTCCATCTCGCCCGATAAAGCTTGAGCAGACATAACTACAGAAAGGGAATCTACTCGATCGAGCCCGGGCTCCCGTTTAATATGCAGCAAATGACTATGCTGCTGCTCAAGGTCAGCCGCTTTAGCCTTTGCGCCCCATTGCAGATAAGCCTCGTAGGCCTCAGTCATATAGATTCTTGCTAGATGTAATTTACCATGACGAAGTCCATATTTGCCGTAGCATTCCGCCGCCATCGCTAAATCGTGAATATGGCCGTTGATACGAGCAGCCTCAATAGACTGCTCATACAAGGCTTCAGCTTGTCGTGGATCTCGCGATAGGCGAGTCAGCTCAGCCTTCATCAACAAATATTTATGCTCATAATTTTCCGGGCAACGCTTAGCAAACTTTTTCATTTTTTTCAGCCGACTGTGCATTTTTACCCGGTATACACGTTGCTCTTCAGCGTTATATTCCTCATACAACTGAGCCCAGACTAAACATTCATACACGGTCTGTATAGGACTGTCTAAGCCATCTTCACGTGATTTTATAATGGCAGCTGATTTCGCTAATGCCTCACTGGCTTCGCGGTACTCCCCAAATACATAACCTGTCAAATATCGGTGTATCCAGACCATTTCTTGTATAAAATTAAAGGTATCTCCATGAACCGATTGTGCAAAATCAGGTTCGCTAATCTCTGCGATGTTAAATGGATCATCTAGAGAGCGATAACCTGTCAATCGAACTAGAGTAGCTGCAGCTATGATAGCCTGCTTACAATGAAGACTGTTGTTATGGCGCAGCAAATCACCGGAATGAGCAATTAACCGATCATAGATATCGCCTAACGGATGGCCAAATTGCAAAAGGGAGGCACAGTTGATTAGCACACTCTGGTTGCCCTTCCATAAGTCACCTGATTCCAGTCCCACTTTACCTGCTTTATCTGTAAACATACGGAGCATAGCTGGATCATAATGCCGCCAGCTATCGTAGCACATTGCGAACGCAGCTAAGGTTGTCATATGCACTTTCGGATAGGGTTCCGATAAGCTGCATGCCAGCATGGCCCATTTAAATGTTTCTTCATCATTACGGAAGTAATAGTATTGAAACATTGCATAGCCTATGAATCCAATGGAAGCCTCCGGAGTCATCCCATAATCGAGCGTCAATTCAATCATGGTGAAGGAAGAAGCGAGCCACCCATCTCGGTTGACATAGAAGCAGGCATTGCTCGTATGATCTAAAGTGGTCATTGCGACTCTACGAGCCTCGTCGGTCATCGGCGGTAAAAGATTAAGCGATTCGAGTGAGACCTTCTGTAATCTGCGCCGCAATCTTAACCATTGAAGCGTCAATTGAACATAGCTAGGATCAAATTGATGGCTCACTTTCAATAGCGATAATGTATGCCGACCTAAGGAGATAACCTCTTCATGGTTATCATTACTTGCTTCCAATTGAACCTTCATCGCGTAGATGTAAGCCTTATCCGTATTTGTCGCAGCCTTATGGATTAACAGATGAAATAATTCATTGGCCTTATCAAAATGTGAACATAAGTATTCGAGCTCGGCCCTCTCACGAAATACCCGGAAGGTTAGCCCATAATGCTCCTCCCAGCTCTGCTCCTCTAGTATCGCTGTTGCCTGAAGCATATATTGTAAGGCTGTCTCATGTGCAGTCGTTTGCTTCGCTTTTATCCCTGCCTTTAAGTTCAGCTCTACCAGTTGAAGCCTCTGTTCGGGGCGATCTATCCATGTAAGCGCCTGATTGAAATG
The DNA here is from genome assembly GCF_976954365.1 of Paenibacillus sp. Marseille-Q9583. NCBI lineage: Bacteria > Bacillati > Bacillota > Bacilli > Caryophanales > Paenibacillaceae > Paenibacillus > Paenibacillus sp. Marseille-Q9583. The sequence goes on from NZ_CDRJTB010000001.1 coordinate 315,086, forward strand.
ATGGACCGCTTCAAATAGAATCGTTCCTTCACTAAGAGAGCTGCGGCCTAGACATAGCATGCCAATCCTCCAATGTAGCTCTGGGCGTACCTCTTCGGGAACAAGAGCATAAGCCGCCCGATGAATGCGGTTGTGCTGGAATTTAAAATGCGTATATTCCTTCCCGTTAACAGGTTGTAGCACACGTCCATTTACAGCGACTTCCAACGCTTCGGTCAATGTCTCTACCGGAATCTCCGTAATTTGGGCAAGCGTACCCACATCAAATATGCTGCCCAGTAATGCAGCTCTACTAAGTGCATACACCGTCTGATCAGGAAATTGCTGTAACTTACTTGAAAGATAGGCTGCTGCATTATCAGGAACATTCAATTCAGTAATGCGCTGGAGGTCCCATTTCCAGCTTCGAAGATCCTCGTCAAATTCCACTCGCTGATCATCAATTAAATCCTGAAGGAATTGCTTAATAAATAGTGGATTCCCATCTGTCTTATGCAAAAGTACCCGCGCTAACTCGTCCAAGTCAGCAGCCTCGTAACGCATAACATCCAGTAGCAGTTGTTTTAAATCGGTGAGTTCAAGCGCTTGTAGAGATATTCTACTCATCACTACGTTACGGTCTATCAAATGCTTTTCCAGCCTACTGAGTGGGTGCAGCCTCGTGATTTCCCGATCACGATAGGAAAGAACGATTAGCAGATGACTCGTGGCCGTGTCCTCTATAAGTGAAGTGAGATATTGCAGCGATGTTTCATCCGCCCATTGCAGATTGTCCAATATCAAGATCAAAGGATGATCTTCATGGGGAAAGAGTTGAATAAATCGGCTCATAATTAATTGAAATCGATGCTGAGCTTCCAGCGGCGGCAACGGAGGCACGGAAGGTTGGGGGCCAATCAAGAGCTCAAGCTTAGGGACAAGTTCGATCAATAATTGCCCGTAACTGTCCACTGCTTGTAAAATACGCAGCTTCCAAACCTCCACCTGCAGCTTCGTTTCCATCAGCAGTTGACTGACCAATTCTTCTATAACTTGATGCCAGATGCCATAAGGGAGTGAGGTATGTAGAGATTCGAATTTGCCTCTGGCGAAAAAACCATCCAAAGAAATCGAATTTCTAAGCGTTTCTTTTAGAAAGGTCGTTTTGCCGATACCACTCTCACCACTAAGCCAGACCGTCTTTACAGCACCTTGTGATGCTCGTTTCAGTGCTTCTCGTAAGCTTAGTTTCTCAAAATGTCTTCCGTAGAATCGTTCCGATACCATCCAGCGTTCCGGAATATCCCAGCTTCCTAACAGGAAGGGCTCGATGTACCCGTATTGTTGTAGGTGGGATAGACATTCCTCAAGATCCGACTTGATTCCAAAGGCGCTGGCATATCTCGCATCAGGCATCTTCTCCATGCATTTACCAACAATGTCAGAGACAGATAGAGGGATAGTGGGAAACCTGCGATGTAAAGGCTCAGGTGTATCTGCAATATGACGATATACAATATCAACAACATCATGAAGCTCAAAGGGGCGACTGCCTGAGAGACATTCATACATAATGACTCCAAGCGAATAAAAATCAGAACGATAGTCCGGGTTCAACCCAGTTCGACCCGTTTGCTCTGGCGATATATAAGGAAGCAAGGTATCCGGCCGCCCGCTTAAGGGTAACAACGGACTAGTATTATTTTCAGTAGAGCACATTCGTATATCAATAAATTTCACTTCAAAAGTAATTGGATTGACGATTAGATGAGCGGGGGTCAGTTCATTTAGTGTTATTTTTTCACGATGAATTTGCATAAGGCAATCAGCAACAGCGATGGCGATCCGAAGCAGCACTGGAAGCTCCAGTGAATCAGGTGTACGCAGTATCTGATCCAGCGTACTCCCCTCTATATCTTTTAGGAGAAGGACTGGCCGATCCGGTGTGATTTCCAGGCTATATGCCTCGATTGCTCCACGACCGCTAAGTCGCTTAAGCATGTCATACTCATGACGAAAAGCATCAACCATAGTAGATCCCGGGTACTCGCCTGTAGTTGTCTTGGCAATAACCCTAAGGCCATCTTCTTGACGTAGGAGTCTGTACAGCCTGATATCTGAGGTAGTCTCTATCAGATCTAAAGTTTGGTATCCTTGCAACTCAAACATGAACAGCACTCCCTAGTTACAATTAGGTAGACAGAATAAGCAATCTCGCAAAGCAATTATACTCATTATATCATCTGATCTCGCCATACAATCCTATGTTGTAATTAACTTTGTCATCTATTTTGTCATATGACATCTATAAAATTGCATTGTGATAATATAGGAAAAATACTCAATCATCCCCACAGAAGGAGGATTCAAATTGCATCTTTCCTACATAGACTACCCTATGCTTGAGCACCTGTCCGATGAAGAATTACAGCAGTTAGCTCCAGAAATGCAAGAAGAGCATTATGAACCCGGCAAGCTTATCATGAAAAAGGGCGAGGTCAGCCAGCGGGTTTATATTTTGGTATCCGGTCAGGTACAAGTATTTATTAGTGCGGAAATAAAGGTAGAATTGGCTATACTCTCGAAAGGCCAGTTCTTCGGGGAAATGTCCTGTCTTACCGGAGACCCCATCAGCGCACATGTAGAAGCGATCGATAACGTTCATGTAATATCCGTATCCAGAAATGGCATGCTGCTGTTGATGGACAAAAATCGCGAGTTCCGGAGCCAGATCATCGAATCCATGATCAAGAGAATCCAAAATTGCAACGAACGTGTACTGGAAGAACACTCGAAAAGTCAGATCATCATGAAGCTTCATGAATCCGAGGAACAAGAGCGTTATGGTGAACTGATTGGAGAAAGCGCCGAAATGCGCACACTTCTCAGGTCGATTGAACATCTGTCGACGGAGCGGGTCCATGTTGCAAAAAAAGAAAAATTCAGGAGGTGTCCCAAGAGCTATGAACTGCTACTGAGACACCTCCTCGTATTTAATGCTAATGTTATATTTCTACTCATAACACATTTCATATTTCGTTAGCCCTATCGCGTTTGCGTACAATGCTGCCTGTGTCCGATCATTAACCTGCAGCTTCGCTAAAATCTGGCTGACATGCTTCTTCACCGTAAATTCACTGATATATAGACGTGCAGCAATCGTTCTGTTGCAAGCACCTTGTCCAAGTTCAATCAGTACTTCCTTCTCTTTCGGTGTTAACTCATCCGTCGGACTGCTGCCGCTAATACGCATCTTTTCTTCCATTAGACCAGGATCATAGTACTTTCTCCCTTTATGCACCAACTGGATAGCAAAGAGTAACTCCTCCGGCAGTGCCTCTTTTAGGACATATCCATCTACTAGTACTTCTTCAGCCCTCAAAAAATCCTCTCTGCTCGCAGAGGAAGTCAACAGAATGAACTTACTAACCATGCCGCGAGCACGTGCTGTCTTAATGATATCCAAGCCCGATTCATCAACAAGCTTAAGATCAATGAGAACAATATCTGGCTTTGTCCCTTCAATCACATCAAATGCTTCTTGACCATTCGTAGCTTCACCAGCGAATTGCACACCTGGCTGCATTGAAATGACAGATGCCAGCCCTCTTCTAACTAAAGGATGATCATCCACAATAACGATTTTCATAGAAACGCCTCCCTCTAAATCTCATGACAATCTTAATTCTCTATATCAAGTCCACTTAGGTTACCGTCCAATTAACTTCTGCCCGTTTGGCCCCTTCCATCTTGAGCAGGAATTCCGACTTAAATCCAATAGCCCCTGCAAATAAAAAATTAGGAAAAGTACTTATCATCGAATTATAGCTTGTCACATTTTCGTTATAGATACGTCTACTAGCAGATAGATTTTCCTCTAAAATATTTATCCTTTGTTGCAATTTGATATATGGATCACTGGCCTTAAGCTCTGGATAATAGTCTGCCTGAACATTGATCGAATGAACATACTTTTCCATTTCCACATATTTAGTCAGCTTCTCAACCGGAGAATGATGATCACTTAAACCCGCACCTATTCTATGTACTAACGCCAATGTTTCGTGTTCATGTGCGGCATAAGCAATAACCATCTCCGCAATTTCAGTTAAGGCCTCAAACCGATTCTGCAAATAAACTTCTATAGTAGAAAAAGATTCTTTTACACGATTACGCATGCTAAACAATCGAATGTAAGCAGCTATTAAATAAGCTCCGATTGTAAAAGCGATGACCAATCCGATTCCTAACATCTACATCACCTCTTGTGTATTTAATTGAATAGGCTGGAAGAGTTGGACCATCTGATTCATTATAATTAAAAGACTTGTCTGGTTATAGTGAGCGTTGTCATCACTTCTGTCATATTACAAAATGGATAATTTTATAATATAAGTATGTAAAAGGAGTTTTATAGCAGAGCAGAAGTATTCAGCAATGGATGAAACGTCTACTTGAAGAGCAACGGAGCCAAAAACGCTTAACACCTACCCAAACAACTACTATATAAAAACAGGCGAATCATGGTTGAATACACCACAATTCGCCTGCTTTCTTCTGCCTATGGGATTTAATTGTTATCAATAAAAGAAATTAATTGCACGAGATTACCTGCGACTTGGTAAGTTAACCCCAGCATGTAAGTTCCCTTCTCCTCGTTCGATAGGTCTATAGTGAACACATCCGGATTAGCTGCCCATTCATTCATATCAAACATGATTTCTTTAGATGTTCCAGTGTTTCTGACCCCTGCTGAATCAGGGATCACTTTACTGCCATCGAGCCCTTTCACCGGATTGGTCCATTCAACCACAGGTCCCTTAAATCCTCCCACTTCTACCACTTGAGGGTCAGCCAATAAGCTCGTTAGTTTAGTTAACCCTTGTAGTGGGGAGAAATCAGTGATTTCATTTCCAGTAATATCAAGTGTCTCTAGGTTCTTAGCATACTGTAGACCTTCCAAGGATCTAGCTCTTCCGGTCTCGCTCGTTAACGCTGTAAGGTTATACATATCCCCTAGCGTTAGTTCTCCAGTTACGCCTAACGTAGTCTTGATCGAAGCACTTAAATATTTGTCCGCAATGGTAATGACTTGCGTAAGGTCTATTTCGGTCAGACCTTCTGTTGCTTGTTGTAACGCTGCTGAGGCTGCATCTATTTCACTTTGTGTGACAGAGGGATTAGTCAAAGCCGCTTCTGCACTCGAAAGGCTTGCCGTAAATGCCGCAATACTCTCAGCCGTGAAGCCTTCTAGAGAAATTGCTTTTGCCGCTGCAATGGCTTGCTCCAGATCCCCAGTGAATAGGTGATCTCCATTCGCAAAATGTAGTTTGGTTCCTCCCCATGTAGCATGGTCAGATCCGTTGCCATTTCCGCCGTCTGTAACGACTAATTTCAGCTCTTTAGCTCCGTTAATATCCAATTCGATGAACTTCTGCGGATCTCTGGAGCCCATAACCCCACTATCGAATTTCTTCTCTCCATCGACAAACACTTCAAAGCTCACCGAACCGACCGTACTATACATTTGTCGATCTACACCCACATAGGAAGTGAAGTAGTCCGCGTTCTTATCGCTTAGATCGTATACAATCGTCGAGTTAGAGTGTGCTCCAATCCCTCTCTCGTAGGACACTACTTGATTGCTCTCATCTGTTAATCTCAGCGTATTGGCACTAATAGATTTATCCTTCAAAGGTGCGGTATAGCTGTTCTGAGTAGAATTCCAGTCGTAATCCGTCAGATACGTAAAGTCCGTCATGTCTACAACGGCAATGGTTCTAGTCTTGGTGGTCGTATTTCCATCACTATCCGTTACTGTATAAGTAATCGGATACTTTCCAGCTCTGCCCAATTTAACTTGATCTTCACCCGTAACCTTTACTTGAGCCGTCAAGTCACCATCTTCTGAATCTGTTGCCGAATAGTCTGCACCTACTGCTATCGCTTGGCCCACTTTGGTAGATACTGATTTAGCTATGGTAAGCTCCGGGGTACTGTTCAGAATTATAAACTTCGCATCAGCGAAATCACCGTGATCTGATGCATTTCCGTTGCCTGCATTGTCTAATACCAATTTCAATTCACTTACACCCTTCACAGGGATTCGAGCTAGTTTGGCTTCCGTGCCAAATTTCATCAGTCCGCTGTTATACACTTCTACCCCATCGGCGAAAATTTTGAAGATCACACTGGAGTTGTTTTGCTCCGGGATATTTCTATCAACCCCTACATACGTTTCAAAATATTCATAGTTTGCGCCCGCCAGATTATATACAATCTCAGAGTTAGCATGCGTTCCTAAGCCCTTAGCGAGCTCTTTGGTTACGCCATTTACAAGTAGTTTAATCGGATTGTTAGAACTTGCCTTATCCTTACGAACAACATTATAATCCGTTCTTGCCGACTGCCAAGCTGTATCACTCAAGTATTTACTAGCGCTATACACAACGATTGTTCTGGTCTGCACAGCTGTATTCCCATCCCGGTCTGTAACTGACAGTTCGACGTTGTAAGTGCCTGTTTTGCTTGAAGTAAAACCATTCGGACTTACCTCAACGGCTCCAATCAAGTTACCATCTTCCTTATCAACGGCTGTAACATCGGTCAAAACATCAAATTCACTGTTCAGCTTAATAAAAGTTGTCTCTTCAGGCACTGTGATAGTAGGCTTGCTTGAAGTATTCGTAAACTTCGCCTCCGCCCATATCGTATGATCTGAAGCATTGCCGTCTGTAGCATCTGTGGTAACCAGCTTCACTTCGCGCGCGCCTGTCACAGGTATTTTCACAAATTCATGCTCTGTCCCTGCCCGGAAAACATCGCTCCCGAATTTCTTCTCTCCATCTACATACACTTCAAAGGTTGCAGAGGATGGCTTTCCTTTCATCGCTTGATCGATCCCGATGTAGCTTTCAAAGAAGTCATAACCTTTACCCTCAATATCATAAATAACTTCAGAGTTCGCATGTACACCGATTCCCTTGGTATAGGTCGCAGCTAACCCTTGTCGAACAAGGGTGATGATTCCACCAGAAACGGCTTTGTCTTTCTTTAATTCACCCCAACCAACAACGACTGACTTGGCATTAAGATCCGAAAGATAAGCATAGTCACTCGTTACCGTAACCAGTGTAGTTTTGGTTTCTGTAACCCCTTCGTTCTTCACTTCATATACCACTTCGTAGTCGCCTTTTTGCGTTACATCAACGGTATTTGCTTTCAGGGTGACATTAGAAGTAATATCGTTCCCTTGGTAGTTAGTCGCTTTTACATCGTTCATCGGATCAAAGGTTTGATTAAGCTTTAACGTAATTTGATCTTCAACAGACAGCGCTGGCTTGAAGGCTTTAACCTGTACCGGCTTCAGTGGGCTCAGCTTCTTATCATAACCAACGATCTTGTACGTATAATTGATGCTGTTATCTACATTCGTGTCCACGAACTGGTCAGTCCCTGTAAACCCTACTAACTTATCGTCTCTATACACCTCATAACCTAAGAAATCTTTCTTAAGATCCTTATCCATACTGAAGCTTAATGTGTTCGATTTAGCAGTAATGTTAGGCGTGATATTAACCTTTATCGCAACATTCTTATCTGCTATTCCTGTTCCCTCATAATGAACCACTGAATTGTTTAAATACCAGAGCTTTTTCGGTGCTGGGTATTTAGCTAACTTCTCTTTCGTTTCAGGATTCACAGTGAAGCCATGTCTGGCAAAATAGCTACTTAAGTCTAACCCCAGCACTTCAGAGGAGAACTCCACCAAATACTGCTGCTTGGAATTGTCGCCGTTCGGAAGGGAGACCTTCCGCTCGCGGTACAGCTTGGTCAGTTCTGTCCAGTAACCCGGATGCGCCAATTCTAACTGCCAATAGGCACCAAGCTGTGCAAATAAGCCTTGCTGATTCATAACCACTTTATTTTCTTCGATTACATATTTATAAATATCACTTTCAAAAGGAATACGAGTATCCATCGAGTCCGCATAGACTGACATCAGCATAGACACCATATTATTGGTTACTTCACCATATTCTCGTTCACCCATCGCCAAGCGATGCCCTATTTCATGATTCAATCCCCAGCCTGGATAGACTTTGTTAAAATCACCTAACATCGTCCCTACGGTCCCAATTTGTATCCCTGTATGATCTCCCGCTGCATACATCGCACCATAAGGCTGCATCAATCGGATGTTCTCACGAATTAGCTTCGCATCATGAAGCACACTACTGCCATCCAAGCCATAGAAGTCAAAGATCGTCTTCATCCAAGTATCATAGCCGGTGACGGTACCCAGCGGATCATTTCCTTGCGTAATAAACTTGTTATAAGCTTCTGTCGCAGTTCCTGTGAAAATAACATGATCGCTGACCATTTCCACCACATCGATGAGCTCGCGATCTTGAACATTCGGATGCGCTGCCTTATCTTCATCTAATTTTTTTTATAGGTGGTTAAGAAGGCTTTGAATTGTTCTGGATCTGTGGTCCTGGTCATCATAGGGATCTTGGTAAGCCCCTCGAAGCGGATCATAGGTGCTTTGCCTTGTTCCTCTGCTGTATATGGATTGACGATATACACTGTACCGCCCTTAGTCACTTCATGTGCATAATAACTATTCGTAGCAAATTCAGGAACGGTTATAATGTTCTTACCTGGACGCAATTGCACACCTCTAGCCCAAACATTCCAAGCCGCCTCTTGTTGAGAAAAGACTAAAGAAGGTAGTTTATCGCTAGAAGCTGCGTCCACATAAACGTTGATCGTATCTCCAGGCATTGCAACGAGACCTGTAGGCTGGTTGTTCGTACCGAAACCAATTCTCAGGTTTTCCTGCGCATGCTTTTTCATATCTCCACGTTGTTCCGCCTCAATGATGGTGCCTTCGGTTTGAACTTCACCATTCACTAGCTTCTTAGCTAAATCCAAAGAATCTTTCAGGATTGGATAGAGCGGATGTACTTTTGCCGCTTCTTCTAATTCATTGATTGCTTCGACGCTATTATAAGCAGGAACAACCGCACTCATCGTGCCATCTGTGAAAATACCATTTACAGCTTCGCTTACTTTATCCTCTGTATAAAATCTAAATTCAGCTGCAAAGGGTCTGTTGATATTGGCTTTTGTGAACTTGAATTTCAATCTTTTAAACTTCGTAGGTTCGAATTTAAACTCCAGAAAGTCATTCGTACTAGTCGCGGTTCCGCTAGATACGAGCTGGAAGGTCTCTCCCTTACTTGTTTCTGATGCATAAATTTGAAAAGCCTCTGGAAAGCCTTTGCGGTTATCTCTAGCCAGGAAAGCCACTCTATCTAGTATTTTCGCTTGCGCTAACTCAAACACAACTTCATTCGTGAAGCTGTCATCATTGTTTTTATTGGTTTCCCAGTGTGTATTCGGTTGGTCATCGAGTATGTATTCAGGTTTCGTACCTGGATAGCTTCCACCGTTCACCGTTACTTTTGATACATTAGAGTTAGGCATTCTATAAGCTTCGCTATAGGCATTTTCATATGCTGTACCATAGGCTTTTAGCTTCGAAACCTTAGCCGCTGTTGCCTCTATTTGATGATTCTCCAGAAGTACTTTTGCATTCTCTATATCTGCTTGAAACTGTGCGTACAGTGGATGTGTCTGCACTTCTTGTTCTAAAGCCGTTAATTTCTCCACCGTATTAAATGCTGCGCTAACTTGACTCAAGGTATCATCTGTAAATAAATTTTTCATTTTAGCAGATACGGTATCTTCTTTGTAAAAAGAAAACTCAGCTGCACTCGCCCAATCTTGGTTAGCTTTTTTGAAGACAAATTTAAGTCTCTTGAAGGTTGTAGGTGCAAACTGAATCTCTACTACGTCACCTGCTCCGCCTTTATATTCTCCAGAGGATGCTAGCGTAAAATCGCCTGCATCCGTTGTTGAACCATAAATATCAAATTCCTGAGCAAACCCCTTCCCCTTTGCACTGGATTGTCTTGCAGCGTATACGATTCTATTTAATTCAGTGGACTCATTGAAAACAAAGACAACCTCATTCGTAAACGTTGAACTATTCGGTTTGCCCGTTTCCCAATGCGTACTCATATCGCCATCCATAGCCTTAGCTATAGGTGAACCTGAGTAGTTACCACCGTTATTGGTAATGGATTTAATATTCGCAGGATTCATTCTAAAAACATCATTATAAGCACCTAGGATAGCCTTGCCGTACAGATCAAACGGAATAACTGACGCATTGCTGAATAGGTTAGCCTTGCTTTGTACTACAGTGTTCACTACAGTGTTCACTACACTTACCTTGCTTACATCACTTGCTAAAGCATAACCTGCCTCACTCGAAAAACTGGCTAACATGGCTGCCGATGTAGCGATCGCAATCATTTTCCTCATCTTTTCTACCCCCCAGATGTAATATGAATCTCTTCCGTGCCTAAAAATAGACACAAAAAAAACTACCCCAAAAGAGTAGCTTGATTGCGTATAAAGTCGCATAAAAACTAAGACTTAATTTTTATTAAACCTTAAGAACAAAAAGCGTAATACACTCTTTGGCAGCTGGCTGACAATAGTTATGATAACCTTAGTCCCTATAGCTTTGCGTCCCTACATTTCCATAGGTTTGCCTATGAAGTTTCGAATACATTACAAAGAGTAACATAACGCTACATCTGATCGCATGATTAATTGGTATGAAATCCGAATAGGTAATTGCAATTACTTTTTCTATCGTGATAGATATTCTTTATCGAGTATCCCGGAAGAGAGAGGAAACTTTAGGACTGGAGGTCTACTTAACTCCCCGCACCAAACAAACGCCGGAACCAATTCCACACATCGCCCGTGATGGGAATTAACCCGAAGCCATGCTCGCCAACTGCGATTAGACCATATGCCCATTGGCCAATAGCTACTGCTCCCCCAGCAATCCGTCCTATGGCTACCGCCCCAAATGCCGTATCACCTATGGCGACAGCTCCCAACGCTTTTTCGGCTATCGCGATCGCGCCTACAGCCACTCCTGCAATGGCAATCGCCCCAGCCGCGAAGCCAAGCCAGCTAATTGCTATCGCTCCAAGGGCTAACCACATTCCTAGTGATATTGCACCCACGGATAGAACCCCTACGCTTATCGCACCTATGGAAATCAAGCCTACAGCTACATCTCCAATAGCAATTAATCCAACAGCTGTCTTCACTTGTGGCTTGCTTCCGTGACCATACCCCTGACCTGAGTATCGACCCAAATTGCTGCGAATACTTACCACCGGAAATGATGGAGACGGCCATTGATAATCAATTTCTCGTCCACCTAACCCTCTAGAATCCGCCCAGCGTGTGATGTACTTATGCCATTTCATATCCATCCCGTCCCCCTTCTCAATTACCTTAATTATACAACCCCGGGGGTTGGCTGTACTCAGACTCTAACCTGAAATTCACCTCATCCTCTAGACGGAGTTATACTCATTAGGATCACTGTTTGGGAATAGGATCAGGCTTTCCAAATAAATATCCCTGAAACAACTGATAACCACTCTGCTTAAGCCATTCAAAGTCCCCTCTAAACTCCACACCTTCTGCTAAAGGAATGGATTGAATTTCTAAAGCTTTTTCTAAAAATTGTTTAGCTATTTTCTGTTTGTTCAGATCGCTGGACACACCCTGAACATATTTCATATCCAGCTTCATGTAATGGGGTTTAAGCTCCAATAACATCTCGATCGTGCTGAAACCCTCGCCAACATCATCTAAAGCGTATTCAAATCCCCGATCCTTGTAATATGTCAAAATAGCTTTCAAATGAGCGAGATCATCCACTTTCTCCGTCTCAACAACTTCAAAGACAAAAAGAGAGGAATCGGCGCCTAATTGATTAGCCAGTTCAACGGTTGATCTTAAGCAGAACTCTGGCGCGTAGATCGACGTTGGGATAAAATTAATAAACGTTTTTTTATTTAAGGGTGCCGCATATTTTACAGCAGTCATTCTACATAACCGGTCTAAAGCATATAAACGCCCACGATTCCGTGCCGCCGCAAAAATCTCATTAGGATAGATAAGGGACCCATCTTCTTTTTTAAATCTGGATAGGAGCTCGTATGCAAAAATCTCTTCCCGTACGTTCACAATCGGTTGGAAGTGACAAGTAACTAAGCCCTTAGTTATAACCTCATCAATCCACTCCATATCAAGTACAGTAGGTAATTCGGATAGAGGTCTCCATGTTTGGTCATCTATACGGAATTCAAACTGCTCCGACTCCATATGGTCATTACAGAAATCTAGGAAATCCCTCACCCCAGCCTCCTTAATCGTAATCACATTTTCTTCTACCTTATGTATCGTATTACTTCTACTCAAGTGATGAATAACCTCAGGTAAAATCCTTAGATTAAGCTCACCATGAGCCTTGATTTCAAAATTCAGCTCTCTTACTACACAATGATTACATGCCACATTCACAACCCCTTTAATAATCAATTCTCTGAAAAAGATCCTGGAACTGCTCATCTCAATCGAAATCCGTATACTCCAGTAAATACGTCGGGTCTAACACGGTGATCTGCTGATGTTGAATATCAATAATCTTTTGCTCTTGCAGATCTTTAAGCACAAGGGTAGCCGTCTCCCTGAGCGTTCCGATCATATCCGCGAACTGCTGATGGGTCAATCGAAGATCAATCCTCTGTTTGCCCTGCTCCTCTGCTCCGAATCTTTGGTATAGTCTTCTTATTGTAAATATCGCACGCGCTCTCGCATCATGAAATTTCATTTCATGTAATAACCGATTCGATAAAAATAAACGGTCCATCTGCAGCAGCATCAATTGTTCCTTAATCAACGGGTAGTCGGCAAGCATCTGCTCAAAAGGCTCACGTTTAATCACAAATAATACAGTATCATTCATAGCCACCGCAGACAGCACTCTTATATTGGAGGGATGGATCACTTCCAGATCGCCAAAGAAATCGCCTTTTCCAAAAAGATCTACGGTATGCTCTTTCCCTTTCGTGGTAGCGTACACTCTTATAATTCCCGAATAGATAATGTAGGCATGATCCCCCGGATCTGATTCTTTAAACACTAGAGTCCCCTTGGAATATGCCTTATAAGTGAATAATCTTGAGACCGCCTTGATCTCCTCCGAGGGTAAACCCTGAAAAAAGCGAATGCCAGTCCAAAAAGAAGCTTCCATCTCATTATTCCTTTCTAAAACATTCCATAGTTTTGTATGCCAACATACTGATAATAAATCATCATCCTGTTATATTCTATCGTGACGATGCCAAAACCAATAACAAAGGAGAACCTTCCATGAGATATAATTTTGACGGAAAAGGGCTTACCGAAACGCCAGAGATCGTGTTTGAGAGCAATCCTCTACTAGAACTGAGCATGTACAACAACCATCTTAAAGAAATCCCTGACCAGCTCTTCCTTCATGACGAATTAGAGGTACTTAATTATGCGGGTAATGAAATCGAACAGTTATCCGAGAATATCGGTCGCTTAGTTCACCTAAGAATGTTGGATTTAGGCCATAATCGACTCAAGGTATTGCCGGAAAGTATAGGAGGACTACGGGGGTTGGATTCTTTTCTATACCTAAGTAATAATCAGTTCGAACAGCTGCCGGAGCAGCTTTGTAATCTCCAGAAACTCAAGTATCTGAACGTAACAGATAATCATCTTAAGCAATTACCTACCCGTATAGGCGAAATGAGCAGTCTAATTGAATTGCGGCTTTATTATAATCAGCTAGAACGTCTACCTGATTCGATCACACAAATAAAAGGGTTAAGAGAGATTCATCTTTATGGGAATCAACTGGTCGTATTGCCAGAGCATTTGGGTGCTTTAGAAGAACTGCGGATACTCGATATGAGTGATAATCGAATCACTGAACTACCTTCCTCCATCGGTAAACTAAGCAAGTTAAGAAGACTTAACCTTCGAAAAAATAAACTGAATAAGCTGCCTGAGGAAATAGATCAATTATGCAGCCTTGTTGAGCTTGATTTAAGAGATAATAACCTGCAAGAAATCCCGAATTCCCTTTTACAGCTTGAACGATTAGAGAAACTGGATCTCAGATGGAATCACAGCTTGAAGGGAACAGATATTTTAGAGCAATTAGAGCAAAGAGGATGTATCGTATATAAATAACAAAAAAGCCCCCTGTTAAAGAAGCTTTTCACTCAAATCTATGCTATGCGTGACGCAGTTTCTCCCCTGTTCTTTAGAGGCATAGAGCGCTTGATCAGCTTTTTGCAGAAGGGTGGTTTCTGAATCGGCTGGAATAAATGTAGCTATACCAATGCTCACCGTAATCCGGCCCATTTCCCAAGTTGAATACGCGATAGATTGCCGTAAATTCTCAGCTATAATCTTTGACTCCGAGATGTCTGTATTAGGTAAAAGAAGTATGAATTCCTCACCGCCATATCTAACCGCCATATCCTCTTTACGAGATTGCAGTTTCAAGATACTCGCCATTTTCTCCAGTACATAGTCACCTGTCTGATGCCCATAGGTGTCGTTCACTTTTTTGAAATGATCAATATCTATAATACACAGCGAAAATGCTGCTTGAACTTGGCCATACCCTGCAATCTGCTCTTCCAGCTTCTCTTGAAAAAACCTTCTATTCTTCAGCCCAGTCAGCTTATCTGTATTAGATAATTCTACTAAAACGGCATTCATCTCCAGCAATTCAGCTTGCTTTTGCTCGATTTCCAGGTGAATTTGTTTGAGCTTTGCCAGCGCCTGATCTTTTTCCCAATAAGCCTCTTCTATTTGCTTCTTCGCAGATCTTAACTCTAGCTCATAATCAATACGTTTGCCCATCTGTACTAAAATACAATCAATGACCTCTACACCTTCACACTCAAGGCGTCTGCCATTTAACAAGTAAGGGACGGCTTGTCCCTTGCTGTCCTTCAAATTGATAAATAGCTCTTCTACATGTCCATTCAGACTGATAAAAGGATAGAAGTATGAATGAAAAATAAGCTTGTTTGCCGTAGACATGATAGATTCAAAATGCTTATGCACCAAATCAACCTGCTTATACCCCATACGGTCCAAGAACGTCTGATTTACATCCTTGATTATTCCTTCATGGGTAATAGAAACATAGCCACAAGGCGCATATCTTAATCGGTCATCCATGATCTAAATATCCTTTCAACACAGCATAATCTCATCTAGCTTACGTAAGATATTCATTAATTAAAGTGATGGTCTCCTCAGGATGGCTTATATGCGGGTAATGCCCTTTAGCCTCCATTAACCGGAAGGTGCTATTATTCAAGTGTTTATGTAGATATTCTCCAGCCGCTATAGGTACGATACTGTCATCCGAGCATTGTAGAATAAGTGTAGGGATTGTAGCCTTAGGTAGATCTCCCCTATGATCTGAAAAGAACGTAACTTCTGCAAATTCCCTTGCAATAACAGGATCTGCCGAGATAAAGCTGCGCTCCAGCTCTTTCGTTAACATTGGGTCAGGGTTGTTCATAGCAAGAGGTGCCATAAAGCTAGCCCAGCCAGCAAAATTCATCTCCATCATCTCCAGAAGCTCGGTAATATCGCTCTTCTCGAAGCCTCCGAAATAAGTATCCCCCTCATTTAAATAACATGAAGAAGGACCAATCATAATCATTTTATCAAAATAATCCGGCCGCTCAATCGAAGCAAGCATCCCGATCATAGAACTAATCGAATGACCTATAAAAATAATATCTTTGAGTTCCAACGTTTCGATGACATCCAATACATCCTGTACATAGCCGTGGAGCGTATGATATTTATCTGTTGTATATGCACTTAAATCTGAGTTACCTGAACCTACATAATCAAATAGAACGATTCGATATTTCTTCTCAAAAGAAGGCGTGATAAACTGCCACATGCTCTGGTCACACCCAAATCCATGTGCAAAAAGGATGGTTCTTTCTCCTTCTCCAATCACTTTTACATGATTCCGCGCCTTAACATCGTTCATTTCATATAACTCCCTCTATAGTTAGCATTCTCTCTATTTTGAAGGGTTAACCTGGAAATATCAAGAGCATAAAAAACTCCGCTAGAGTAATCTCTAGCGGAGTTTTTATGATATCTAATTTTAGAATGCTGAAGTCCATCCCGCATCGGCAGCGAGGACTGCTCCGTTTACAAAGCTGGAATCATCTGAAGCCAGGAATAACGCAACTTGTGCGATTTCTTCAGGTGAACCTACACGAGGAATTACAGCCTGTGTTAGTTGAGTGCGGCTCATGCCGAACTCATTAATATTTTTCATAGAAGCACTAATGTTAGTGGCAGTAGCTCCTGGTGCGATGGCATTACAACGAATGCCTTTGTTGGCATACATAAAAGCTGTATTTTTCGTCAAGCCTACTACTGCATGTTTGGAGGCAGTATAAGTTGCTCCAGCATGAGCACCACTTACGCCACCGGTAGAAGCGGTATTCACAATAACGCCCTTTCCTTTTTCGAGGAAAATAGGTAGCGCTTTACGTGTGGACCGCATTACACTTTTGGTATTGATGTCAAAGATAAGATCCCATCTCTCATCATTAATATCACCAACTGGCTCAAAGCCGTCCATAATACCCGCATTATTCACTAGTATATCTAGCGTTCCATATTCATTTACTGCGGTATCAATCATGTTATTGATATCTTCGACTAGAGCAACATTTACCTTCAACGCCTTAGCTACTCCACCATTACTAACGATTCCTGCTGCGACTTGTTCCGCACCTTCGAGGTTAAGATCGGCTACTATTACTTTAGCACCTTCTTTAGCGTACAACTCTGCGATAGATTTCCCCATACCCGATGCTGCTCCGGTAACAACTGCAACTCTGTCTTGAAGTTTCATGTTGGAAGTCTCCTTTACGTTTATCTATAATGTAAGTATTAATTTATAAAATCTCTAAATAACTTAAAATTTATTCTACTCAAGTTTAATCTTCTGCAATTTAACTATCAATATACAAATGAGACATCAAATGTTCATAAATATATATAACTTGGAATTGTGTTGAAATAGGAATAGAAAATAGACAGTTAGGTGGTCTTCTGTTGCTTAAAAATCGAAGAACGAGTAAATCGAAGAAAGAACTAAAAAATGCATTGATATTACTCATGGAAAAAAAGAATTTCCGCACCATTACGATAACCGATATTGTTACCCTAGCTGATTTAAACCGTGGAACTTTCTATAAGCATTATCAAACCAAAGAAGAGCTTCTGAATGAGCTGATTGATGATGTGCTGGAGGATTTAATTAAGGCTTATAAAGATCCCTATCTCCATACCGATAAATTCATGGTGAGTGAGCTTACTACCTCTAGCATCAAAATTTTTGAGCATGTCGTTTCCTACTCTAATTTTTATACCATCATTGTAAATTCCAATGTTCTGCCTGGGTTTCAAAATAAGATTTGTGACATCTTAAAGGAGCTGACCAAGCAGGACTTAGTCGCGGTTAATAATACTAATAACAATATAAATATCGAATTATTTTCTAGCTATACGGCCTATGCTCTATTTGGATTAATCATGGAATGGGTAAAGGGAGGTTTCAAATATACTGCGAACCATATGGCAGAGCAGCTGATTCAAATTCTGTCTTTTAATTCACACAATGTGATCATCAACACTTCTAATAAACCGATTGAGTTGGGTTCCACCCCAGTGAATAGAAACTAGATCTCCAGAACGGTCAGTCTCATTTATGCTGAAGATAGATACAGCGTTGAACCTCATAAAGGAAAAATTTACGCCAAAAGCACGGTCGGCAAATCCACCACCTTTTACGTTCATCTTTCGTAACTAAAAGTAAAAAAGACTCAATCCCTGTTATCACTAGGATTTGAGTCTTTTTAATATGCTGATTTCATTTATTATACTTCGCCCCAATAGACCTCGGTCTCATATTCAAAAAACACTTTATCATCCTGTTTATTTCGTTCAAATAGGTTCCTCAGCTCCGTCATCATATTCTCGTAACGTGGATCTCCAGGGGCTGGAATGTAGGAAGACGATCTCGCCCGCCCGCTTAATCCCTCGAAATCAAACACCTGCTGATTGCTAAAGTGCGCTACTTGCATCTGCCCTTCCTTAAAAAAGGAACTAAGGATCTCAGGGGTAATGTTCTTATGATTAACTTGAGTGTAGTCGGTGCCAAAGGTTTGCACAAGCTGCTCATATTCCTCCAGAAATGGGGTACCGTAAGTACGCCTAGAATTCCATATCAGAACTGCCTTTCCACCCGGTTTAAGAATCCGCTTGAATTCCAAATGCGCTGCATCCCTATCAAACCAGTGAAACGCTTGGGCACACACGATAAAGTCTACAGACTGGTCTGGCAATTCTGTCTTCTCGGCAGACCCAGGCAATGCGCGGAAATGGTTATCCTTTGCGAACTTCTCCTCCGCAGCTGTACGCATTTCCGGATTTGGTTCAACGGCAGTCACGCGGCACCCGCGCTCCAGAAGCAGTGCTGAGAATATTCCTGTTCCTGCGCCAATATCCGCAATATCACAATTCGGTTTTAGCCCAATCGTATTGTATAAATAATCAATGGCTTCTTTAGGATAACTCGGGCGATATTTCACATAAGAATCAACCCGGTTTGAGAACCGTTCTTTGTTATTCATCTAAATACCCTCCCTTAGCTTTTAGGTTCGTACTCACTTAATTTGCCTTGATAGATCAGCTTCAGCCGATCGCTTTGCCGAAAATCATCCGGCGTTACGAGCGCAGGCAGCTTGTTCCATAGCTTAATGCCGGACCTCTCCAGAATTTCCGCAACAAATTGTGAGCAGAAGTAGGAGTTGCTGAATTCGACAGGTTCCTTCAGTGCGATACCAATTACACCGAGAATATTATAGAGATACTTTTGACGACTTCGGATAAAGACTTTGAGTACCCGCTCCATTTTTTCTACTTCACGAGCTGTTACTTGAAGTTCGTAAAGAACACATGTTGTATTGGGATACTTACTGAACGTGCCTGTCTTAATATCCTCCTTCACGAATCCTCCATTCAGAGGGTTGCTAGGGTGCTTTCTGCCAAAGCTATATAACTCGGAGAGCTCCCGGTTAAAGGAGATCGAGGCGTGATTATAGGGTGCTCTCGTGTAGCCTTGAATAAGCTTCGTAAAGAGCGTTCCGGTATTCGTAAGCAAGATAAAGACCGATGGATCATCTGCCATTTACAATTTTCCCCTTATCAAGATTGGACGTTTCCTTCATAATAACATATGAACCCATTAATGGAATCTACTCTACGACAAGTTGGTGATTAACTATCGACCGCTCTCTATTAACGATAATCCTGATTTTTGCAGCCTTATCGGCCATTCACTTGATGTATGTAGTTATAGGCAGATTACAACCAAGTAAAGACTATACAGGTATCGGCTTTCGTATCAAAACCTGGTGGGGAATGCTCTTCATCTTTTGTTTGGCTACTCTTTTTAATCCAGTCGTCTCCCTACTGTCACTTATGGTGCTAACCTTCTTTGCACTCAAGGAATATTTCTCCATGATAAAATCACGAAAATCAGACCGCAGACTATTTCTGTGGGCGTACTTATCTATTCCTCTACAGTTCTACTGGATTTATATCGAGTGGTATGGGATGTTTATTGTCTTTATCCCGGTCTATGTATTCTTACTCCTTCCGCTACCTAGGCTCATTAATAAAGGGACCGTTGGCTTCCTGCGTAGTGTTAGTTCAACCCAGTGGGGATTAATGCTAATGGTATTTGGGCTTAGTCACTTAGCCTATTTTCAATTTGCTACACCGGAGTATGGAGCGGGGCTTGTATTATTCCTAGTAGTGCTGACACAGCTTAATGATGTGGTCCACTATCTCGCATCCCTTTATATGGGAAAGCGCAAGGTGGTCCCAACCGCCAACCCGTATTTAACCTGGGAAGGTTTTGCCTGTGCGTTTGTCGTAACAACCGGGGTCTCCTATTTGATCTATCCCTACCTGACGCCGCTCAACCCGATCTTCGGGTTCCTGTCAGGCATGCTAATCAGTTTGAGCGGCTTCTTGGGTAGCTTAACGGTTTCCGTGCTGAAGCGAGATTTGCTCATCGGTGATGGCGATAAATTCGTAGCTTTGAAAGAAAGCTATTTAAGCCGTGTGGATAGCTTGACCTACACCTCGCCGGTCTTTTTCCATGTCATCCGTTATTTCTTCGATTTCATGTAAATTAGTTTTCTACAACGATTTTGGTCGCTTGGCCGATAGGTGGCAAGCTCTTGGTCAACATCGGACCGTAGAACGCATACACTTTGTCACCTTTTTTCAGCTCACTTATGGCAATCTTCTGATTGTCTTTCGTGCCGAGAATAGTCGTAGTATCTGTAGTATTTAGAACAATCGTCTCGAAGGAAGAATCACTGAGCTTAACGCCTTTGATTACAACGCGGGTCGTGCCATTATCTGAAGGAGTAACCTCTTCGATCACGCCAACCGTTCCCAAGGTCTGCTGATCGGGAGCCTGTTCTTTCACAACAATCTTGATCGCGCCCGCCAATGGCGGCATGCTCATAGCCATGACCATACTGTGCTCGACCTCGATGGATATGCCTAGCTGCAGATCAGCAAAGGTTAGCTTCTTATTATCAGCAGATACGATCTCCGTTTCATCAGAAATGCCTAGGCGAACGCCATGACCATAGCCGTTGAGGCCGATTTCAGCATTTTTTTCGCCCTTATAGATACTAGTGATTGATCCTTGCTTGATCGTGTCTGAAGCGGTCTCTCCATTGCCTTGTTCCTTGGAATTAATCGATATGGTTCCAGTTGGGCCTGCGACTACTTCAAGCTTCAATACTTTTTCGAAGAATGATAATGGAACATAGGTTTTGCCATTCTTTAGCTCTGGTACAGCACCCAGCGAAAGAATTGTTGTACCATTACGGTAAGCATCTTTTGCAATTTGAAAGGACATCGACTGGCTATCTTTCTCAAGACCTAGCGATTGAAGGCTTTGAGTCCATGTTAGCTTGTATCCAAGCGCTTCAGCTGCTGTACGGATTGGGATCATAACTTCCTTGCTTGAACCTACGTATAGCGGAACATCGACTGGGGAGTAGCCGTTACCATCAATGACTAGCACATATTTTAGACCACCATAAGAATCCTGCGGTACTGAGGAATTAGTCGCTGGTTTGACTGGAGCTGGCTGGATTGGAGCAGCAGTTATGACGTTCGATGCTATGAGCGTGCCAGCGAGGACCGCTCCGATTACTCTGAATGTTTTCATAGTGAATTATACCTCCTGAGATGAATGAAATTGTGCTACTCTATCATTCTTAACGTGAGGTCCAGGAAAAATGTTGCGATAAGATTGATCACTCAGCCGTTCCATAAATGATCTTGGAGCGTCTTTGTCATGTTCTCTTGCTGGCTGGCAAACTGCTTAAATCTATGTCCGTTCGCTCCAGAAGGATGAGGAAATCCCCATAAACAGCGGTGATCATCGAGCTTACCCTCAGATACCATAAGCTGGAGCATTCCCTCCACCGTTTTTCCTAAAGGAATAATTAAATTTTTCTTCTCTACGAATACAGGAAAACGCAATAAAGAGGTGGTATGCAGGTTCGTTTGCTGCTTCTGAAACAATTGGTCACAAGAGGTAAGGTTTAAGTACTGATGAAGCCCAAGTGTATCTAGCATGTGAATTAACGTACTCCTCATGGAGCCTGCGAATCTCGCCGCTTCTTTTGCTTTTCTGCATACCTCTTCATCTAAAAGCCCGGCTTTCAACCCAATGACTGCTTCTTGTATGGCTATTCTCATTTGTGTAAACCCGGGTGTTAGTCCGATAATGATCACCTTTGCAGATGGATTAATGTATTCATTGTGCGGTGCATAGTACATTTCAAGCTTCCCGCTTCGCTTCATTAGAAGCTTATCCACCTGCAGATCATCTTTCGATAGCACGGTCCCCTTCGGAAGAGAGAGCAGCGCTGCTTTATACTGTTGTAAATGGTTAGAGATGAGCATGTCATCCACCTCTCATATCCCTACAATGATCCGCTCACGAGACGCCCTTCGAACCATACCGCTTGACGGTCCGCTCTTCTTGCTACTGCTTCGGCCGAGCAGCTGGCATGCAGCAGCACAAAGCTTGCCGTGTCTCCTACTTTTGGCCATACCTGTTCACCCTTTAGATTAAGAGGCGTTATCCCTCCTGTTATGAATCTAAGGGATTGCGATAATGACCGTTCATCACTACACCCATATAACTCTGCGTACCGTCCCGCCTTCTCCAATTGATCTCCATTTCCAAAAGGAGACCAGTGATCCGTAAGGCTGTCTGTTGCCAGTTTCACTTGTACACCTTGGCTGTGCAGCATCGGTAGTGGCATCATCATTCTTCCAATAGGTACTGTGGATGCAATACCCATACCAAGTGATGCCATCCGTGCAGCCATTTCTTCTGCTTCTTGCTGCGATGCACCTGCGAACCAGAATGCGTGACTAACGGTCACCTTGCCCTGTAAGCCAGCTTCTTCTGTGAGATCAGCCAAACGCGACAGCGTCTGCTTTCCTGCTTCTTTTCCATCATGTAAGTGAAGATCAATGCCAGCATTATTCATTACCGCTAGCTCGACCATGGTCTGGAGTGACTTCTCGATATCTCCATCCACTGAGTATGGATCGACACCACCTACATAGGTTGCCCCCTCTGCTAGGGATTGCTTTACGAATTCAACAGAATTAGACCGAAGCAGACCATGCTGCGGAAAGGATACAATTTCAGATGAAATTTTGCCGGAGAAGGTATCCAATGCTTGCAGCGTTGCCTCTAAACGCTTCAGACCGCTGACAGGCTCAATATTACAATGACTACGCACATGTGTGGCACCGAAACGCTGTACAAGCGTCAAGATGCTCTCCGCTTGTTGTCTCGCCATAGGCAACAGCTTAGGCAATAATACCTTCTCTTCCTCAATGCGTTCGAAGACACCGGCAGCAGGCTTTACCGCTTTCCATGGTCCAGCGAAATATGTTTTATCTAAATGGATATGTGCCTCCTCAAAGGAAGGAAGCATCAATAACCCCTTGCAGTCATATTTAGGTAGATGACTCCGAAGCTCTACGTCTGCTCCAACCACTTCTGAAATCTTATCTCCGTCAATTCGGATATGACAAACCTTCGTATCTGTACCAACCACTTGTCCATCCTCAATAACATAACCCTGCTCTAATCTTATATTGGTTAACCAGTAAGAAGCATTCAACATGCTACCCCATCCTTTTCTCAACGATTTAATATAGGTGCGAACCACTTTATCCTAAATGGTACCATAGCCCTTCCTATATAAAAAATGTTTGAATGGTTTTTAGCATAAGACTATATCGTAAATATCCCAACTTCTAACTTTAAAAATACAGATAACTCGCTGAGTTCTCTAAGTTTGGTCGCCATCTCATCGATAGTCGCAAGTTGCTCCTCCGTAGAAGCCGCTACTTCCTGTGAGGACGATGCCGACTGATCAATGAGCTGCGAAGATTGCACTAGAGCCTTCAATGATTGATGTGACATTGTAGACAACTCACCAAATATGCCTTGAATGCGCAGCGTGCTTTGGGTCGTTAGATCAACCTTCTGAACGATCTCCTCCAGGGATTGTTGCCCTTGTAATACTAAATCATTCTGTTGATTGACCACTTGTTGACTGGATTCCATCGTTTTGACCGCTGCATTCGTATCTGCTTGAATTGCGCCAACAAGCTCGGCAATCTGCTCGGCTGCTCTTTCGGAACCTTCAGCAAGCTTACGGATCTCTCCTGCAACTACTGCAAAACCTTTCCCTTGCTCTCCAGCGCGGGCCGCTTCAATGGCTGCATTTAGCGCGAGTAGATTCGTCTGACTAGCCAATTCGGAAATTACGTTAATGATCTCACCGATTTGGCTGGATCGGCTGTTCAGCTGTGCAATGGTTTCTGTTGAGCGCTCAATGGAACTAACCATAGTTTCCAAGTGATCTACAGATGCCCGGTTTGCACGCTGGCCCGTTTGCACCGCTTTTATTAAATGATTGGAATCGTGAACTGTCTTTACCGTTTCCTGCATAATTTCCTCAGAGATTTCCCCTGTCCGTTCCATCATCGTGAGTACTTGCCGCACATGTTCTGCTTGCTCCGTCGACCTCACAGCCATATCCGTAATAATCGTGGTGATTTGCTTGGATGTCTCATTTGTCTGCTCTGCTGAAACTTGAAGTATTTCTGCATTTTCATTCAGATGATTGGCCTGTGAAGTAACATTCCCGACGATGGCCCGAATATTATCCAGAAACTGATTCATGGAATACGCCAACATCCCAATCTCATCATTACGCTTCATGTCCAGCTTCTTAGTCAGATCGCCTCCGTGTTCAACAAGCTCCATCACATGCTCATTGATTCTTCGCAGCGGTCGTACAATAAGTCGGGTTAAGATAATGAAGAGTAAGACAATAAAAATAATCAAAGCGATAACAAAACCGCCAATAATTAAATATTGGTTGTTCATCATTGGCTCCAAGATCTGTTCTACAGACATCACTAGCACTAGCTTGTAATCTGTATCGCCGATCCTTGTAAAAGCATAAACATTCTTCGAGTCCTCCGTACCACTAGTTCCCGTAGATTGTGCTATGACCTGACCAACCTTTTGCAACTGTATGTCCGGTTCATCAAATATAGCTTTACCTATATCATGCTTAGGGCTCTGGCTTGCTACATATCGACCAGCTTTATCTATGACAAAATAATAACCTGCATCCTCCTCACTCATTTCAGCCAAGCTCTTCTCGAAATCATTCGGCAATCGACTATTCAGTTTAGTAGAAGTAAGCTCCACCTTATAGTTAAGCTTTTGTTCAACTTCATGACTGACAATTTTATTAAACTTAGAAAATGTGTACATACATAGACCTACAAAAATTAACACCATGTATACTACAGAAACGGTCATAACGATGGTTCGAACGGTTTTCTTTTTCAATGTCTGAATTCCCTTCCAATCTAGTGACATCATGTCATCCATAGCTACAGATTAATCTGACCGTGATGTTTGACGCTGGATCTAGCTTCTCCAATGCGACTAGCTTCCTTGTTCAGTAGCTCATCCACTCGCTGGCTCTTCAGCCCCCTTCTAGGAATCTCCTTTAAGACCTCTTCCAGTCCGGTGATCATGTTCAGCGGCGCTTCTCGATCTGCCCCAGGTGTATCACCATTGTCGTGCAGAACGATGATAGAACCGGGTTTTATCTTTTTCAATAAGTCATGCTTTATTTGGGCTGCGCTGACAGACGCCTTCCAGTCTCCCACCATTACAGACCACAACACTACCCGATAAGGATGTCTAAGAAAGACAAGATCGCCTAAATTAAGGAGCCCCCATGGTGGTCGATACAAGATAGGCCGCTCTCCTGTAATCCGCTCGACAATATCAGCTGTTCGATCTACTTGCTTCCGTCTATTCGTCCATGGAGAGTAAATCCAGTTAGGCGTATGTGTATAATTATGAATGCCGATCTGATGTCCTTCACGGTGCATTCGCTGGATTAAATCCGGGAATTGCTCAGCCCTTTTGCCTAATACGAAAAAAGTTGCTTTAACGTCATGTTCATGCAGCAAGTCCAATAATTCAGGGGTATAGCATGGATCTGGTCCGTCATCGAAAGTAAAGGCAACTTCCTTCGCGGCATTTCCTCTGGATACAACTCCCCATCCCAATATTCGAGTAATCACAAACGGAACAATCATATAAAGAATAATCGCATCTATAGCTAAAATAAGGAGCGTCCACATTAGGAAACCGCCTCTTTCCTTCGAGGAGCAAACCGCGCTTTCAAAGACTGCTTACTAAGCACGAGCATCTTAGGAGACAACTTCTCCGTGCTGTCCTCAACGCGATGTTTCCCCTCCGGATGCAGCATCCGAAGTAAGAACCGAAGATAGATTCCGAACCATCGCCGCTGCCATTTGGACTTGATAGGATGCTGCTCAAACCCTATTCCATGAATGATCCCCCGGTGAAGTAGCGTAATCCCCGTTAGCGCCTGCACTTTGCTTAGTTCTGGATTGCTATCTAGTTCACGACTAATCTCCTTCATGGCCTCGCGAAGCATACGTGCAGTTCGAATTCCGGCCCGATCAGCGCCCAGGGTACGCGTAAGCTGCACTACCTGACGATTATCCAGATGAAGCTCCCCCACCCAATCTCCGGGAAGAATCTGATGTCCATCTTGGCAGACTATACTTTCACCGTGATACTTCAACACTACCAATTTGCATATCCCGTATCTCCACACGGACTGGCTGCGGAATTTGGTAACAACAGCGAATAGGCTCTCCCACATCATCCAAAGGGATTGAGAGAATAATTTTATAAATGAAACGGAAGCTACCATCATTTCTCCTTCTTTCCTGTTTAAGACTATCTTCTAGCAAAATTCTTTACTAAACGCCGTGTATACCTGCCGATCATCTTTACCAGACTGTTTCCGAGATAAGCACCTATCCATAGAAATACCGCACCTAACAGCATGAAGAAAAGCGAGGTACTGAGCGTATTATTCTCAATCCCGAATAACGAGATAGAAGTGATGCCGAGTAAGTACAAGACAGGTGCGAACAAGAGAATAATAGGGGCCAAGTAAAAAAGAGTCGCACAGATTAGACTGAGCATTCCGATAATACCCTGCAGCATCAGTCCTATAATCGCTCTCCAGTTATGTTCATTTAGAAACTCTGCCTTAACCCTTTCCCACATGCTGCCTTCTTCTTGAGATCCGGTTGGAAGCGTGCGAACGGAGATATCCGTATAGATTTTCGTTCGAATTCGCTCATGCTGTAAAAAGGTTTCGGTAGAACGCAAAACATAATAAAGGATTGGAATCCCTACTAAGGTAAAGGACATCCCGACCCCAAAAGTGACGCCCACCAAATAAAAGCAAAGGTAAAACAGCCCTGTCGCAAAAGTAATTAATAAAAAACAGAAATTCCTAACATGTTTCCGGATCATTTGATTCATCTTCTTCTCTCCCTCTCTGGAATAAAAATTTGTTCAACTTCGTAAATCCTATGTTAGAGCTCCTGATGTAAAATCGACCAGTGCCATAATGTCATATGACAGTCATTTCACACAAAAAAACACCCTATTGCCTACTCCCACAAGGGAAAATAGACAACAAGGTGCTCGCTCTACAATTTTAGATCATTCGGTTTTAGTTATTCCAAAGTGCCAAAGGCTTTCTCAACAGCCTCTTCGCGGTTCCGTACACCCAGCTTAGCATAGATGGTAGAGGCGTAATTTCTCACCGTTCCATCAGACAAATATAATTTGGCTGCAATGGATTTATAACGCATGCCCTTTGAGAGGCATTCTAGAATTTCCAGCTCCCGCGGGGTCAGCCCATATTCATTACACTTCTCCGTCGGTGCTTCTGAAGCTGGATTCATCTCATAGTGATCAATTAATACATTCGTAATATCGGGTGTTATCATCTTTACGCCCCGATGTACGAGACGTATCCCTTCGAATAACTCCTGAGGCTCGGTGGACTTTAATAAGTAGCCATCTGCTCCATTTTGCAGCGCCTCGACTGCCATATCCGTTTCTTGAAAAGTAGTCAGGATTAGCACTCGTACCCCTGGCCACTTTTGCTTAATAAGCCTGGTGGCTTCCGCACCATCCATGCCTGGCATATTCAAGTCCATCAGCACCACATGAGGCTGTTCCTGCTCACAGAAGCCTACTGCTTGTTCACCATTCTCTGCTAACCCGATAATCTCAAAATCCGGCTGCTGCTCTAAAATAATTCGCAGACTATCCCGGATATAAGGTTGATCATCGACCAGCAATAAGCGAATCATTTCCTCCTGTATCTCTTCAAGCCTTGGTAAACTACAGGTCACTAGGGTTCCTTCCCCTGGCTTAGAGTAGAAGTACACTTGGCCTTGCAAGTTAGAAGCACGTTCTTTCATCGCGTTCACACCAAATCCTGCTTTTAAATCCTCAGTGCCTAATCCATTATCCTGCACTTCCAGCCGGATCAGCTTTTCTTCGTAATGCAGGGTGATGACAATTTCACTGGCTTGACCATGACGAACAGCGTTGGTTATCGACTCTTGCAAACATCTATATAAGGTCATTTTGGCCTGCTTAGATATTGAATACGCCTCTCCGAACGTTCTTAGACGAACCTTAATCTTCGAAAAGGTCTGGAAATCATCCACTAATTTCTGCAGCGACTGCATAAGCGTCAATGAATCCTGGGAAGAGCCGACATGGTGCAAATATTTACGCACATCATCTAGGCCATTACGAGTTAGCTTTAACAAGGCATCTATCTTTTGCTCCCCATCCGGGGTGTTCACCTCAGAACGTAAAGTTTCTAGTCCCATAAGAATTGAAGTATAAGAATGCCCTACCGTATCATGCAAATCTTTGGACAACCGATCTCGTTCTTCCAGAAGTGTCATACGCTCGACTTGTGAGATATACTGCTCCAAGACCGCATTCTGATCCTTGATGATTCCGCTCTGCTTGTGATTGACCATTAGTAAATGAAAGGCGAAGCCAAGAGTATACACCAAACCAATGTTCAGGATCATCGAAACAGCATCCACTTGCTGTGACAGCCTAGACAACAGAATTGGAAACAAAATAACCGTAATCGGCGCTGACCAACGATAGGACTTCTGTGCACTGTTGCTGGCAATCATAAAAGCGGTAGGCAGAAAAGTGATGTAGGATTCAGGAAATAGAGCAGCCAAATATAAGCATAAGCCACCCGAAAGAAGCATCTCGGCAATCAGATAATATTTATAATGAAGCTGTAAACAGAACCAAGGCACTGAAAAAGAGATCAGCCCCCAAACAAACGCGATCCAAAAAGGAATCGTAAAATCCTCCGAAAGATAACACATAGTGATCAATATAGAAGTAGAAAAACAAATCCGAAACAGGAGGACGAGCCAATCGTACCAGAACCACTGTTTGACCAGATTAAACAAGACATTGCCCCCTATAAATTATGCTGACTAGACCCTTATTATAGTGTAACCCCCTGAGGCCTTACTAGTTACAAAAGGTCATGAGATGGGATGACATTTCTGCTAGGAGTGTAATTACAGAATAGAAAAAAAGATACCATCCCTTTAGGGGCAGCATCCCTTGATCAATCCTAATCGATTTCTGGAATTAAAACTTAATTCGTGAAAATCCATTGTCTGTCATTACATACCCCACGCCATTGCCTACATAGTTGAAATTAAAATCATCCTTCAGCTTAAAAGTATAATCTACTGCGAGCGTTTTAGGATTTAAAACATATGTGGCGGAACCCGGGAAGCCAAGCTCAATATTACCATCCTGTAATCGGTCCAACGATACAAAAAATTCTGTCTCATCTTTAAGCGCTACCGACTTAACCAATCCTTTGACATTATATAGAGACAGCTTGCCATTGGCATAAACCCCATAAACTTCACCAAGTGAGGATACGACAGCATCACCTGCGATATCTCTTCCCCACAGTAGATTACCTTTAGAGTTGAATCCGAATAACCGATTCCCTGTCTTTGGTATATTAGTACGGATTAATACTGTTCCATCGGAAAGCACCTGATTGTAAGACACTTCAGTGTACGAATCGGCTGGCATTTGATATGTAAACACTGAATTTAAGGAAGAATCGAGTGCCTGGATACGTGAGCCTTTCCCACCACCGTAATTCGTTTGAATTAAGACACGATTTCCTTGCGCCAACACCGTTCCTTTATAAGAAATATTTTTTACTTTGGTACCACTTTTATTAATTAAAGTTAGTGACCCGGTATAATTCCCATTGTTATCAAAGTTACCTTGGGATGCAAAGACTAAACTCCCGTTATCAAGTCTATATAAGTATCCCTCTGTCTGAGACAAATTCACTTTCCATTTCCGTTTTCCGTCTGGTCCCACCGCATAGATCTGAGTTGCGTCAGGTGAAAGATTATCTGTAAAGGTTATGTATACCGTTCCATCCGGCGCCACTAAATAATCTTTCGATTCACGAAACATCGCTGTGCCAGGGTCTGCAAAATTAACTGACCACTTTAGCTTCCCTGTCTGTGTATCATAAGATTTCAGCGTATCAACCAACCATACCTTAGTTTGGGTAGCATGCTCTTCCTTAGTGTGGAGATACACTGTATTTAATGATGGAAGTTCCACGGGACCCCCTTCTATGCTTTCTAATGCTCCCACAACATTCAACTGACTCCATTGGGGGCTAGGTAATTTCGTTACTGTTCCAGCGGCCTCTACAACATTAAAAGATAGCGTAAAGGCGGTAATCAGCAAGAGCGCAAGAAGACCTGTAAATATTCCTTTTTTCAAAAAATATCAACCTTTCTTTCCATAAATAGTATGTATCATGTTACTTTACTACCTTTTTTAAGGGACAACAAGATTATATTAATCATCTTTTTTTATAAAGGCATAAATTGTATGATAGTACATATTGTTTAGCCAGAAATTATGGATGAAGGGGTCGATAACCAATGGGCGAGAATATCCAGATACAAAATGTAATGGATCAATTAAACAAATGGCTCATTAAATTACCTCAAGAAATCAGACTTATGTCAGAAACAGAAGTGACAGAGCGCCCCCAGCCTCATAAATGGTCACGGAAAGAAATATTAGGACATCTATGTGACTCCGCGATCAATAATCTTGAACGATTCATCAAAATTCAATATGAGGAGCAACCATACGTCCTGCAGAAATATAATCAAGAGAAGTGGGTTGATCTACAGGATTATCAGAATACCTCTATCGAAGAAATCATGCTTTTATGGAGCAGCTTAAATAAACGAATCGTCAAAGTCATTGCCACGATTCCTAACGACAAACTGAGTTACCTCTGTGATCTAGGAAATCACCAACTAATGACTTTTGAATGGTTGATTCAAGACTATCTAGAACATATGGAGCACCATATTCAAAAGCAAATTTTATAACGCATTACTCATCACCGGAGGACACAACTATGTTAGCCGCACTACTTCACGGAATCGCCTTAGCCTTTGGATTAATTCTTCCGCTAGGCGCACAAAATGTTTTTGTATTTAACCAAGGAGCTTCACAGCCACAATTTAAAAAGGCCATCCCAGTTATTATTACGGCTGCTTTGTGTGACACCCTTCTAATTTTATTAGCCGTGTTAGGTGTTTCCGTTCTTGTGTTTGCCATCCCTGTTCTGCAGACCGCTTTATTTGCTGTGGGACTTGTATTCCTTTTGTATATGGGATGGTCCATCTGGAGAAGCACACCTACCTCTTCATCCCAAGACGCAGCACCTCTATCTTCAAAAAAACAGATCTTATTTGCGATGTCCGTTTCTTTATTAAATCCACATGCGATCCTAGATACGATTGGGGTTATCGGCACCAGCTCCCTTAGTTACACTGGCATAGACAAAGTTACATTCGCCGTTTCGACTATCCTTGTTTCTTGGATTTGGTTCTTTGGGCTTGCTGTGGCAGGAAAGACCGTAGGACAAATAGATTCAAGCGGCAAAATCATGCTGATCATTAATAAGATCTCTGCGATTATTATTTGGGTCGTTGCAGCATATATTGCTTACAAGCTTTTTCAGATGTAATAGAACAAAGGCCACCCCTATAGGGATGGCCTTTTGTTAATATCTATACATATTCTTGTTCCTACATTCAGTTCATTTTTATGAATCATAAGCCGTACACCAAATCGTCGTATAATTAAGTCCAGTTTACACCATAATGTACTAGAATTTTGACTTCTTGTTCGGAATGCTGTACATTACAAAGTGGACGAACAATAATCAAACAAAAATACTATAATGTTCGCATTTAGAGGTGTATATAATGAAAAAAGTATTCGATTATGAAGATATTCAGTTAATTCCTGCAAAATGTATCGTAAATAG
Source organism: Paenibacillus sp. Marseille-Q9583 (assembly GCF_976954365.1). NCBI lineage: Bacteria > Bacillati > Bacillota > Bacilli > Caryophanales > Paenibacillaceae > Paenibacillus > Paenibacillus sp. Marseille-Q9583. The sequence goes on from NZ_CDRJTB010000001.1 coordinate 347,062, forward strand.
CCGTTCTGAGTGTGATACAACAGTCACCTTGGGTGGTCATACTTTTAAATTACCTGTGGTACCTGCAAATATGCAAACCATCATAGATGAGAAGATCGCCAGCTTCTTAGCCCAAAATGGCTACTTCTACATTATGCATCGTTTTGAACCGGAGAAGCGTACGTCTTTCATCAAGGACATGCACACCCGCGGATTAATCGCATCCATTAGTGTCGGAGTCAAAGAAGAAGAATACGATTTCGTTGAACAATTAGCTAACGAACAATTGATTCCGGAATTCATTACGATCGATATTGCACATGGTCATTCCGAGGCTGTCATTCGAATGATCAAACATATTAAACAATATCTACCTGCTAGTTTCGTTATTGCTGGAAACGTGGGAACTCCTGAAGGCGTTAGAGAATTAGAGAACGCTGGGGCCGACGCTACTAAAGTGGGAATTGGACCAGGGAAAGTATGTATCACGAAGATTAAGACAGGATTCGGAACAGGTGGCTGGCAATTAGCCGCACTACGCTTGTGTGCCAAGGCTGCAAGTAAGCCTATTATCGCTGACGGAGGCATTCGGACACACGGCGATATCGCCAAATCCATTAGATTTGGTGCTTCCATGGTCATGATCGGTTCCCTATTTGCTGGGCATGAAGAATCTCCTGGTGATACCATCGAGATCGATGGAAAGCTGTATAAAGAGTACTTTGGCTCCGCTTCTGAATACCAAAAAGGTGAAAAGAAGAATGTTGAGGGCAAAAAAATAGTTGTCGAACACAAAGGCGCTTTAGCAGAAACGTTGAGAGAGATGGAGCAAGATCTTCAGTCCTCGATTTCTTATGCTGGAGGCAATAAATTAGAAGCTATTCGTAAAGTAGATTATGTTATCGTTAAGAATTCCATTTTTAATGGTGACAAGGTCTATTAACAAGCGTTTAAACGAGAAATATAAGAAAGTATCGTGTGAAACTTATACTTACTTATATTTTAAAAAGAGGTGAGTAAGACGACTTAGGTCGTTCTTGCTCACCTTTTTTAAGTTGTTATGATTTCTGCTATACCACTTTGGGGTAATCATCTAATAGGCTATTAGATTGAACAAGAGAGGATAATCCCTATGCGGCAAGCTATGATTATTATTAACCCCTCATCTGGTAAAGAAGAAGCTGGAGAATATGTCAGATATGCAGAAAGAGTTCTAGCTGATCAAGGCTACTTGGTTACGATTAAGGAGACGGCAAAAGAACTAGATGCAACTCGTTATTGTATCACTGCCTGTGAGGAGTATTACGATCTAGTCGTCTCCATTGGCGGGGATGGCACGCTTCACGAGACCATTAATGGTCTTATGAATCAGAAACAACACCCAAAGTTAGGTATAGTCCCTTTAGGAACGGTTAATGATTTTGCCCGCGCGTTACAGATTCCATTGAATCCCGAAATAGCCATTCAAACCCTTGCTTCCTCTAACGTAAAGACAGTTGATATTGGTTGCTTGAATGACCGCTTATTCGGAAATGTTGTTGCTGTAGGTTCAATCGCCGGATCTTTATCCTCCGTATCAATTGAAGAGAAAACCAAGCTCGGCTCATTGGCATATTTGAAAGAAGGCCTAAAACAACTTACAAGCACTTCGCCCCACCCTCTTGTCATTCATTATGACGAGAAGACGTGGCAAGGCGATTCCCCGCTTTTTCTCGCCGTGTTAACCAACTCCGTTGGCGGATTCGAGAATCTGATACCTGATGCTGCGGTTGACGATGGTCTGCTTCACTGTTTTATTATTCAAGACCTCAGTATACTCAATACCATTACAGCCAGTATTTCTTTACTACTTGGCAGCCTTAAGGATCATAAAGACGTTGTCTATTTCACGGCCCAAAATGTGACTGTGAGCTCTCCAGAAGCCGTAAGAACCAATGTGGATGGTGAAGAAGGTCCGATTTTACCAATTACGCTAAGTGTTCTCCCTCGTCATATCCAAGTCATTGTACCGGAAGTAGACTAACAAATAAAAAGCAGTCCGGAACTCAAAAAGTTCCAGACTGCCATTCATTTATGGATACCCCGTTCCATATCTCCTTCTAATCAAATAACTAAGAAGTAAATTCTATTCCGCTACAATAAACTTTTTACTTAATAACCACATTCCGCCGCTAACCCCTAAGAAATAGATGGGCATCGTCAGTAATGAACCATTATGCAGGGCGCTCATTCCCCATGTCGCCAAACTAACTAATAAGTAATATCCCAAACTGAAGATCGCACCTGCTGTTCCCACAACATCCTGAAAATTGACAAGCGCAAGACTTAGACAATTAGGTAAAGCGATACCGGCCCCCATTAACATGACAAAAAGGGTTATTAGAATGCATACCATCAACATCATATTCGGCAACGAGGCAAGGCTGCTTACGATTGTTAATAGCAAAGCCCCACTGGTCATCACTAGACAGCCGATGTGAATTATTTTTTCTGCGGCATAGAGACTCAATAATCTCTTGGACATCATTGCTCCCACTATCGATGCCAAAGCCACAACAATGCCTAGAAAACCATATACTCCCGGTGAAATGTTAAAGTGTTCAATAAATATAAAGGGTGCTTCCGCATAGTAGCTAAATAAAACTCCATTAATGCCCCCGATCAATAACCCAAACACTAGTACACGTGGCAATGAGAGCATTCTTTTAACGATAGGTAGAATAGCCACCTTTTTTCTCGCGGAAACATCAGTCGTTTCTGGCAGCTTCCAAAAAGCATACACAAATAACAACACACTCATCATCACTAATGTAAAGAAAACCGCTCGAAAACCAAAAGCTTGATCCACCCATCCGCCAATAAGCGGCCCTACTGCTGGAGTAAAAGCAATCACCGCCGAGATTTGGGCAAACATGGCATGCCGCTTATTCCCGGATACACTCTCCCGAAGAATGGTTTGCGTAATGATAGAGCCAGTTGCTGCTCCAAACGCTTGAATGAAACGGCTGACCAGAAGTAGAGTAATGGATTCCGAGTAAAAACACATCAAGCTTCCAACACCATATACAATGAGGCCACCCAGCATGGCAGGTCTCCGTCCGATGAAATCAGAGAGCCAACCCCAACACAAAACACCTAAAGCAAATCCGATAAAATATATACTTAATGTTAACTGTACAGAACTATTAGAGACCCCAAGTGCCACCGCAATATCCGGCAACGATGGAGTGTAGATCGTCTCACTAATTTGCGGAAAAGCCACAAGAACAATCATTAAAAGTAAAGATGGTACTGCATATTTTTTCATATTAAATTCGCCCTCCTACAAGCTTATATCCTCGAACAATAACAAGAATATGAGCCTAGCTAGGGAAATGGGGGCATCATTATAGCAAGACGACTATAGATCATCATGTTCGAAATTACCTTTCATTGTTAAGTTATTTTTGTTATATAGGAGGGTTTCAATGATTCAACTAAAATATCATTATATACGGTAATAGAAAAGCTCTCAATCGAAACGCTTCGCCTGAGGGCATATTTATGTTACGAGTTTTGTTCCGATAATCCATGTACAGTTAAAGACTCTAGTCATGTTGTGCCGGAGGAGGCAAAGTTGCCGTCGCACATGGATTAATGTTATCATTCTGATGAAGTTATCTTACTTTAAATATGAAGGAGGAATACCTGATGAAAAAGAGATCGCTAAAATATTTGTCCTTTGGTATTGGGTATTCTACGGCTGTTTTTTTCTAGAATTAATGATGGATAGGATAAGTCTGTCAAAAATTAAAACTAAAAAACAGTGGAGATATATAATCCAGATATCGTTATGTATTCTCTATTTAAAGGAGACTTCATAAAAATGAACTTAAATAATAATATTGTTACAAGATATAATCCAGAGAATATTGCGAAGCCCGTTGGTAACTATAGTCATGTAACAAAAATAAGCAGAAACGCGGAAATGTATGTATTTTCTGGTCAAATTGGCATCGATCAAAACAGTAATATCCCTACAGATTTTAATCAACAAGTAATAAACACGATGAGTAATATTGTGGAAGTCCTCTCTTCTCAAAAGTTGACTCCCGATAACGTAATCAAAATCAACATTTGGGCCACAGAAGAAATCGATTGGGATCATTTCTATGGAATTTGGAATAAAGTATTCGGGATGACGCCTCCTTCAATGACCATTGCTTATGTTAAAGGATTAGGTTTACCTGAATTAAAAATCGAATTAGATGTTTGGGCTGCAGGATAAACTAAATTAAGCAGGACTAATTTAAAATACTGTACGCAAAACGAGCCTTAGAAGCAATTCTAAAGGCTCGTTTTTGTAATCTGACAGCAAAAAGAGCTCAGTCTCCTGAGCCCTTCAAATACATTTCTATCTTTTTATATCTGAAGAATTGTCCCAACCTTCAACGTTCTCGAGCCCCGGAATGCTGTCTTTATAGAAAACAGGATCCTTCCCTTCTCGTTTCTGCTTTTTATAATCCTTCAAGGCGGCAAAGGCCACTTTAGATAATAGCAGGATGGCAATCAAATTCACGATAACCATGAAGCCCATAAATAAGTCGGCCAAATCCCATACCAATTGAACCTTTGCTACGGAACCAAAAATAATCATCGCCAAAACACTGTATCTATAGAATAGTAATACCTTTTTGTTGGAATTCAAAAATTCTATATTGGTTTCACCGTAATAATAATTTCCAATTAACGTGCTGAAAGCAAACAAAAAAATCATAATCGCTAGTGATCCAGATGCCCACGAACCAATATGCTCACTTAATGCGGCTTGTGTCAGCTTGATTCCGTCCAGCCCTGGCTGCTTATAGGCATCAGACAACAAGATAATGAACGCCGTACTCGAACAAATAAGTAACGTATCTGTGAGTACGCCTAGCGCTTGCATTAGCCCTTGCTTCACCGGATGACTCGTGGTTGCCGTTGCCGCGGCATTAGGCGCACTACCCATACCCGCTTCGTTAGAGAACAGTCCACGCTTCACGCCCTGTAGAATTACTGCACCAAGAGAGCCACCAGCGACTTGTTCAAGTCCGAAGGCACTCTTCACTATGAGTGCGATAACTGCCGGGAGTTCTGTAATATTAATCAGCATAATAATAAGAGCAGCCCCAATGTAGATTCCTGCCATTACCACTACAATATATTCGGACATTCTTGCGATACGCTTAACACCGCCAAAGATAACCAGTGCAAAGGCAGCAGCCATTACAAGTCCAAGAATAGCCCGATTGGTGCCAAATGAATTCTCAAAGGCCACTGTGACCGTATTCGATTGGACCGCGTTAAATACAAGCCCGAAGGATAATGTAATCAGAACCGCGAATATCGCTCCCATCCAGCGCTTGTTCAGGCCTTTCTCCATATAATAGGCAGGCCCACCGCGAAATCCAGTCTTATCCTTCACTTTATATACCTGTGCCAAAGTGCTTTCTATAAAACCGGACGCTGATCCAATAATGGCAATCACCCACATCCAGAAGATAGCCCCTGGACCACCTATGGCAATAGCAATTGCGATTCCCGTTATGTTACCTGTCCCTACCCTCGCCGCCATACTAATGCAGAAGGCCTGGAAGGATGAAATACTATCTTTTGACCTTTCATTGGATCCTTTAAGAACCCGAAACATTTCTTTGAACATACCAAACTGTACAAATTTCGATCTTACGGTGAAATAAAGTCCACAAACAATAAGAAGGATCACCAATATTTTCGACCACAAAAAATCATTTGTTACGCTAATCATACTATCTAAAAATTGTTGCATGTAATTCCGCCTCTCCATTCTGTCGATACCAAGTTGCTAAGCTTATAACACATAGTATTTTCAAATATAACAGTCATTATTTCAAATGCCAATAAAAATTGTAACTTTCATAACATCTCTTGTCAGTGGGTTTCGCACACTTTTCAGAATTATGGTAGAAAATACTATTCATATCTGAAGAGAGGATCGAAACCCAGACAATTATTTTGCGAGGTCGAACAGGTCGCTTTCGGGACTGGAGTTCTAGTAGACGGTCTGGACTTCTCGGATGACAAGCTGCTACAAGGCCGGACGTTCTCCTATTCGGATACTCAGCGGCACCGGGTGGGCGCCAACTACATTCAATTACCGATCAATGCTCCAAAGACAAGGGTAGCGACGAATCAGCGGGATGGGCAAATGACTTTGGTCAAGCTGGTGATACCTTTCGCAAGTTCGAGGATTGGGAACGGGATGAATTGATTCATAACCTGGTCGATGCCCTAAAAATATGTGCGCCTGTGATTCAGAATAATATGATCGAGCACTTCACAAAGGCTGATCCAGACTATGGGCGTCGAGTGGCTGAAGGTCTTGCTCAAGCCAAAGCCGACCACAAGCATCTAGGTACTTCAGAGAATCGAGACGGCGCGGAAATTGCGGAGCAATCCGGTAAACAAACCGATGGCTATTAGAAGTTAAATGAAGGGTTAAGGGGCCTGTTATAAGGGTTCTTTAACCTTTTTTTGATTTTGAGAGCTTTCGCTTTGCCATATTCACGTAACATATGAACACTATGATTATTATGTAGCTAAGATCATAGGAGGAACAAACCGTGCAAAATACAACCATATTAATTACCGGTGGAACCGGATCTTGGGGACGACAACTCGTGAAACGGTTATTGGAAAGAGACCCAAAAGAAATCAGAATATTTTCCCGCAATGAGTCACTTCAAGTAGAACTACAACAGGAATATCATCATAATCCCAAACTAACGTTCATCATCGGTGATATACGTGATAAGCAAGAACTGATGCAAGCTTGCCATCAGATAGATTATATCTATCATTTAGCGGCCTTGAAGCATGTTCCGATCTGCGAACAACAACCAGACAGTGCGATGAAGACTAACGTACTCGGAACTCAGCATGTGATTCAAGCCGCTATTAAACACGGCGTAAAAAAAGTAGTCTATGTCTCAACCGATAAAGCAGCGCAACCATCGAGCACCTACGGAATGACAAAATCACTCGGTGAAAAGCTAATGGTCCATGCCAATCTCAGACAAACCAAAACTCAGTTTGTATGTGTGAGAAGTGGCAATGTACTTGGCTCAACGGGTAGCGTGGTGCCTATTTTCAAACAAAGTATTGTGGATGGAGTAGACATTTCCCTTACAGATGCTAGAATGACTCGTTTTTTCTTAACCATAGATGATGCAATTACCCTACTCCTTAAAGCAACAGAAGAAAGCAGAGGCGGAGAAGTCTTTGTGACCAAAATGCCTGCTTGCAGCATTAAGGATCTTGCCCAGGTCTTAATTGACGACTTATCAACTAGCACGATCCAAATCAAGGAAACGGGGATACGTCCCGGTGAAAGCTTAAGTGAGGCCCTAATTTCGGAATTCGAGAGTGCTTCTTCTATTCATCTGGATGATCACTATTATGTGATTCTCCCTCCTTTTCCTATAGAAGGTTTACAAGAAGCCTATGCCTCTTGCCCGCCTGTGGACTTCCAGAGCTATGATTCGAATCATGTGTTGATGAGCAAAGCTGCGATAAAAGAAATGTTACAACAAGGTGGGTTTCTAGCATGAGTACCTCAATCGTATTTACAGGTGGAGGCTCCGCTGGCCATGTATCCGGCAACCTCGTGTTGATCCCTAAGTGTCTAGCAGAGGATTGGGACGTCCATTATATAGGCTCCGAACAAGGGATTGAGCGCAAGCTTTTGTCTGACTACAAGGAGGAAGTGACCTACCATCCCATTTCCACAGGGAAATTGAGACGCTACTTCGATTGGAAGAATGTAACTGATGTATTCAAAATCATGAAGGGCATCTTTCAATCCTACCGACTCCTACGAACCATCAAACCTGGTGTGGTTTTTTCTAAAGGTGGATTTGTTTCTGTACCGGTCGTGATTGGAGCCAAACTCAACAAAGTGCCCATCATTATTTATGAACCAGACTTAAATCTTGGACTAGCTAATAAAATCTCACTTCCGTTTGCCACTCATCTGTGTACAAATTTTCTGGATACTGTAACCAAATCTGCTTCCCTCAAAGCCGTTCATGTCGGTCCGATCTTGAAGGAGCAATTCATATTCGCTGATAAACAACGCGGTTTTGCCTTTTGCGGATTTACCTCTGTTAAGCCTGTTCTTCTCATTATGGGAGGAAGCCAAGGGTCACACAGCATTAACCAAATGGTGAACAATGTACTCGCTGAGTTGATAGACAAATTTCAAGTGGTTCATATTTGCGGGGAGGGAAAGGTCGATTATCACCTCTCTATGTCAGGCTACAAATCGTATGAATTCATTACAAGCTGTGAGCTGCCGCATTTATTAGCTATGGCGGATGTTGTCGTATCCCGTGCAGGCTCAAATTCTATGATGGAGCTTCTTTCTATGCAAAAGCCAATGTTATTAATTCCTCACACGAATGGTGGCAGCCGCTCTGGTCAACTTGCCCAAGCGCAGTATTTTCAACAAATTGGACTCGCTGAAATATTACTTGAAGAAGAGATGACTAATCAAACCTTTGTTCATTCGATTATGACGCTATACGAGAACCGCTCTACTTACAAAGATAAGATGAAGCCTTATGAGAACGGCAGAGGAGCCTATAAGGTAATGAACTTAATCAAACAAGTAAGCGGCGAGGATTTAACAATGATCAAGGCAGGTACGGTTTAGATGGGAATGAAGCTAGCGAATTGGTTACTCCTCTGCTTTATCGCTGTCGTCTGTATTTTGGTTTATTTTGGACAAAGGATCCTATAATAAACATCTCTAAATTGTACCGAACGTTTTTGGAATGGGTATAATTAAAGCATCTATAATCTTAGGGGGAGAAACTCATGGAGAAACATCCGACGTTAGAAATGTATGACTACAATGTATGGGCTAATCTAACGATCATCCATCGCTTAATGGAATTGCCTAAGGACATATACCATAAGGATATTCAGAGCGGTTTTTCTTCGGTAGCGAAGGTTGTGACGCATATTTATGTCGTGGAGAACATTTGGTTTGACTTGATTGAAGGGCGAACTAGGAATGAAGCTAAAGCATCAGCTGCCCAATTAGAGCCCTTATTAGCTATAAAAGATATTGAAGAAATGGATGTCCTCTATCGTGAGCTAACCAGCAAAAATAAAATGGTGCTGGCTAGTCAAATAGATAAGGACCCCACCGTTGTGTTAGATCATCCAACTATGGGATCACTTGAGACATCCATTTCCGGGGCTATTTTCCACATCGTAAACCATGGCAGCTATCACCGTGGAAATATCGGGACTATGCTGCGACAAATGGACCACACCTCAGTGCTGCAGGATTATGTCGCCTATCTTTATAACGAGTCCAAATGATCATCGAACTATTATCTTTGAGGCATCAATTAGCTACTGATTTAAAATATTGGTAGACCTGATTTAGCTTTTTGTCATGTTTACCTTTTGGACTCTCCATATTCCCAAACTCGAAAAACTTCACTTTTTTCATACCGCAATATTGAAATAATGCTTTTCTCATCAGCACCTTATGGGAATTGTTTAACCAATATAAAGGATAAAGGGTTGGCCCCTTCATGCTGGAAATACAAACTACTGACTTCCCTTTCAGCAGCCCCTCCGGGATCAGGCCGCCCTTTTCTCTATAAGCAAAATTAGAGGCAAACATTTGATCAATATACCCGAGCAGCATGGCTGGAGGCCGCCCCCACCAGATTGGATACACAAACACAATTTTGTCGGCCTGACGAATCTGCTCACGATACTTCTCAAACTTGGGATCGATATGCATGTCTCTTCTACGTTTATTTTCGTTAAAGACCAGTACCGGATCAAATTGCTCCTCATATAGATCAAGCACCTCGATGTTCGTGATCTTTCGATTTTCATTACTTCCTTGAATGACCTTATTGAGAAAAGCATAACTTAAACTTTTATGATTCGGATGAGTATAGATGACTAAAACGTTCATTGCTCCACCTCTTTAATTATCATTTGATAACAAAATCGTATCACAACCTACATTTAGTTGTCAAATGATAATTGTATTATGATAATTATTTTGTTAAAGTTTACACTAAGAGGTGATCGTTATGGACAAAGAAGCGTTTTTTCATAAATTAGTAACCTTTACGACGGCAGTCCATGAAGTAACATTCGACATAACCAAAGATGTTAGACCGGAAGGTATTACGCCCGTTCAATATAGTATTCTGGAGTATATTGCGGTCAGCCAGCCTGTTACTCTCAGTCAAATTAGTGATTGTAAGAATATCTCTATGCCGAATACGAGCCGTGAGCTCAAGAAATTAACAGAGAAGAATCTTTGTGAAAAGCTGGATGTCGCAGAAGATCGGCGTAAGCAAATGATACGGTTATCTGACGCTGGACAAGCAATGATGAACAAAGCTTTTGAGCAGATCGGAGAACGTTTCTTGGAACGGATTAAGGATTCTTCTACTGATGAACTGGAAGAAATCAGCCGAGCGCTGGACGTACTTCATTCCAAGGTATTTAATAGCGGTCAATGAGTGGGTTAAAATGAAAACAGAGCAGCGGTTCTCCGTTCTTGGAGAATCGTTGCTCTGTTTTTTGGGTCGTTCATTGGCTGATTGTTGACAGATTATCGGCTAGCTAAAGCCTAAGCAGCTTCCTGACATATACGTTCTTTTCATCCGATACCGCTTCTACGTGCGGTAAGCGTTTTTTGATTTTATAGCTCCACGCACCTAATCAATTGCAAAATGATGATTCACATTTACGATAAAATCGTAATTTCTTTATGCTTGTATGAGCAAGCACGCGAAAAGACTATGCGCTCTGGCTTGGTTTCTTGCGGATGCTCGTAAGTTCAAAAGCCTCTTTAGGAATACCCAGTTCTTGAGCCTTCTTCTTTTTAATCACCATAGCTTGTTGTAAGCTAGTGGCTTGAAATTCAATTGTGGTGCCAAGCGGATCTTCAAATGCATAGTAATTTTTTTTATTGGACATTAACTTAGCGCCTCCTCATCTTATTCTCGAATGATTATGCCTGGCCATATTATCTAAAAAAACTCCTTTGAGAAGAGGTAGAAAACCGCAAAGGCCACATGTATATTATCTCGGTGTTTACCCAATTCTCGGGCCGCTGGAGCAGCATCCTTTTGCAATGACGGATGCCGCATGTAACTGGCATCGGGACTGTGAAGAGGTCACCGGCGAGCGTTAAGTAGTCAAGACCAGAGATACCGCCGGAAATGCTGGAGCCAAGTCGCCTCTTTTGCCTGATCGATGGTGTTAGAGTAGGCGAAAGTTGTCTTTCTGACGATTAAAGCTCCTTTCAAAATAAATTCGGCAGATATGACAAATCCCCCTAATAGTGTGCGTCTCATCCTAGAAAACTATACGCGAAGGCCGACCTCATAAATAAACACCGAACTCCAGTCACATTCTGCCAGTTGCAGAGAGAAACATGAATCAGAACTTTACAACAAGTCAAATAAGCCCCCTCTAACCCTAATAGAAAGGCACTCCTGTTAAGGAATGCCTCGGTAATCATATTTCTAATCCAGTTAAATCCACTATTTCACAAGTCCGCCGATAAAGGACTCAAAATTGTCAGCTAAGCGTGTGATCTTGTATCTGTTATCTCGATCTACATGGATAACCTCGGGTTCGCCATCATTTCCAAACTCGCGGTAATCGAGCATGATTACTTCATTCTCAGAAGGACAATCACAAATCACCACGCCAACCTCAGGATAACGTCCATTTTCAATCACAGTCCGGCTGCCTGAAGCTCCACACAGCGACTTATTCTTATCTCGTCCAATTCCAAGGATCCCTGAAATCGTAATAAATTCTTCTGTTCCCGGAATTGGGTACCGATTGTTATGAGGGATTCCCCCATTATGTAGCTTCATCATTTCAACGTAGTATTTTGGCAGCTTAAAAACCAGCTCTTCTTCCACTGAAGCAATCAATGCATCTGTAGGCGATTCAGAGATATATTCTGAGAACGCATACTCGCTGTCATCCCAAAAGTTGGTAGTGTCGATCGCTACTACAGGCTTCTTTGCAGGTTTGCTCACAGGCTTCTTCGCAGCTTTCTTAGCCAATTTGCGTTTGATCCATCCCAAAAACTCCAAGGTGTCCTCATCATCAGGCTCTAACTCGTCTGCAATTGTAAATGCTTTTAAAGCTTCGTCGTACCGCTTCAGATAATAATAGGAAACTCCGATACGGTAATGCCAAAGCGGGTCCCCTTCACCCTCTTCTTCAATGCTCAAATACTGCTCTAAAGCTTCTTCATATTGCCCGAGATTATTAAGCGCTCTGCCCAAATGACTAGTTAGAACATAATCTCTTTCCTCTTCAGGAATTTCCGTTATTGCATCCACGATTTCTTGAAATTCATCCTCTTCATGCCAAGTATCCAATTTTGCCAATAGTTCATCACTCATCATTAATACCTCCTAGTAACGATCGCTCAAAATACCTATTAGAAATTATACCATTTATAGCCTATGCCCAGCCAATCACGCAAGTCCTCCTGCATATCCATATCCTTGAGGCGGTTATACCTAGGAATAGTAGGTCGTAAGAGGATTACAATCACCACAAAAAAAAAGCGCTGTGTCAGCCACAGTCGCTCTTTGATTAGGTTTATAGTACGAAGGCATAATTTATTTATAAACATCTTTTAGAGGGAACAAAGATAACTTACCATCCTCCATCCGGTATACTTTATCACAATATTCAAGCATACGCTCATCGTGAGTAACCATAATCGCTGCTTTCTGGCGTGACTTCACCTCTTGCGCGATTAGACTAACTACTTCATGGGCCCGTTTAGTATCCAAACTTGCTGTAGGCTCGTCCGCTAAGATGACATTAGGGTTATTTATTAAAGCCCGAGCGATGGCTGTCCGTTGCTTCTCCCCACCTGATAACTCTTCTGGAAGACTTGTTAGCTTCGCGCCGAGACCCAGCTCCTCGAGCAGCTTAGTGGCCAATTGCTTATCCTCTCTAGTTACTGTACTCGACATTCTTTTTACTATTAGCAATTGATCCAAAACATTTAAATAAGGAACCAAATTTGAAGATTGCATAATAAATCCGATTTCTTGTAGTCTTATATTCGACAGTTCTTTGGCAGTAAGCGTAGAAATAGTATGCCCATTCAGCTTAACTTCCCCTTCTGAGGCTTCAAGCATCGCTCCAGCAATAGACAAGAACGTACTTTTACCTGAACCCGACGGTCCAACTACAGCCACGAACTCACCCGGCGCGACCGATAGGGTTACATGATCAAGTGCGGCGATACGATTACTTCCTTCAGCATAGTATTTTGTGACATCATTCATTTGTAATCCCTTAGTCATTATTCAACCCTCCCCAATGCCTGTAGCGGATCAATCTTTGTAATCTTTCGAACGGATACCATCGAACTTAACACAGCGATGATTAGTAAGATTAAAGAATAAGTTACGACAAGATTGGTTTCCAGCTTGAAAGGCATACCCTTCGGCATAATGGCGGCTGTTCCATATGTCAGTAAGATTCCAATTACAATACTAGTCAAAGAAATTATAAATACTTGCGATACAATGGCTTTTCCAAGGAATTTGTTACTAGCACCTATAGCTTTCATAATGCCAAACTGATTGGTCTTCTGCATCGTAATTACATAGAAGAACACTCCAAGCACGAATGCTGAGATCGCCAGCAAAAATGCTAGCATCATTAAAATCGTACCATTCTCTTCCTTGTAACCTGGCATCCCTTGAACAGCTCCTGCGCGGGTAACCGTATCCGTACCTGACAAATTGCTATTCATTACTTCTGGATCAATATCCTTGCCTTGGAGCATAATTGCATTAACCGGACCTGGAACTCCTTTATCTGAACCCGGAGCAGCAAAACTAATCTTCCGCCACTCCTCCATCGGAGTAAATACGGAAGCAACGTGGTTATAGGTCTGATCCTTCACAAACCCGATAATCTTCAATGATTCCGTTGTACCGTCTAACTGAAAAGTATCACCGAGGCTATAGCCCTCATCCTTCATGGTCGAGTTCACAAGTACACCAGTAGAATTCTCAGAAGTTAAGCTCTTCCCTTCCACGATAGCCGGCTCCAAGAAACTTCCTGGATTAATTCCTATAATCGCGATGTCTACCTTATCCTCATTCTTAGTACCTTGCCCTTTCAGCGCTGTTGCCATTGTACTTCCCATCGGTGCTGCAGCCCTAACATTTGGCAATAGCTCCAATTCAGCCAATAACTGCTCAGACAGAAGGGACTTGCTCATCGAAGACTGCGACCCTTCTTCAAAAACTACATAATCAGCCTTCATAGTCTTGAATGTGGATGCAGCTAGTGTAGATAATCCAGTACCTAAACCTGATAAAATGAATACCAACCAAGCAATTAATACAAAAATAATGGTAATCATTGAAAACTTCATTTTACTATGCATCAATTCCTTCATAGCTAAGAACATTATCTTTTTCAGCTCCCTTTATATTAATTGACACATGTGTCAAATTAATAACACCGACACGTTTGTCTCGTTTATTAAACAATATAAATGACACATGTGTCAAATTTTATTCAAAATTAGATCAGCTCTTTGCGCCCCCAATCCACATTTGAAATAACACCTTACCCCAATCAGGTGTTGGGATATTTAGCATGTTAGGTGTATTAATTAGGTTAAAAAAAACACCAATAAGTACAGGAAGTGGGATATCCTGCCGTAGGCTCTTTTCCTGCTGTGCGCGTGCGAATAAACCAGATAACTGAATTTTAAGAGTCTTATGTGCTTCTTCAATAAATTCAAGGTCCCTCGCCGCTGCAGCAGAATTGGCTGTGTTTATTTTGCTGGCATCTCCCAGGAGCTGATGAAGCGAAGATTCTTCAACATAAATGAGAAGTAACTGCTCGAGAGCGTCCATGGGATTTGCCTCGTTAATTGTTAATGCCTTATCTAATACCGCTGCGATTACGCGCTTCATACAAGCGGCAACGATCTCTTCTTTATTAGCATAATATTGATAAATGGTACTTCGGGCGCCGGACAGATGCTGCGAGAGCAGCTTGAGATGAAAGCCATCGTAGCCATGATCCAATACTAATTTTTTTGTCATATCAAGCAGCTCGGCTTCAGTAAAAGATTGTTTTCTACCCATGATTCATCCCCTCTTCATTATTATCAGTTTAGCACACGCAAAAAGTAATGCGTAGGTCATAATAAATAGACAGACTGTCCATAAGCAGTACTCTCACCTGCGGACAGTCCTTTCAAAAATACTTCGATATTCTATTTAACGATATGTTTTGCCCTCACGACTACATCCCGTCTTCAATCCTCTTCATAAACTCTTCAACGGCGCTATAGCCAAGCTGCTTCAGATACCAGTTGTTAGCAGCAGCTTCGATTAGTCCAGCTACGTCACGGCCGGGCTGAAGCTGGATTTCAATATGTGGAATTTGGACACCGAGATAATCTGTGAACTTCGGCTCCAGTTCGAGCTCATTATTCAAGGAATTCTCTCGCCAAGGAGACAACTCGATGTCGAGTACAATTCGCGTCTCATCCTGAAAAGCTCTACGCCCATACTGGCGTACAACATTGATCAGACCAATACTGCGCAGCGCTAGGAATTCGCGGGTCGTCTCATTATGTGTTCCGAGAAGCGTCGCTGGTCCCAGCTTCTTCAGAACCACGATGTCATCTGCCACAAACCGATGACCTCTTCTAATAAGCGTATGTGCGGTTTCGCTTTTTCCGATCCCTGACTTGCCCCTGAGTAGGACACCTATACCAGACACGTTTACACATACCCCATGAATTGAAAGCTCTGGCGCTAGCGCCTTCACTAGATAGGTGTCAATCTTTGCGATGATCTCTGTCGTCGTCTCCTGCGTCCGAAGCAACGGGATGCCCTCTTCTTCGCAGAATAGAGTTAAATAAGGAATCTCCTGCTGACCTGTCGTCACAATAAAGCATGGCGGATGATACTTGACGATATTACCAATATGTAACTTGCGTTCTTCAACGCTCAGCGTTAATAGATAATTGATTTCCTTACAGCCCAATACTTGTACCCGCTTCGTTGGGAAAAAATCAAAGTAACCCACGAACTCCAGACCAGGTCTATGTGCTTTTGACCGAGTGATTTCGCGATCCATGCAGCTAGCACCTGCCAGCACTTCCAGCTTAAACGTCTCCGTAAGGCTTTGAACAGTAGTCGATTTCAATGTTATTCCCTCCTGTGGCTGCGTATCTTGAATACGCAATACGGTTAACGGGATATATTCAACGACAAATGGGATGATTCCTGCAACAACGCTACTGTAGGCTTGCAATGTCATCGTATTGAATACAATTGTTTCTATGGACCGTCACACTGCTCCATACTTTGTATGACTTTTTTGACAAAAAGCCATACTAATTCTCACAGACTATGACTATCCCGAAGGAGAATACTCATGAGAGAACAACAATGGCTAATTCCAGCAACCGAGGGATTGGCTTTCAAGTTGGACAAGGGGCAGATCGTCCGGGTAACCGATGTAGAAGGAGAACAGGTAGCAGATTTCGCTGCTTATAACGCCGTTCGCCCTAATGAACGGATTGACCCCGGTGTAACGATAGATGCTCTAGGTAAGATGAATGTGCTCCCGGGCGACATCCTCTATTCCAACCAATACAGACCGCTGCTTACGATTATTAAGGATACTGTGGGCCGTCATGACTTCATTAACTCTGCATGCCGTCCCGAGATGTATGAGGTGCTATATAATAAAAAGGATCACGCCAGCTGCTACAATAACCTGAATGAAGCGCTGGCGGAGTTTGGCCTTCCCTCTCCCGATCAGCATTATACATTTAATCTTTTTATGAATACTGTCATTGACCCTTCTGGAAAAGTCAGCGTGGACCGGCCGCTTTCTAAAGCCGGGGATTATATTGAGCTGCGGGCTGAGACGGATCTGATCATTGCTATATCAGCTTGTCCCTGCTCCGAAAGTGTCTGCAATGGGTACAAGTGCACACCGATTGCCGTAGATATTTTTTAGAGTATGTCGCAAAGAGAATAGCGCCCACCAGGCTCGTCTTCTAACTGGCTCACTTCTTGAATAGAATGACTTGTACAAATTAACATCTCATTCAAGGAGCGATGACCATGAATAGCTTTATTACCTATATAGTACTCGGCATTTCGTTATCTGCACCGATTGGTCCCATCAATGCAGCCCAACTCGACCGGGGAGCGCGGATGGGATTTTTCCAATCCTGGATGATCGGACTGGGGGCTATGTGTGCGGATTTAGTGTATATGCTACTCATTTACTTTGGACTAGCCCACTTTCTGAATACCCCGTTTATGAAAACCTTCCTGTGGACATTCGGCAGCTTCGTTCTCCTTTATACCGGAATTGACACCTTAAAAAATATCAATGCTATGCCTGGATCCGCCTCACGAGGTGCACAGACCGGCACTAGCGCCTTCCGTTCAGGCTTTTTGATGGCACTAATGAACCCACTCAGCATTCTGTTCTGGTTAGGTATCTACGGCTCCATTCTGGCCAAAAGCATAGAAAATCAACATTTCGATCAGGTGCTGTGGAACAGCATTGGTATTTTTGTCGGCATCCTACTCTGGGATGTAGTGATGGCGATGCTGTCTAGCTTCCTTCATCGGTTCACCGGCCCTTCTATGCTCCGGTTCATTTCCCTTGCCGCGGGAATCTTCCTTCTTGGTTTTGGTATCTACTTCGGTTTTCAGGCTTTTATACAGTTGTTTGGCTAATACGTTTAACAGGTAAGAGCTTTCCTAGGCTTTCACCCATCTCCCTCCCTTCGCATAGGATGTTTTGAACTTAACGAGGAGGGTGTTTTTGGATGGCCCATTTGAACACAAAGGTCTGGCTGGATGAACATCTGGCTGAGTTGCCGTACTGGCAGCAGGATGCTTTTCGTCAATTTACATCTATGATTGCAGATCCCGAAGGCAAATATCCCTGTATTCCGGGACGTCAAGGGTTTCTGTCTAATCATTTGCGTTTTGGCTTCGTAGCTGATCCACGAAGTGAAGGGTCTGCAATAGAGGTCGCTCAATTACTTCGTCAATATGGGGAATGCTCGCGGGATACCGGCAAATATGCTTCCCTTGTTCTATTTTTTGAAACTGCGGAAGATTTGGCGGAAGGTTTCTCCATTGAGGAATATGAGAATTTGTTCTGGTCCATTCTGGGCCGCGTCAGCGCGGTAGACACGGCGCCTTGGCCGAATGAAATTTCTACAGACCCCTCCCATCCTTCGTGGGAGTTCTGTTTTGATGGGCACCCGTATTTCGCGTTCTGCGCAACCCCGGCACATGAGCTGCGGAGAAGCCGCCATACCCCTTACTTTCTCATTGCCTTTCAGCCGCGTTGGGTATTTGAGAATATTAACGATTCTACCGCATTTGGCCGCAATATGAAGAGGCAGATCCGTAAGAAGCTTGCTGACTACGACAGTGTTCCCGCACATCCTTCCCTTCAATGGTATGGGCAGGAGAGCAATTTAGAATGGAAGCAATATTTTCTACGAGATGACGAAAGTGCGCCGTCTAAATGTCCCTATACTTATATGAAGAACAAATTCAAAGCAATAGGAACCAAATTCCACTCTTAAGCGCTTATGAGGTTTGTCCGCGTTTTTTCAAAAGGTGCTCCCTAAACCAGGTAATCAACGCAATGACACAGATCAGAAGGCTGGACCTGAAGCCGAGACGGCCGCTGTGGTGATATGCTCAAAAATTTGCTTTGGCAGAAACAAGCTCAGTGCAATTGTCACGCACAGGCCCAGCATAGTCGAGACCGCATACAATGAAGCCACTAAAATAGAGAACCCGGCCACCATTACCCCGTTCAGTACATATACAAGAATAGGTGTCCTATCGACAGTACTTACAGCAGGGTCACGCCCAGCCGCATAAACCTGCCTGCATTCAGAGCTTCTTTGGAGTCCCGGAGGTCCGACGCCATAAAGCCCATGACCTCAATACACCCAAAAGCATAGAACGCATAAAGTAACCCTTTCCAAGCACCCTCCATCCTTTATTCAACCATGCTGCCGAACTGTGAACCGTATCCCAATTCCCTCTATGCAGGATCCTCAAAAAGGTTCTTTTCGTAGTTATGCCAAGGAGGCTTTTGGCCGCTGGGCCGGCTTTGGCATGGGTTGGATCTATTGGTGCTCAGATACACCAATAATCCGCTTTTACGGATAGCGATGCTGGAGCCAAGGAAGAATCCCGTGCCAATCGTGCAGCCTACACCAAATAGAGTAAGCTGCCACCAGGGCAGCTTGCCAGTTGGAGTACCCATATGTATATCCCCTCCGTCTGGTGTTACTATGCGTTATCGGGTGTTATTTTATTCTGTTATAGGCTTAGGCAAGCAAAAGAAGACCCGACTTCCTGTTTCAACAACAAACAAGTCGGGTCTTCTAAAGTTAGAAATGGTCAGCGTCCTAGTTATTTACGGGCATCTCAGGAGATCCGGCAGCCGGAACATAGGCATCCAGCATCTGCTGTATTACTGAACCCTGAAGCTGCGGAACCTGATAATAGGCATGTTTGTTCTGATAAAGGAACAACTCATATCCCATTTCAATAAAATGCTGCACCTGTGAAGCCAGCACCCGACGCAGCGCTGGGTTTGTCACTTCGGGTGAAGACATGGCCAGCAGTGAGGCATGGGATTTGATTAGACCCAGCATATACCCGCTGACGCCCGCATCTTTCACATCCGCCAGTGACGAGTTAGGCTTCTTGGGCGGGGCCGGCTGGAGGCCGTAAACCGGCTGTGTCATATTCGGGATAAGATAGGTAGCCGTTTCCTGGTCTGGCTTTTGCCCTGTCTTAAAGCATTGGCAGGTCAAGTTGTACTGATCCAGCATGAAATTGTACTGCCGATCCAAGATAGACAAAAGCTCTTGATCCTGTACAAAGGTTCTGAACATCATGAACTGGTCCAGTAAATTGATCTGGCAGGACATTACCTCGTGCACATCGAACATTTCGTGGGCGCCGTGGCCTAGCTGCTGTCCGCCCATCTTCATGCTTCCTGACTGTAATTGCTGCTGCAAAGTATATTCTCCTTTGTTCTTAGATGAGTACCCTCTATAATATGAAGGACAAGGTAGCCAATTATGCATGAACCTTCTTATTATCAATCAGAAGCTTCCTTCTATGTGTCGTGAATAATCCGAAGTAACCTATCGTTACGAGGATACAGATTATAACATCAACAACAATCAAGTTCTGATAATCCCCAAAATAATCAAAGGATAGGCCTCCAATTAATGCACCTACTATACCGCCGCCCTGATGCATGAGAAGTAGAACACCGGTTTGTTTTCCTTTACCCTTTGCAAGCTCATTAATAACTAGCATTCCACCTGGTAATGCGCTTAAGTAGGTAATTCCGAACGCTATAGCAAAAAGAATTGGTGAACTTCCTAAGTGCATAAAGAGGAAAGCAAAACCTACAATACGTATGCCATACAATAGAGACATCATCATTAATTTATTGTATCGGTCCAGAAAATAGCCGCAAATGAGCGCCCCCGTGATTTCCATAATTCCAAGTATGCTCATAGATAGGGCGATCATGCTTGGTGATACATCTGCCAACTGATGTATGGCTACCAAATTCATCTCGACGGATCCCATATTGATACCGCAGGTGAACAGCGCAATGGCGACCACGACAAAAATAGGAAGATGGATAAATTTCTTGGGCGATGGAGTTATTCTAGTTAATATGCCTTGCCCTTCGACCTCTATTGAATGATTCGATTCATCTTTGTCCTTATTCTTCTGTTGTGGAGCCTTAATTCCTAGCCAAATTACGGGAAGTGACACACAAACACCTAGGATAAAAGAAGCCATAAAGGCGTTCTTCCACGTCAGCCAGTCCACGGATACGAAAATGGGCGTAATAATCGCTAATCCTACAGAAGAGGCACTCGCCAGCAAAGCCATTGCTTTAGCCCGATGATGCCTAAACCATTCAAACATCAATATATAATTCGTCGTCGCCCCAATACCTGCCAAACCAGAGATAACACCGTATCCAATAAAAAAGACAATAGGATGGTGGCCTAACACGACAATACCAGTACCCAAAGTACTCAAAATTGCACTTAACATTAGTATCCTCTTTGTACCATAACGATCGACGAGCCAGCCCCCCAAAGGTGCACATACAGCTACGATGAATAAATTGGTGGACCATGCCATTGAGATAAATCCCCTGCTAATCTGTAAATCCGTCGATATTTGCACCTGAAAAAAAGACAAGCTAAAGCGGGTCAATGCACCAATAAATCCAATAATCCAGAGAGATCCTAATCCAATCCATGAATACCTGGATTCCTTAAACCATGTCGTTTCCATTATGGTTTCCACCCTTGTCTAATATAAAAGATACCGATCGGTATCTTTTATATTAGCATAAATGCTTTTTTTTGCAACAGAATAATTTCATTTGTTATACTACGTGTACATATACAATTAAGGACGGAGGATGATAATGGAAAAGGGGGAGAAGACTCGCAATTACATCATAGCTAAAGCCGCTGAACTGTTTAACCAGAAAGGATATTCGGGCTCATCCTTATCTGATATAACTGAATTGACAGGCATTAAGAAAGGTGGCATTTATCGTCATTTTTCCAGTAAGGATGAGATTGCATATGAAGCCTTTAGCTATGCGGGTAGTATTGTGGGGGCCCAACTAGCTCATGCCATTAGTCAGCAAGAAACGGCCTCTGGAAAGCTGTTAGCATATTTACATGTGTACGAGAAAGTAGTTGAAGCACCACCTTTCATTGGGGGTTGTCCGCTCCTCAACACGGCTATTGAAAGCGACGACAGTCATCCAGGCTTACGTGAAAGAGCCCAGCAAGCCCTAATAGGCACACTAGAATCCAAAAAGAAAATCATATCCGAAGGTGTTCAAAGCGGTGAATTCAAAGCAGACCTTGATATTGAGGCATTAGCTACCTTCTCCCTTTCCATCATGGAGGGCGGTATCATGATGAGCAAGCTCGAAGGCAATAATCGGCACATACGGATGAATATCAAGAGCTTTGCTGCTTATTTAAAAAATGAGTGCCTGCGCGAGCCCAGTTAGTTCCTTCAAAACTTTGTTAACATACAAAGATTTTAAAATAAAAAGGAGCTTCGTCATTACTCACGAGGCTCCTTTGGCTTAATCTTAGTTCCTTAACTTTATTTATGCTCTAACCACTGACAATCTGTGATTTCTAATTCTGTGAATGTTGCTTTAAATGACGAATCTTCTGGGCTACAAGCATATAAACCAAAATTGATATGCTCGCTCCCTTCAAACAAATGAAAAATACGCATCTGTTTAAATGTAATCCCATCAAGAGAATTTTCAACACAGAAGTCACTCTCACGCCGACTTAATCTGTAATACATTGTTTTTATTGTTGCATCGATATCTGTTGTAGCCCAATCCGAATATCCGTGATTCGTAACCACACTACCCAATCTTTGATATTCTTCATTCTCATATTCGATTGATGCCTTGAACCAATTGTCACTGTCCTGATAGACAATTACTCCACACTGGTCAAATCTATGAGCGCTATCAAAATCAGTCTTCACTATAAAAGAAAAATATTTCTCATCAGTCTTCATCAGTAGTGCAGGTGCATTATCATTTCTAAACCCATAATAGGTGCGTTGCCAAAAATCAGTATTAGGCTTAGTTACAATTTCAATCTTGTTATCTGTAATAGAAGAAGTGCCTGTTGGATGTTGCCAAAAGAGATTTTCTTTTATAAAGCTCATTTCACTGCTCCTTATCTTGGTCCCTCTTTACCCTTGAATGTCCCTCCTGGCATCTTGCTCGGCGAGAATCTCTTTGTCCTCCGCGTTATCTCTCGTCACTTTCTGAACGCCAACGGCGCTATATGAAATCAACAGAATAACAGCTATATAATACCCCTTTACATTCAATTGAAATGGAGCATTGTACAGACCAATAAAGAACATTACATACCCAATAACCAAGCCTGCAAAAGCCATAATTGTGAAAGCCCCTGTATTTCTCATCCTGTGTTTCGGATTTTCCAGCTTAATTTCCTTATCCTCTGAATTGTCTCTAACGACCTTTTGCACAACGATACAACTAATCGTAATTAACACCATACAAAGCAAATAATACCCTTTCACGTTCAATTCCCAGTCGTCGTTGTACACCCCCAAACAGAATAGAAAAAGACCTGCAGCCAATGCAAAATACGATACCCCTGTGAAAGCAGCTGTGTTGCGTTTACGATACCTCTGATTCATCTGACGTTCCTCTCCCAATACAGAATTGAATGGTGTTATAACCTTCTTCACTATACCGTGGAACATCGGTAAAATTCTACCATTAATTAGGTTGTTTTGGGAAAACGCAAAGAAAACGGTCTCAGTCCCAGGAAATACAGGACTAAAGCCGCCTCTTACATTTTCTGCAACCTTATAATTTAGAAAAAATGCTATTCCCTCTCCTGATCCACCAATTGCTGCTGTGCGAGCCGAATCATCTCACGGACCATCGATCCACCAATTTTTCCGCCAATCTGACCCACTGATTCTGTACTCAAATGTCCATTCTCACCGTGTTCCAATGGGATTCCAAGTTCTTTTGCGACTTCATATTTCACATCATCAGGCCGCTCCGGATCTACATCATAACCCTCGCGCCGCATCACCTCGGCTTTAAACGTTTGCATTCCGCGATTAACTCCCGGCACTGCATATTTCCTGTTTCTTCTTGACATCCCTTATCCCCTCCTAACATGTTTTAAGTAACATGCCCGGAAATCGGAACCTCCACCCCTGATGAGTTGCTCCGATTATTTCCAAGAAGGGCGAAGGGCCAACTGCGGTCAGGGTACCGATGAAATGGTACAGGTTGTGCAAGAGAATGATGCACTCTTGATTTAAGTCAATGCCCGCCATACAACTCCTAATTACAATGAAAATAAAAGGTCCTTTAGGAGGGTATCTTATGGCTATCTCAGAAAAAGTCCTATCGAGTCAGCGAAAATCGGCTTTAACTGCTGGAATCTCACTTATTATCATGACCCTTGCCTCATTTTTTTCGTATGGGTTTGTCCATGGGAATCTTGTTGTTGAGGGCGATGCCAGCGTCACATTCAATAACATTGTGTCATCCACTAACCTTTTCAAAGGCGAAATTTTGGGTTGGATCATCATTATGATTACTGACATCCTGGTTGCCTGGGCGTTTTATGTGTTTCTAGAACCTATTAATCAAAAGCTTTCATTACTCGGCGCATGGCTTCGTCTAACCTATTCCGCTTTATTGGGAATAGCTATACTAAACTTGATAGTTGTGCTACTGCTCACGGGAAATACGATAGACTTTTCCTCATTAAAAATCGAACAGAATCAAGCATTTGTAATGTTATTTCTGGATGCATTTCAATGGATTTGGTCTATGGGGTTGGTCGTTTTTGGCGGGCATCTGTTAATTGTGGGCTATGTAGCTTTAAAATCTGACATCATCCCTAAAGTAATCGGCATCTTATTGCTGCTTGCTTCAATAGGTTATATGATCATTCATCTAAGCAAAATATTTCTTCCACAATACGAAGGGGTCATTACAACATTAAATTACGTTTTCATTATTCCTATGGTTGTAGGAGAACTAGGCTTTGGGATATGGCTGCTGCTTAGAGGAGGAAAACTCCACAAAAGTATATGACTTTCTTTTTAGTTATCACTGGAATGAACCCGCTTCTTAATCCTGCTTAATGACTCTGGTGTCATCCCCAGATAGCTGGCCAATTGATGCTGAGGTACGCGAGTGAGTAAGTGAGGTCTTTTTCGCAACAAGGCTTTGTAACGTTCTTCAGGATTGGAAGCGATAAATGAAGTTAATTCGTCCTGTACCTCACCTAAGTTTTCCTCTACCATTTTGCGGATCATCGTTTCCAATTGCGAGTGTTTGTGAAGCATGTCTTGTTCCGCATTAAGTTCACCAACCACCAATGTGCTATCTTCCAGACAGGTTAAGGTGTACGCAGAGGGCTTACTTTCTTGATGCCGATTAAAAATCGAAGCCGCTTGCTCTTCCGTGTAGAAATTAGATGTGACTTCTTTTCCCGATTCATCTATCGAGTACTGCCTAACACAACCCTTTAGCACGAAAAAACATTTTGTGGGAACATCTCCTTGTCTAAGAAGCACTGTCCCCTTTTTAAATTCCTCTATAAGGATACCTTCAACAATATCCTGCTGTTCTTCTTCGTTAAGAGATGTAAATTTACTCATATACTTATACAATATGTTTTTCATATCTCTCTCCAATCTCCGAAGCTAATGGCCCGCTTATGATGCGCTTGAAGCTATTTAGGCTCCCGAGAGGGAGCTTCTTTCCTTATTATACTAGCTCATACAAAGACAAATCCAACCTTTCAACTCTTCATACGCCGCACAGCAGTGTCCACTAGTAAGCCTTATATTCGGACGATCCCCAAAACAGGGAGGCCCAACAGCCATTTTATGACTGTTGGGCCTCCACTATCCTGTGTCTTATTTGTTCGCTAAGAAAGCATCGATTTGTGCTTGCAGCTCAGCTTGGATTTTATCAATGCCAGCTGATTTCAGCTGTTTGTTCAAATCTGCAAGGCCTTTATCGATATCTTTAATTACGCCATACTCGAGCGGAATGGCATAGCGGAGCATTACATTACCCACATTAGCAATTTCCGTCTTCACTTTGCTATTGTCGAATACAAAGGTTTCAAGGGCATAGTGGTAGACGTTAGCTTCCCAGCCCTTCGCCAGATCGTTAGCTTCTTGCGGGAATGCTTCATTGTCAAGGTTGAGTGGCGAGTTGAAGTTCCAATTAGAGAAGCCGGTAAAGTTCGGATTTTTGTCGAGTGCTTTATATTTGGTGTCGCCAACCGGTTCATAGTGCACGCCACTAATTCCGTACATCATCAGGTCGTGCAGTTCTTTATCATTCTGCATCAGATCGATCAGCATCAAGGAACGTTCTACATTTTTGGAAGTCGCATGAATCGACGTACCGTTTTGTGTAGAAATCGCCACTGATTTTTTCTTCCCTTGGTTGATGTCGGCTAGTGCCACTTCATAAGGAGAATTTTCTTGGCGCATCAAGGCCATAAGTGCTCCAAGTGTTCCGTTATTATGCGTAATCGAGGCCGTTTTGCCTGCTTTAAAATCCGCCTGATGATCATTTTTGCTATTCAGAACGTTTTTCGACCAGGCATTATTATCAGCGAGATCTTTGTAATACACGAGTAGATCCTTGAACTCTTGCGTTTCATAGACGTTAAAGACTTTGCCTGTTTCATCGGTCAATTTGAAGGCAAACGGAAGATCCAGGTCAAACATATTCCATTCGTTTTGCTGCTTCAGTAATACACGGTCCAAGTTATGATACTTCCAGTCTCCCGTTTCCGGAGTGAAAGGTGTAATTCCTTTTTCCTTCTCAGCTATCGTCTTCAAATAGGTAGCATATGCTTCCGGGCTGTTGATTTCAGGAAGATTATATTTCTTACGCAAATCTTCACGATATAGAATCAGCTTTTCAACAGACTCTCCTCTGTTTTGCGGAACCATATACAGCTTACCGTTTACTTTTGCCTGATCCCAGCTCACATCTGACATAGCTTCCTTAGTTTGCGGCATATATTTGGTAAGCAGCTCGTCGGTCAATTCTAGAAATCCGCCTTTCAGCGCCTGATCATTATAACCAGCCCAGTTTGCCGAATAGATGAGATCAAAATCTTCATTTGCCGCCAGCTTCAGTGGATATTTTTGAGCCCAGTCAGACCAGTCCAAGAACTCGCCCTCAAGGGTCGCATTAATTTTTTCTTTCAGTTTCTTGTTAATTTCAGCAAAAACACTATCATAGTCTATCGGTTTAGGCCCAACGAAGATCATTTTCAACTTTACTTCTTTAGAGGTGTCTATGGTATCTGAAGTTTCGGCTGCATTCGTTGCACTCGCTGTTTCTGTGGGCTCACTTGTTACCTCAGCGGCATTATTGGTAGCCTTAGCGGGTGTATTGGCATTGTTGTTGCCACCACCACATGCGCTCAAAATCATTACGAAGGTTAAAACGAGTGCGAGCATAATGAATCTATTTTTTCTCAGCATTTCAAGCCTTCCCCCTTGTATTAATTATATTGATAAACCGGATTTCCCCGGGCTCATCCTTTCACCGCGCCAATCGTCAAGCCTTGAACGAAATATCTCTGAACGAATGGATAAGCGAGCAGAATCGGACCTGTAGCTACAACCGTCATTGCCATCTTCAAGCTCTCGCTTGGGATCGATGTGGTTACGACTGCTCCTGCACCCATCATGGCTTTTCGCATGCCATCCATATTGCCAAGCATTTTGTACAAATAATATTGAAGCGGCATCAGCTTCTCATCGGAAATAAATAGAAGGGCATTGTACCAGTCGTTCCAATAGGCAAGAGCCAGAAACAAACCAATAGTCGCTAGCGCCGGCTTAGAGAGAGGCAAGATTAGACGAGCGTAGATCTTAAAATCGCCTGCACCGTCTATTTTAGCCGATTCTACGATTGCTTCCGGAATGCTGCCCATAAACGACTTCATAACAATGATGTAGAAGACATTGAGCATCATCGGAATTACTAAAGCCAGCAATGTATCTTTGATATGGAGGTAATTGACCATAAGCAGATACCAAGGAACCAGACCCCCGTTAAATAAAGTTGTAAAGAAAAAGAAGAACGAAAATTTATTACGCCATTTAAAATCTTTTCTGGATAGCGCATAAGCCGTCATCGAAGTCAGAAACAAACCAAACAGTGTGCCTATTATAGTAACGCCTATGGTCACCATATAGGCTTGAATCATCTGGTCGGGATACTTAAACAAAATGCTGTAGGCTTCTGTTGAGAAGGCCGTAGGTATAAATTGATAGCCATCTGTTAATATTTTTGACTCTTCCGTCAGCGATGAAGATACGACAAGTATAAACGGGAATATACATAAAATTGCGAGAACGATTAGGGATACATAACCAATACCCGAGAATATTTTACGATCGAGCTGCTTCATATCGTTACCTCCATTATGAAAACTGTACCTCTGATGCGGTTAGAATAAGGCGCGGTCTTTATCGTATTTACGAACAGCATAGTTCACAGTCATGATCGTTGCGAAGCCAAGAACGGACTGGAAAACGCCAGCCGCAGCCGACATGCCGATATCATTCGAAGTAATCAGCGATCTGAACACGAAAGTATCGATAACGTCCGTCGAAGAGAACAACAAACCGTTATTGCCGATCATGTTATAAAACATCCCGAAATCACCGCGGAAAATATTCCCGACCGCCAGCAGCACCAAAATAATAATCGTCGGGTAAAGATTTGGAATCGTCACTTTCCGGATCCGCTGAAAAATATTGGCGCCATCGATTTCAGCTGCCTCATACTGTTCAGTATCTATGCCCGTAATCGCGGCCAAGTACATTACCGTTCCGTATCCAAGGCCTTTCCAAGCGGAAACGAGAACTAGGATATACGGCCAGTAGGCAGGCGTATTGTAAATATCAACAGGCTCTAACCCGAGTCCTCTAAGGAGTGCATTCACAGTACCAATATCATAATTGAGCAGGTTATAGGCAATCGCGCCGACAACTACCCATGAAATAAAGTAGGGAAGAAACAACGCCGATTGCGTAATTTTGCGGAACCATTTGCCACCGACCTCAAACAACATAATGGCTGCAAAAATTTGCAAAGAGTTATTTACAACGATGAATGCAATATTGTACAATGCTGTATTCCGTGTTACCCGCCAGGCATCTCCTGATTCAAAGAAAAAGCGGAAGTTATCAAGCCCGTTCCAGGCACTTCCAAAAATACCGCCCGCGTAATCATAATGCTTGAAGGCAATAATAATGCCCGCCATTGGGACATAGGCAAACAAAAGAAAAAAAGCAACCGCCGGAGCCAGCATCAGCAACAGAACCCTATAGTTTTTTAAATCGCTCCAAAATGTATGCCCTTTCATCTTTGCACCCCTTTCTTCTCTATATCTCTCATTATAAAAGGACGGCGGCGGTGAGATAATTCAGCGAAACAACTAAACATAATACTAATTCAACGATTCATAAACAATTTCGATAAAAAAGAAGCCCCTGTTCCATATAGAACATGAGCCTCCTCAATAAGTAATCGATTCAGATTTTATTTTTCTTCCGGTACTCGCCGGGCGACATGCCCATATATTGCTTGAACTGCCTATTGAAATAAATAATGTTTTTATATCCGGCTTGTTCCGCAATCTCATATACTTTTTTCGTTGGATCCTCGAGCAGCTCGCATACCCGCTTCATACGCAATTCACTTAGAAAATCGCTGAAGAGACTATTGGTTTCGACCTTGAACAGATGCCCCAGATAGTTAGGGGTAAAGTCGAAATGTGCGGCGACCTCGTTTAGCGTTATTTTTTGATCTAATCTTTCTTTCACATACTCCGTGATTTCATCAATTAACTTGCGCTTTTGCCTTTGGCGCTTCAAATAAAGCAGCTCCGACAGTTCAAAGAATCTTCTTCTCAGCCACGAAAGGATATCATGCACCGTTTCGAACTGAAACAGCACAAAAGGATGATGAGAATCCCAATTCAAAATCTCGTACAAATGCTCATTCATTTGCTGCAGATCAGCATGAAGCTTAGAGGTAATCCGGATAATGATATCGTAGATGTCGTTTTTCTGGGAGATCGGGCTGTCTCCGGCAAATAGCTGAAGCAAGCAATCATCAATAGTGGTAAGGTCGTAGTCGAGCATAGCTTTAAGCATACGATCCACAATAACCTCTAAGTCCGAAGCCATCTTTTCCTTTGGAGACCATTCCGAGGCATCTTGGATCAACCTATTCTTCCCTACGATCCATTTAATGCTTAGAGCGGCCTGCGCCTGCCGATAGGAGTCATGTAGCTTGACCAGGTCGGTTGTGTACATTCCTCTTCCGATCGTAATCGAACAGGAGAACTCCTGATAGAACGCCCGAATCAACTCTTCCAGCAAAGCAGTAAAATATTGTTCCTGAACCGCAGCAAGGATCACAAAGTGATAGTCATAAGTCGTAATCACCATGCCCAAATTTTGATCCTGAGCAAACTTCCGGATATACTGATTGGCAGTGCTGCTCCATAAACTCCGCTCTTCTTCCGTCCAAGTTTGGATTTTTCGCGCCATGTCGTCGATCTCAATGATGGCAACCGCTGATGCACCTTGTAAGTATGGCGTGAGAACGTTGTGAATGTGCGTTTCAACCTGTCCCGGTGCAGCCTCGTTAAACCAACGCAGCAGTAGCTCCTGATTAACAAGCGTCAGCGTTTCCGACAAGGAAGTACGCTGTGTCCTCTCTTTCTCAATCTTTGTGCAGAGTTCGGTCAGCGTCTCGTTCAGCTCGTCATCATCCACAGGCTTAAGCAAATAACTGTATGCATTCAATTGAATCGCTTCCTTGGCATAATTGAAATCCTGGTGTCCGCTAATAAATAGAATATGGACCTCTGGATTAATCTCCTTCGCTTTCCGTGCAAATTCCACGCCTGACATAATCGGCATACCGATATCAGAGAGAATGATATCAACAGGGTGCTGCTCCATCATTTTCAGAGCGGCAAACCCGCTTGTTGCCGTTCTCACGCTATGCAAAGGCAAATGATCACTGCCGGCTACACGCCGTCTAAGCCATTCTAAATCGATTACTTCATCATCCACCAGCAGAACATTGATCTCCATCGCCATACTCTTCACTCCCCCATCACTTCTCTGATCTCTGCATTTTCCACCGGTAAAATAATTTGAACTGTCGTTCCCGCTCCAAAATAGCTACCGATTTGAATGCCGAAATCGCTCCCGTATCGCAGTTTAATTCGTTCTTCCACGTTTCTCAGACCGTAGCTGCCTGGTTGATACGCGCTTGATCGCATGTTTTGAAGTGTCTCCGGCCGCATGCCGATCCCGTTATCAATGACCTTGAGTTCGATGCGGTCACCCAGCCGCTTTCCAGTAATACGAATCGCGATAGTCTCCCCGAACCAGGCGTGCTTGAATATATTCTCCACAAACGGCTGTAAAATCAGCTTAATAATAGGCACCTGTAAAATTTCCGGATCGACATCATAATAAATCTCAAAAGCGTCCGCATACTTCACTCTCTGAATTTCCAGATACATCCTCACCTGCTCCAGCTCATTTTCAAGGGAGATATATACATGCCCATCGTTTAATGTGAGTCGATAAAATTTGGAGAGACCTTGTACCATCTGCGTAACCTTCTCCACTTCCCCCAAATTGGCCAGACTGCCGATGGTCGACAGCGTATTGTACAAAAAATGCGGACTGATCTGGGCTTGAAGCACATCCAGCTCCGCTTGCTTTTTCTGAATGCCCTGCACATAGACGTTCCGGATGAGTTCCTGAATGCTGGTCGCCATTTGATTGAAGCTATTAGCGATATAGACAAATTCATCGTTCCCCGGAAATCCGATTCTTTTATAAAAATTCCCCTCCTGAAACGATCGAACCAAATACACAATCCGCTTGATCTTCTTGCCAGATATACGTGCAACTAGAAAACCGATAATAGCCATCACCAAAAAACTGATGGAACAAACGGTACTAATCACTTTCCGCATTCTACTAGCATCTTTGTTCAAATAAGAGTGAGGTACGCGCGCCTCAATGACATAGCTTGATACCGGAATATCTTCACTAATAATTAAATAAGCATCTTGTTTCGTATCTTCAGCAGCAACACCTTGTTCATACAAAGTCATTCCTGTAGCCCTATCCAACAAACGAAGTTCAATCCCCTGTTCAATCGGAAAAGTATCAAAATTACCAAATAGCTCATCAATCCTCGCCGTAACGCGAATATATCCGATAATCGCAGGTGCTGCCTTGGAAGAAACAAGCTTGCGGAAATATGAAATATTACCTAGCTCACGGTCGGTATCCGCTTGAAGCCACAAACTGTCTTGATTATTCGCAACAATCGACTTAAACCACTCCGTATTCTCGATCACCTGATCAGAAAGAACATAATAATCACTTCGACCGATAGGTGTCGACATATCATCACCGGTAATTTCAAGCATCGTCTCATTGACCGTAAAAAGCGCAAGTCTCAGCTTGTTCCCATACAGTTGCAGAGGGGCCTTCATATAAGGAACGATATCATCTCTCATTTTGAGCATGTTTTCCAAAGGATCTCCCCTGAACTGAAGGGCATTCTGAAAATTCGTATTTAGAAACAGCGAGTTGGTCATACGTTTGATTTCATCTGTCTGGTATTCGATGTTGTTCCTCGTCTGCTTCAATGCAGTCCGGACATTCGTTTCCGCCATTTCAGTCCTGGACTCTACGAGCATTGTATAGGCTATATAGCCAACCAGCACATCTGTCAGCAATACAAGAATGAGATACGGAATCATCATCTTGTATGTGAATGGAATATACTTTTTACTAGACCCTTTCCTCTCCATGAGCATGCTCCTTTTATACGTATCCACACGACTGCTATTTTGACCCATTTTACAATGAAAAGAAAGCGGTTACTATATCTTGTATTTGGAAACTTCGCTTTAGAGTAGCACTCTGTTCTCCAAAATATTTTTCAAGCTTATATGCGATTTGGAAGGTCCGAACTTTATAAGGTGATCTTGAAATTCAGCAAGCGCCTCAATCGTTGAGGTCTGTACCTTAATGAGATAATTATATTCTCCACTAATGCGGAACAAATCGGTAACTTCCATAGCATCGTTGCAAAAATCGGTGAGCTCTTGGCAATGTTCTGTTTTGATTAGAATAAAAGTAGTCGTACCCCGGTTCAGATCCCGCAAATTAAAAGCTGTGTGATACCCCGATATGATGTTCCTTTCCTTCAACTTAATGATTCTTTCTTTAACGGATGGTTGTGACATCGAAACCTCTTTGCTGATTTGTGAAATGGGCATTCGAGCATTGTACTGCAATAATTGCATAATCTTTTTATCAATATCATCCATAAGATGTTCCATATTAAGCGCCTCCTAGCTCTTTTTAATAAAAATAAACCCATTCAACTAAAATACCTTATATTCAATAACCGTGTCAGTATAAAACACTTATCTTATATATGTATCTCCTATTTTAATCCAACTATAATAAATAGTACATTAGATATAGGAGCGATTAAAAATGAGCGTAAAAGGTTTTGCACATATAGCGATTCAAGCCAAAGATTATAAAGCAACAATTTCATTTTACATTGACGCCTTAGGATTTAAGTTAGGTCATCATTGGAGTCTGCCCTCCTTTCAAATCAAAGAAGCTTCGATGCTTATTTCACCTGATCAAAGAACTTGCATAGAGATTTTTGATAACGATGCAGTCATTGCCGCCCAAGGGAAAAAAGCCTTGTACGAAGAGGATATAGCTCACGGAGCACTCTTACATTTCGCCTTCTATGTGGATAACGTAGATGAAATGTACCAAAAAGCCCTTGCTCATGGAGCAAAGGCTTTTATAGAACCAGATTCGCTTTCTCTTGGTGAACCGCCTCTTCTGATCAAGAACGCGATCGTTCACAGCCCCAATGGGGAAGTTATCGAATTTCTTGAAGAGGTTGATTTTGATATGTCTAATTACAATTCCTCATACAAAGAGGTATCCAAGGCTTGAATAAAGTCCGACCAATCGCCTGTCGTGTATAGCAGAAGCCGATGCATCGCGCGCGTACAAGCTGTATAAAAGAGTTTACGTTCGCTCTCCCGATGATAAGTCTGCGTAGAAGCATCGTAAATTAGCACGGCGTCGAATTCTACGCCCTTAGCAAGATACGCAGGAATAATTAGCGTTCCCTTCTCAAAGGTGAGCGTCTCCTTCGTAATAAGCCGCAGATTCTCGCCCCCCTGAGCAAGCAATGCTTCATAGGCTTCGCGGCTTTCCGCAGCAGTCTTAGTAATAACGGCGATGGAGTCGAGACCTTCGGCCATAAGCGCCGCAAGATCCTCTTTTATCTGCACCGCCCGCTCCACCTCATTGCTAGCCTTCAATAGGTGCGGCTTCTTGCCGCCCCTGTCAAAAGGCACGATCTCTTCATTAGGTAGCAGCGCCTTCGTAAACTTCACAATCTCACGAGTCGAACGATAGCTTCGGATTAAACGAAATAGGTTCGTTTCCTCTTCACCATAAAGCCGGATCAAAGGAGAATCCACCTCTTGCAGATTCGTCGCTTGCGGGAATATCGCTTGACTGAAATCGCCGAGTACTGTCATGCTGGCGCGGGGAAACAATTGCTTGAGAAACGCGAATTGGAACGGCGAATAATCCTGTCCCTCGTCAATAAATAAATGCCGCACCATTGTATTCGTGCGAGAACCCTCGATAAGCTCTTTTAAATACAGGAATGGGGTCTCATCTTCATAAAACAGCTCGGTATGGCTCAACTTTTCCTTCGTTTGCATACAGATTTCTGGCCACTCCTCAGGTACTTCGGTCTCACCCGTCATTGTCTGATAAGTGGCTTCATCCCTAAATAACTGCTCGTATAATCCAAGCGTATCTATGAATTTCAACCGTTTGGCATCCCGTCTTAGCGGTTTGAAGTGCTCCTTCACGATCATACGACGCAGCAACTCATCTTCCTGCGAACTAAAGTCAAAGACATTCTCTTCCCCGTCCTTCTGAGTACGAAAATCGCCATAGATTTCAAGATATTGCTCTGTAAAATCGAAGACAGCTTCCTCTCGTCGGTACTTCTTAAGCACCTCACTGTAAGCTTCGGCATATTGATCGTTATCGAGGTAATCGACTTCATCTTGAACCCAGGGCGCTTCCATTTCCTGACGCTCTAGCTTAGTCAGCTCACGCAGCAGCCATTCACGTAGTAAAGCAACACGATTAGCCAATCGGATAGAGCTGTCGTAGCTGTAAAATTGCGATTTCATTTGCTCCGCAGTAATCAACTCGCGGTCCCGGAAACGGATACTGTGGAACAGCATACCTTCTTTGCCTAACCATAACGCGTAGCTTTGAAGAGCATGCAGGAAAGCCTCAGAAGCCTTATATTGCATCCCCGTTAACCGTGCCTCATACCCCTGTGAGGATTGTGATGTCAGAACATATTCAATCTGCTCAAAGGGGTCCTCCAAATTCATCGTGGATCCGAGCCAATAGGCAAGATACTCCTGAAAGGTCGTTTGCTGCATATTCTCTTCGCCGAGCTCTGGGAGCACCGTCGATACATAACTGTTAAACATCGGATTTGGCGAAAAAAGAACGATCTGGTCGGCCTTGAGCCTATCGCGGTGTTTGTATAATAAATACGCTACCCGTTGCAGCGCAGCGGACGTTTTTCCGCTGCCAGCCGCTCCTTGCACAATAAGCATACGGCTTTTGTCATTACGGATGATGGCGTTCTGTTCCTTCTGGATGGTCGCCACAATGCTCTTCATTTGTGAATCTGCGCCTTTACCAAGCACCTGCTGAAGCAATTCGTCCCCGATCGTTAAGCTCGTATCGAACACGTTCTGGAGCTGACCGGAACGGATCTGATATTGCCGCTTCAGCGTCATTTCACCTGTAATTTGTCCTCCCGGCGTTTCATAAGTAGATGGCCCTGGGGAATGATCATAGTACATGCTTGCAATAGGCGTTCGCCAGTCATACACCAGAAAGTCCACACCGTCTGCATCAACGAAAGAAGCCACTCCGATATAAATTTTCTCACTTGCGCTCAAGCCGTCTTCTTGAAAATCCATTCGCCCAAAATAGGGGGATGGCAGTAGCCGTTTCATATTTTTAAAACGCTGTACCCGTTGCCGGTGACTGCGTTCCCGCTCGGAGAGCAACGCTTCTTGCTGCTTTATGCTGTAAAAGGTCTCCTCGAAATCTTCGTCTGTGCTCGTATTGACCGTGACTTCTTCCCAAAACCGCTTGCGAATGTCCACCACCTGATCACGTAACCCAGTCACTTCTGGTTCTAGTTCTGCGATTCTTAATTGCAGCTTTTCCGTAACCAAATCAAGCCGATCTTGTTCTTGCTGCCAATCCATTACGTTTACCATCTTCACGAACACGCTCCTTTTCATTCTTGTTATAAAGAAGCAAAAATTAAAATTTGACAAACTGTTAATCCACATGGTATTATAATATTGTAGATAAGATGTTACACTTATGTGTAAATTCGTGAAATCAACAGTGATTATTTTATAATATCACGATCTTTCTTTGCATGCAAATTATTTATATAAGTAAGAAGAACCAGCAGAGTCTGCTAGTTCTTCTTTTTTTGAATGCCAAGCTTGGGCGCATATAGAGAATAGACAAAAAGACCGTCCTTAGGACGGTCTTTTTCTTACTACAGTAAGCTTACTATTTAGTTTGTAGCAGATTCATGATAATGGTTACTGCCTCTGCTCTTGTTGCGGTCTCATTTGGTGCAAATACATTACCGTTACGTCCGCTCACAATGCCTGATTTCTTCACGGCTGCAACCGCGTCCTTTGCCCATGCAGGAATTTGGCTATCATCAGCAAAGCCTGTTGATGCCGCCGTTGTTAAATCTACCCCTGCTGCTCTAGCGATCATAACTGCTAGCTCCGAACGTGTTATGCTCGCTGCCGGACGGAAGGTAACATCCTCATAGCCGAGTATAATCTTCGCCTCTAAGGCTTGTGCAATGGACTTCTCGGCCCAAGCAGGGATTGTATCTGTGAAGCCCAGTTCCACACCTTTTCCAGTTGGCTTCAGCGCATTCATCAGCATCACCGCAAATTCAGCACGTGTCACCGCACCATTCGGTTTGAACGTTCCGTCGGTATAACCCTTGACGATCCCTGTGCTCACCGCTTTCTTAATATTGGCCTGTGCCCAATGTCCCGAGATATCGCTAAATTGAGCCTCTGTTGTCGGTTCAGTAGATGCATTGGTTACCGGTAATCCAGTCGCTTGATCCACTACGAGTACAGCAAACTTCGTAAAGTGATCCACATCTGCAGCAATGCAATTTCCATCTATTTTGCCGCCGTTAACTTTCACCCAGCTCTTCTTCACTTCATCATAATAAAAGATCGCTACAGTTTGGCCGCTCTTCACTTGTCCTGAATCGAACACAAAGGTTAGCGTGACTGGTTTACTAAAGTTCTCCGCGAAGTTTTTTAGAACTTCATAGATCGGGCTTACGAGAATCTCATGATTGCGGAGAAGATTCTGCGAATCGAGCACTTTCTCAATCGTTAATACCAACTGCTTGCCTGAAGCATTAGCTGGAATTGAAATCACAAGCCCATTATCCAATCTGACTTCACCCGTTTGACCTACAGGAAGCGTCAGTTTCCCATTGGAGGAGATGACCGGAAGTACGACATTAGAGGCACTATCACCATCATTACCACCGTTTCCATTACCATCAGAACCGTTATCTTGCGCAGCTTTCGTTATTGTTACTGTGTATCTCGTACCTGTGCCGTCTTGGGCAATTACGGATAACTCCAATCGGTTACTACCTACTTCAAGGGGAAGCTCTATGCTTGTTGCCCCACTTGCCAAACTTATCGGACCGGCCACAAGTGTATTGGCACTATTGTACATACTCACTGTCAAGGTACCATAGACAGCATCGCTGGCCGTTGCCGTCACTGTGAAGTTAGATAAAGAATACGGTACTCTCGCTGTATAGTCGTATACACTTCCGCTCACTGTTTGATCCAATGTTATGCCGCTCAAATCCAAGCTATTCAAGCTTGCACTAGAACTTAATGTTGTAAACGTAATCTCTTGTCCGTAGCTTACTCCGGTTGCATTCACTGCGTAGGCACGTACATGATAGGTAGATCCAGATTGAAGTCCTGCAAGACTTACTGAAAAGGCTCCTGTTCCACCTGATTCAGCTATAACTTTACCATCCTCAATTGTCGGATTGGCACTAGTAGAGTATACGATTCCTCGCTCTGTAACCTTAGCGCCACCGTCTGAAGTGATATTTCCTCCAACCGTAGCTGTCATAGAAGTGATGTTTTGTACTTCTGCATCCGTATCAACAATAGCAGGTTCCTCAATACCTTTGACAAAGCTTAGATAGAAATCATCAATCGATCCCCATGCGCCGCCGTCTGCTTTGATATTAGCTCCGATTGTAAGGGTTCCATCGGTAACGAGAATATCCTGGATTTCAGGATTATTCCACTGTGCCCATCCTTTCACACCGGTGTTTATTTTCACTTCCTTACCATCCGTTACAGCAAATAGATTCATGTTGGGGTTTACAGCATCTCCCCCTTGAATAAACATTGAAAGATTATAATATCCCGGCTTCAGCCCAGAAATAGTCTGCTCCACTCTAAAGTCCACTGCTTTCGCAGAGTAGAAATGTAGTGAATAGTTGCCCGTCTTTGCATCTGAGACTTTGTTTTGGAAGTCTGTGTGTGGTTCTTTAGCGTTAGCATAGGTGATTTTCCACATGCTTTTATCACTATTTTCAAAGCCACTATTGACGATAAAGTTCTCCTTTTTAATGATTAGAAAAGCCTTAACCGCTTGACCGCCTTCTACCGTTCCACCGATCACATAGCTGCCCGCTCCCTGGCTAATGGCTTGCTCAAGCGCAACCTGATCCCACGTTACTGGAATCACTGCCGAACTTCCATCATTGTAAATAACACTTACGTCTTTTGGCAGATGGATTGGCTCCCCAGCAATCGCCGTGACCGTTACATCTTTTACTTCATCTACAGCAATCGGGGCAACAGCACCTGTATTAACGTATTTAAATACATTCAGTGAAGCAAGCGGATGTCCGTTAAAATCAAACAAAGCCTGATTGTCAACAGCACTTCCTCCATACCATTCCCCTGCATCTTTTGGATCATATTCCTTGGCGTAGCTAGATGCCCAGCCAGAACCGTATTTTTCCCAAATCGACTTGTTCTGCTCCAAATTATCTTTCGGACCTACCGGAAGCCACGCAGGCTCCCAATAAAACACACCTATTCCCGCTTCACCCACATTCGCAACAGCTTCGATCACGTCTCTAACCGAGTTGGCCTGACCTTGAACGCTGATCGGGTAGTTTAGAGTTTGACCCGAGCTTTGAGGCGCTGTATTTCCATGTCCATCTCCATCCTCAGCGGTATACGCGTACGAGGTTTCGGCTACCATTACTTTTTTTCCATAAGTATCAGCCACTTGCGTCAACACGGATGTCAAATTGCTTAAAGTGCCGTGCCAGAACGGATAATAAGAACTTGCAAATACATCATAGTCTACATTATTATTCTGCAAGGTTTTCGCATAGGAAGCATATCTGCCTGCCCCCTCAGGATTTGTAAAATGCAGAGCGATCAGAATATTAGAATCGATCTCTCGAATCGCTTTACTTCCCGCACTAAACAATTGGCTAATCTTCGTCCAATCAGATTCACCGACAAATTGTCCATTCGTCTCATTACCAACCTGAACCATACCAACATCAATATCTGCATCAAGCAGAGCTTCCAGACTTACTTTGGTATATTCGTAAAGCGCGGTCTTCTTATCTTCAAAACTCAAGTTTGCCCACGCCTTAGGCGTATGCTGTTTGGCTGGATCGGCCCAAAAGTCGGAATAATGGAAGTCGACCAATAGCTTCATGCCGTTTGCAGTCGCCCTTTTCCCGATTTCGATAGCGGTTGCCAGATCATTATTACCACCACCATAACCATTACCAGTTGTATCAAAAGGATCATTCCATATCCGTACCCGAACGTAGTTAACCCCGGCTTCATGTACGGTTGTAAATATATCCTGCACCTCTCCGTTTTCATTGTAAAACTTGACTCCGCTATTCTCTAAAGTAATGATACTGGAAATATCCACGCCTTTAATAAAATCAGGCTGGAGTCCTTCTACCTTCTTCACAAAAATATCCGCCGGCAACGGCAGGGTCGTATCCGTACTCAACTGTTTCAACTCAAAGCTGTCCAAAAATCCATATGCGCTTGGAGCGCCGCTTATGTTCGCACCGACCTCAAGACTCGGGGTATCCTGCTTCAAGATAAATTTCAGGCTGAGCGTTCCCCAAGCATTATAGCCAGTGGTAGCAACAGCGGATGCCTTCTCGTCACCCGCAAACAACTCAACATTCCCCGTTTCCTTGTCAGTACCGCCCATCGACTTGACTGAGAGCTCATAACTTCCCGCAGGGAG
The DNA here is from genome assembly GCF_976954365.1 of Paenibacillus sp. Marseille-Q9583. Lineage (NCBI taxonomy): Bacteria > Bacillati > Bacillota > Bacilli > Caryophanales > Paenibacillaceae > Paenibacillus > Paenibacillus sp. Marseille-Q9583. The sequence continues at coordinate 387,354 of NZ_CDRJTB010000001.1, forward strand.
ACTCGTTATGGTCTGCTTAAGCGCGATGGTCTGGTTTCCAGTAGCAGCTTTGTTAATCCAATATTTGAAAGCATGAGCACCTTCATCTGGATTTAGCCAAGTATCATCGGCATATGCAAAATGCTTAATTTCTACTTGATCCCAATCTGTCGTATCGACACTCCATGATCCATCTTCCCAGAAACTGTCCTCAAAACCGCCATTTACTATTAAAGAACTGTTCGAATTTGCAGCCAAAGCACTCCTCATGTTGAATGAGAATGAACTTAGCAGCAACAACACTGCTAAAAATGCAGAGATACCCTTTTGATTAACTCTCACGTTCTGATCACCTTCCATTCTTAATTTTTAGATGCATATGTGTGCGTTCTAAGTTATGTAAGCACTTACAAATCAATATACCAATAGTTAAAATATTTAGTAACGGATGAAAAGATAACATTTTGTATGCTTAAGCAAGCTTTATAGGCTTTAATCTTCATTTTCCATTATTCTGGAATAGATGATATTAAATAGATTTCAGATTTTTTTATCCAAATATAACTTTTTGTATGCCTTCTCCATCTAATCATACAGAGGGCCCTCAAGGAGGAAAAATCATTTGCTGGAAAACGAACTGGATATCAAAAAAGCGCAGAAAGGCGACCACGAGGCGTTTACCCGTCTTTTCAGGCAACTGGAACCCCAGTTGTACAAATTAGCCAAAACCATTCTGCTAAAAGATGAAGATTGCGCGGATGCTCTTCAGGAAACGACACTGAAGGTGTATAAAGGCCTCACCAACCTTAAACAGCCTAAGTTTTTTAAAACCTGGGTTATACGCATCCTGATTAATGAATGCAATCAGTTACTTCGTATGCGAGAGCGAACTATAGCTGTGGCGGAAATCCCCGAAGAACCGGTCGATTCCTATGTACTAAAGTTTTCTCTTAAGCAAGCAGGAGTAGTGCGTAGCATTCAGCTACCAGCTTTAAAGAAAGACAATCAATTTGAAATCAAAACCACTCGTGTTGCTGCGGGAGAGACTTCTGTGCGCATTGCTTTAGCGGTTAAAGGGGTTGCTACCCAAGCACAGGCTTTAGGTTATGACATTTATGATAATCTGGGAAATGAATTAGAATATATTGCACGGGAATCTGTTGCAACAACCCAGAATACTGTTTCTGAAGATTTATTGTTCGAGGCGCTTCGCCCGGCCGCAGAATATCTCATTATCAGACCTTATCAAGCGGTGTTTGAAAAAGGCACTGCAGGGGCTTATAAAGTAGATGCCAAAGGTAATGTAGTTAAAAATTACAACAAGCAACTAGAGATCAAAATTCCTCTGAAATAATAATCGTTATCGCTGCAACAGATCCATATGTATGAGGAAAAGGGGATTACCTGTTGGCCGTAAGGCCTGAGGTAATCCCCTTTTGCATGGATGAAGCGTAATTGTACTACTAGTCATCCATAGACAAGTCCAGTGTATTCCCTTTACTAATGAAGACCTTGTAATTAGCAATTTTGTCGTTCAGCATCTTCTCTGTCTCTGTTAAATGTCTGATTTGATCCTGAATTGAGCTTCTATGATCTTCCAGAAGGTTCAAGCGGGCTGGGCTTGTATGCTCGCCTTCTAAGTATAACTGGGCATATTCCCTGATTTGGGAGATGGGCATTTGGGTTTGTTTCAACCTCAGTACAAATCGCAGCCAAGCAAGATGAGTATCCTCATATACCCTTTCTCCATTGGCATTGCGTATCGGAGCAACGATCCCTTCTTTTTCATAATATCTCAGTGTATATGTGGTGATCGCCAATAACTTGGATACCTCGCTAATCGTGTACATGCATATCCTCTAATCTATTTTATTTTGAAGGTCACCCTGATTATAAAAAACATTTGCCTTAGAGTAAACTCTAACCTATATAATCAAATCGTTGTAAGATCGAATTACATTCTCGTAGAAAAAATAGGAGGAAATCACATGAAATACACTGTAATTACCGGCGCTAGTTCAGGGATAGGTTATGAAGCTGCCCTAGCCTTTGCTTCTCGTGGAAAAAACTTAATCCTTGTGGCCCGCAGAAAGGAACAGCTAGCGGAATTACAGTCTGAAATCGCACGGATTCATCCTGATGTAGAGGTTGTCATTCAAACGACTGACTTATCTGTTATCGAGAATGCTTATACATTGTATGAAACCCTGCAAGGATATGCCATCGAAACCTGGATCAACAATGCCGGTTTTGGGAACTTCGCTTCAGTGGCCGAGCAAGATTTAAATAAAATAACTACAATGCTACATCTGAACATAGAAGCGTTGACTATACTCTCCTCTCTATTCGTTCGAGACTACTCCACTATTGAAGGCACGCAATTAATTAACGTTTCATCTGGTGGCGGTTATACGATTGTGGGCAATGCTATAACCTACTGTGCGAGCAAGTTTTATGTAAGTGCATTTACTGAAGGACTATCTCATGAGTTGAAGAGTCAAGGTGCACCTATGCAGGCTAAAGTGTTGGCACCTGCCGCAACAGAAACAGAATTCGCGAAGCGTGCTTTCGATGTCACGAATTTCGAATATCACGGCACTGTGCGGAAATTTCATACCGCGAAGGAAATGGCTGGCTTTATGCTTGATCTGTATGACAGCAATCATGTGGTGGGACTTGTGAATGGCGTGACGTACGAGTTTGAGTTGAGAGATGCTATTTTTAATTATGTGGAAAGTACGCGGTAGGCTTGTCTCGAAAGCTAAACAAATATGGCCATCCTTCAACGGATGGCCATGCACACTAACCAGGATATTGACACTTCCATTCGAAAATCTCATCAACAGCTTGATGAGGTCCACCGGAGGTCCGAAAGGAATCTTTAGTCGTTGCAACAGCTTTTTGGAATGACGGAAGGGTGAGCACACGCTCTACAGCTTCACGCAGTTCAGTTGCAGTTAACCCTTGCATTTGTAATTTAATGCCCGCTCCAAGATTGACGACTTGCTCCGCAATGATCGGCTGATCCGCACTTTGTGGGATTACAATTAGCGGAACCCCATAGTAGAGACCCTCATGCGCACTATTCATTCCACCATGTGTAATGAATATTTTTGTGTACTGTAATATATCCGTCTGTGGAACATAGTTTTTAACTATGAAGTTGGGAGGAATTTCTCCCAAATCATAGATCTGCACTTTGTTCCCAATGGACATAACAACCGTATGCTCCGTATTCCCGAATGCCTCAAAACAAAGCTTATAGAAATCACTTGCTTGGTTGAAGACCGTACCCATTGAAATGTAAATTAGGTCCTTCCCCTTGATTGCAGAAAATTCAAAATGGTCTGACGTTAATCGTGAAGAGATGGAAGGACCAACGAATTTATATGATGGGTCGAAGGCTTGTCCATAAGGTTGAAACTCCCTTGTCGTATACACGATGGTAAGTGGTGCAGGATTACAGAACACTTCATAAGGAGAGTGAATCTGTACACCGTATTGTTCCTTTATTTTTAAGGTCAGACTTTGAAATCTATCGTCTACAGCTTTTACTATTTCTGCAGGGGCTTCTGTGTAGAATCGTTCCATGATTTGATCAAATGATTCCTTTGTCTGTGCAAAAGAAGTACAAGAGTTGATTGCAGGAAGATTAAGAATTTGAGCCAGTAAACGTCCACAACCAAACATCGAATCATGGATGATGTAATCGAAATGCTCCCCCTTAATCTGTTCAAGAACGCTTGGTATAATGATATCCGCCGTAAGTAAAAGCCCATTGATTCTTTCAAGCAGATAATCTCTCCCACCTGAAATAAAGGCCTTTATAAATTGTTGAGCGTCCAATGTCCGTACTATAGCACCTGTCTCCTCCATACGCTCCCGAAAAGCTTCTATAGTGAAGTACACTATCTCTTCCCCACGAGAAATAAGCTCCTGTACAACGCCAATCGTTGGATTGATATGTCCCTCTGATCCAGCATTAATAAATAAGACACGTGCCATGCCTACCCCTCCTCAGTTATGACCTAAGTTACGATGTATGTAGCTCCCTCTTTTGTCCTTTTCGATGTAACCATTATACGTTTATCTAAGAAGCGACTTCTACTTATCAAAATCCCCAGTCGATATTCTACTCCTAATTTTACCTAATTTTGCTATAATAATGAAATCATAGTTAGCAAAAAATGGAGAGTGATGAAAACATGGACCGGATTCTGATCGTCGATGATGAACCCGACATTCGTGAGCTTATTCGCTTACATCTGGAACGTGCCGGATGGGACATCGCCGAAGCGGAGTCTGGGCGGCAGGCGATCTTACAGCTACAAGCGCAGCCTTTCTCACTGATCGTTCTGGACATCATGATGGACGACGGTAACGGTTTCGAAGTTCTACGCTACTTGCGGGAACATCGTCCGGAAACGCTGGTCATTGCGCTTAGTGCGAGAAGAGAAGTGGAAGACAGAATCGACGCACTTGGACTGGGAGCCGACGATTACATGACCAAGCCCTTCAGTCCAATGGAGCTGCTAGCACGGATACAGGCCCATTTCCGCAGGCGCCATCCTGAGACATTTAGCCGGCCCCATGTGATTCAATTGAATAAACTTATTCTGGATATCGACAATTATGTACTACATAATGATGGGCAACAACATGGACTGACTCCAGTCGAATGCCATCTACTGCAAGTGTTCATGCTCAATCCTGATCGCGTACTAACAAAAGGAGAAATCTACAAACAAGTCTGGCAGCATGAAAACTATGACGCCAACAACCTCAGCGTCTTCATCAGCCGCATTCGAAAAATACTTGAAAGCGCACCCGGGTCCCAATCTAATCTTCATACCATTCGCGGCATCGGCTACCGCCTCTCAGGTGACGGACGATGAAGAGACGAACTAAGCTATGGCTGATGATGCTATCCAGTGCCGCAGGAAGCATCGTCTTGTTTATTACGATTACCCTAATGACCGGGAAGACTTGGACCCCGGGATATGATCTGAAGACGTTAAACGCCATCTCACAAGAAGCACTTACGGCTATAGAACGGCAAGACGCCTACTCGGGACCAGAGGTTCAACCCATTCTGGAAGAAGTACTACGCCCGCATTCCAAGATCCGCCTAGAGTGGCTGACTGAGGACGGTTCGACGCTGTATGATTCCGCCGGCGAGAATAATTCCTACGACTTCCGCAAATTAGCCGACCGTGTTGACCATATGCCAAATAATCTTTGGGGTGAAAATACTCCGATCACTCTTACTTATTCCGTTGCCCATGATCATCGATCCTATTACATGTTATTGAGTTTATCCAGCGAAGACATGACATCTGGACAAATATATTTTTTTCTCCGAACGTATAAGGCTTTACTAACATTTATTTTACCTCTGTTACTGGCGTTGTTGCTTCCCTATCTCCTTTCCTTATGGTTCTTCTCTTCCACCGATCGTCGCATTACAAAACTGAACAACGCGCTGAACCAAGTCGGAATCCGAAGCGATGTCATCGTGCTGGAAGATAAGTCGAGGGACGAGATCGCTCAGCTAACCCATCACTACAATTCAATGGCAATGCGTATCCAGAGCCAGTCTGCCCAAATCGAACAGTTAGAACATCGGCGAAGACTGCTCTTATCGGACCTGTCCCACGATTTGCGAACGCCGTTAACTATGATTTTGGGTTATGCCGAGATGATCCGTACCGGTGCGTACAAGAATGAGAACGAGCTTCAGTCCGGGGCCAAAATCATCCTGCAGCGTTCTCGCTACATGGATAAGCTGCTTGATCAGTTACTCGACATTACCCGTCAAGAAGAGCATTTACTTCGGCTTCAGCTTGCTCCGCATAACCTGTCGGAATTAATGCGAAAGATCGCAGCCGAGTACCTCTTATTCCTGGACGATAAGAACATCGTGTTGGAGGCAGACATCCAAGATACGGATATCGAGGTTATGATCGATGCACCGCTGATCGAACGTGCTTTGCGCAACTTGCTGGACAATGCCGTTCGTTACGGTGAAGAAGGACACTATCTGGGAATTGGATTGACGAAGGAACAAGAGGCAGTGGTTCTCACGGTCAAAAACCGGGGTAAAGGGATCGCACGAGAGGATCGCGAGCGTATCTTCGAGCGTTTCTACCGCGCCGACGGTGGAAGAAAAGGCGAGGGACTTGGCATCGGGCTCTCGATCGTCAAGGAAATCGCGGAATTGCACCATGGCAGCGTGCGTTTGCTGGACGAAGCTGTGACGGAAACCATTTTTCAGATTAGAATTCCTAAGAAGTCTCCTAGTGAACATGAAAATTAACGTCGATCAAAGCTACGTTTTTCTGCGTGCTTCTACGAATAAATAGAAGGAGGCGACGAGAGCGCCCAATGCTCCGCAAATGAGGTAGAGAATCACAAAAAGACTCCCGTGACATTCCCTTAAGGGGAAATACACGGGAGCCTTGAGCGATCCAATCAGCCCTTACATCGCTTTTTCAGCCAAATCGTTAACTAAATTCCTCATCCACTTCCGGGAGTAAATCCGGGCGTAACCGAAGCCAAAACGGACAACCTCCTCAAGTGATATGACGAGATATACAAGGTAGACTGGCTGCTTCCAGACGTATGACAGTAACAGTCCGGAGGGGACACCTATCAGCCATGTCGCGGTCGATTCCATGCTGAACACGAACTTGCTGTCTCCCCCACTGTTTAGAATGCCGCCTGCTATAATCATATTGGAAACTTTGGCCCAAAGAAATCCAGCGAATACGATAACGATATATATGCTCATCTGTTTAGCATCCTCGGAGATATTGAACGCGGAGACATAAAGCTTCGAGCCTGCCGCAATGATAACCCCGACAATTAGAGAGATGATAATGCCAAGACGAATGAACTTTTTCGCATGATCGAGTGCGATATCCGTTTCGTTCGCGCCCAAACGGTTGCCGACCAAAACCCCAGCTGCACTAGCCAGACCGGACAATAAGCCGATGCAAAGCCCTTGCAATGGGAAGGTAATGGTCATCGCCGTCATCTCCATCGTCCCCATGCGGCTATAGATGATCGCATATGCCGTTTCACCCAATACCCAGACCAATTCAGTCAGCAGCAGCGGATACGTCGTTCCAAAAAACTTGCGGATGAGCGGTTTAGGAATGATGAACAAGTTCTTTAACCCAACAGCGCCCGGTAAACGATATCGGTACACGGCACCAATGATCAACAAACATTCTATTACCCTGGAAATAAGGGTAGCAATAGCCGCACCCTTCAGACCAAGCGCTGGAGCGCCGAAGTTCCCGTAAATAAGTACGTAATTCAGTATAATATTCAACACAACAGTAATTAAGCTTACATACATCGGCCATTTGGCATGGCCCGTACTACGCAAAATCGCGGAATACATCATCGTGAGCATGACAGGTACAAAGCCGATCGACATGATCTGCAGAAAAATATACCCATCATCTATTACATTCGCATCTGTCGTGAACATGCTCAGAAAAAGCGGCGAATCGATGAAGACAGCCGCAGAAAATAAGAACGAGAACGCGAAGCCGACGATCAGTCCAAGGCCCAGCACCTGGGAGACGCTTTTGGAATCTTTGTTCCCCCAAAACTGGGCTGCATAAATAGATACTCCCGTCGATAAACCAGCCAAGACAACCGCGATGATCCCATATATTTTGGTGGACATCCCCACTGAGGCAATCGCCACATCTCCAAGCTGCCCGACCATCAACTGATCCGTCAAATTGAGCAATGCCATCAGTAAGCTTTGAAGCGTAACGGGTACAGCGATTTTATACACACTTTTGTAGAAGTTCTCTTTCTCTGACATGGATCATTCACAACCCCCATATTCTCGATTTTACCGCGTCCATAGCCATTCGCAGTCTATGACTTCGTGTGAGGTTATATCACTTTTTTGTAGCGCATGAGCGTATAATTATCTTTTGGCTGAATTTCTACAACTTTGAACTTTTTCGCAAAGCACAATTGCTGATATCCGTCTCCATCCACTAAAGTAATGTTCGTGGAACCGCCTATGATGATCGGAAGCTGCATCAGAATAATTTCATCAACGATGTCCTGATCGAAGATATGCCAGTTCAAAAAGCCGCCGCCCTCGACCATCAAGCTGGTAATCCCGAAGTTGTCTTCCAACTGACGTTCAAGCTCCACGAAATCGACTTTATCCTCACCGCAGATGAGGCACTCCTTCCCTCTTTCCCGGATCTGCTTGATTTTATATTCATCCCGTCCTTTCTCGGTTGTGACAATAATCGTCCTCCCCTCATCCGAGAGCACATTGCTGTCCAGCGGAATATCCAAGGTAGTTGTCGGAATGATACGGATTGGATTCTTATTCTCCTCATACCGATTAGTAAGAAAGGGATTATCCGTCAAAATTGTATTTTTGCCAACCATAATGCCTTGCACATTCCCCCGAAATAGATGAATGAATTCCATATCCTCACTGGAAAACAAAGAAAAAAGCTCCTTACTCGAATTACCTGCTCCCATAGTGAGCTTTCCGTCAATCGAAATTTGGCTGAATATCGTTGTTTTCATTTGTCTTCTCCCCGTCTCTTTTTAGCTTTTATATGCACCCCAGAATGCTTGGATGGTCTGTTCTATTTTTTTCAATGCTTGTTCAGGACCGCTTAAGGGCAGCTCGGTTAAACCCGCATTTAGCGCCTCCCATACATGAATCATGAAGGGGTACGTCGGCATCGGCCGTGCGTGATCCAACAGCGATAAAATCATCTTTTTGTTAGGCGCAGCAGAGGCAGCTAGACGGTTCAGCACCTCTTCCTGAGCTGGAATCCGCTGCACACCCAGCGTCCACATGGTTTGGCATTCATCACTCAGCATAAAATGCGTGAACGATAAGATATCTTCCCGCTCCTCCGACGTTAACGAATGATTGGGGTAAATCAGGCCGATAGAAGAAGACATGGATAGCGATTGCTGGCCTTCTATGACCGGAAGCTGGCAGACCGCAAGCCTGTTGTTCATCTGCTTGTCCAGATGGTTATAAATCCACTCTCCACAAATAATGGCGCCAATCTTACCGTCAATAAACTGTTCTAGAAGTCCTGTGGAACCGTCGAGACTGACGAGCACGCCTTGATCCATCTTGTCATGGATGAACTCAAGTGCTCGCTTCATTTCAGGGGTTACGATATCCGGCTTTCCATGCTGAACAGGCCAACCACCGAAAGCTGTAAGAAACGGAATAAACCAATAACCCTGCTGTAAATCTGCTCCAATCGGTATGATACCTTGAGCGGATAACCTCTCTGCCGCCTCTTCGAACACGTCCCATGTCGTCGGCGCACTGGCGTAAATCTCCGGATTGTAATACATAACCAGATGATTGCCCCTTAATACCGGGATACCATACTGAACACTATCCAGTTGCATCGTTGAAAGTGCCCCTTCAGTGAGTGCATCATCAAACAGCCAGCCCGGTACCTCAGAGTAAAGGCCATTCTCAACATAGGAGGACATATCGGCAGGAACCATCGCCAGATGCGGACCTTGATGGGTGTCCTTAATTTGGTTCAGGCGCGCAGTCAACTCCGTAATGTTCATCACTTGTGGCGTAATTTGTACGCCGAAGCGCTCTGTATACAGCTTGCAAATTCCCTCCAACACCTCAATCGAGGTATCTCCTGGACCGTCAAACTCATGCCATAACACGATTTCTTTGTTCTTCTTTTCCATCGCTGCCTCTCTCCCTTAACTAACTTGTCTATGATTGTTTACGAGCACTAAAGCCTGATTTGGTGCAAGCAGTAAGCTGTCTAACGTCTGACCTACGATGCTGCCCGTTAAGGAACTATCCAGTGTCACAGTCATTGGGTACCGCCCAGGTACCGCAGCCTTCAAATCAACTTGGCAGGAAGCATCAGCACTCAAGTTAAAGCAGCAGAGCAGCGTCTGTTCGCCATGCATATACCCGTACAGAACTGTACCTTCCGGGGATTGAGCCACGAAAAAGTTTTCTGGCTTCACTAGCTGGGACCAATCTTTCTTAAATTCACTTAACTCTGTCAGCAACGGCAGCATCGGTGCAGGATTAGTCCAATTAATTTGCATGACGTTAAAAAAAGCGCGGGAAATCTCCTCTCCGTTCGTATTGTCGCCAAGACCACAGTTGAGGGGCTGCTCCTCATTCATTTCATAGCCTGTGGTCACGTATGGAATTGCGTTCGGAAGAAATTGATTGAATACTGCAATCATTCGAGCAACCTCTACACCGCCACGGCTCGTGATCCGGGGAGTATCTGCCGTTTCTGCACAGGCAAATACATGAATATTCAACTCAGGCAGCTCCTCTAAGAATGAAACGAGATTCTCCTTAGTAATCTGCGTCATAACGTTCCATCCGCTGCCAAGCATAATGTTGTAGCCGGTGCTCGCCGCCTTCTTGTGATTGCGATTGAACAAATCTTCGCTGATTAAGATCGCATTCGGATTCAGCGCTTTAATGGTGTCAAAAATACGAGTCAACAACGGAATAGGAAGCACATGTCCGATGTCGATGCGGAAGCCGTCAATCCCGTACTGTTCGAGATTAAAGCGTACAGCGGCCTCCAGAACATCCCACAGCTCTTGATTTGGCTCTTCACCCGGGTAGTCATTGCATTTAATCGTGTCAAAAAGGACATATGGCGCCTGATCCGAACTTATAAGATGTCTCACTTGCGGAGAGAAATCCTTGTAGAGGCGCAAGAACGTAATGTCTGTCCAAATGGGCTGCACATCATTAATCCAGTCAGAATGCGCTGGAGCAGTCGTTATCCCCATCTCTTGCTCCACCAGAGTTAATAGCTCATCTCCAGTTTTAGCAGCCCTCTCTTTTAACTGCTGCCAAAGGATTGGATGAAGTTCATTGGGCGGCGGTGAGAACTTCCGCAGAAATGCTGCAGTTTCCTGGCTGTGGTAGACCGTCTCCAATTTGTCAGGCGTACACTCCTCAAAGAATCCAAGCTCAGGAATGGATGGCGGTGCAAAGCCTTCTAATTCCTGCATTTTGATCCAATACACCCATTCAGGATGTTCAGTAATGAACGCACTGTTTTTCGCCGTTACACGGGGAATGAAATCAACAACAGTCTTAATATCAAGTAAATGACAAGCTTCTACCAAAGCGCTGAGCTCATCGTGGATCGTAAACTCCTCCATACCATCCAGCAGGCTGTCGTGTAGGTTCTGATCCAAGTGGAATAACGATTGCACCGCGTAAGGTGACCCGATATCTCCCTTCAGATTCAACTTGCTGTACTGGTTCACTGGAAGCATATACAGAATATTGATGCCCATTTTTTTAAGTAGCGGCAGAAGAATAAGGAATCGTAAAAAAGTACCGGATTCAATTGTTCCATCATGGTTGTAATCCCAAGCCGTCGAATAACGAATTAAGGAAGAATAGATCGCGCTGTCGTCTAAATTCGTGCGTTCCTTGAGCATATACCTCCACGAAAGCTTGTCTAAATACTTCAAATGCTCTGTCATAAAATCATACGGATGTACACAAATTTCACCGTCTCTTTCGTAGAGAACACGCTCAAATTTGCACTCATTCCACACAGCAGGTATCCAAATTGGCGCTACGTCTTTATCTTTGTGTGTAGACAAGTAATCCTGAACTAGTCTAAATTTGCTTTCTTTGCTCATTAACAGATCCACCTCTCGTTGATTGCAGTTCTACGTTTAGGGAACAAAAACCGTCTTTACGGTGTCACTCCCAACCACCTTCAAAGAGTTCAATTCATAGCCGATCAATTCGTTTATTGCTGCCTCGTGCTGATTGAGCTTAACTTTTCTGGTCACCAGTTTCTCCAGTTCAGGTGTCTCAGCGGCAAACCGCAAAGCTTCCTCGAACATGTAGCGGTATTCGCCCGCTGCGATAATTTTGATGGCATGCTGTACGAATTTGGTAGGGGAAAAGGTGTACCGATACTTCGCATTAATACCAAAAGGCACGATGCGCCCTCCACGCTCAATCCATTCCTCCGCCACTTCGAGCTGAGTGCCCACCGTATCGATAATCACATCAAACTTATGTCCCTCGCAGATTTCATCTACGGTAGCTTGATTTAATTGGGATGGTGTTAGAGCAAAATCCGAGATTTCTCTAGCAAAATCGAGCCGATAGGGATTAATTTCCGTCGCTACCGTGAGCGCAGCTTTTGATTTACTCACCATTTGACTTAACAGTCCCATTGGACCCGATCCAAGAATGAGCACCCTATCGTCAGCCGTGACATTAGCTTCTTTGAAATTGTGCAGCACACAGGCAAGCGGCTCGATTAATACCCCCGTCTCCCAGCTCATATGATCAGGTAAAAGGTGTGCAAACGTTTGTACAGTTGAGAAAAAAAAAGTGAATGTCCCATTTCGATTCAAACCAGCAATAGGCATCCCATTTCCATCGGAGCCTATACATAAGTGCGGCTGTTCTTTCAAGCAAAAATAACATTCATTGCAGCTTTGATTCGGATCGATAACTACACGGTCCCCCACCTTAACACGGTCAACATTACTGCCAATTTGAATTACGGTCCCCACAGCCTCATGACCGCGAATGATTCCTGTAACTCCTTCCTCTTTACCGGTTATGACCGCTAGATCTGTTCCACAAATGCCTGTCATCTCAATCCGAATCTTAACTTCATCCGGGGTTACGATCTGTGGCTCTTCCCATTCGCAGAGCTCTAGCTTATCATTGGATGTCCACACCAGCGCTTCCATACGCATTCTTCCTTTCACTTTTCCTATTATCCATTTTCCACCAGAATATATCATACCTCCCATGTAAAAGTAAGGTGAATATTGTCGTAAAATGTTATTGTTTACATTTTTATAAATATTTCATTTGAGTAAACGCTTTAAACAATAGAAACGATCCTCTCTTCCCACATAAAAAAATATGTTACTCTTACCGAGTACGTGAACATATTGATTCTGAACTATTGCTCTCTGTAATCTAAAAAAAATAGGACGGTGCATCATATGGTATTTGCATTTCTGTTTATATTCGCTATGTACGCGGCAAGTAACTATTACATCGCGAGAAAAATTTTTAAATGGTTACAAAATGTATTTCCAAATATTAATGGGATTATATACGGAGTTATCTACAGCTTGTGTGCGGTAACAATCATTATTAATTTACTATTGTCCTCTTCGGCTATGACGACCGATTCAGGTATTGTTAATTTTATTGGTCAATTCGGGGACTATTGGATGGGGATCTACTTCTATTTGTTCTTGCTGTTACTCCTTTCCGATGTAATCTTACTTATTAGTAAATGGATCAAAATCACCCCCTCCCCTGCGCCAAAACGTGTTATTTTCCATACAAGATCGGTAGTATTTATTCTAGTCATAGGATTGGTGTCCTATGGGATTTATAACGCCAATCAGATAAAAGAAGTTACTTATCCGATCCAAATACATAAAAGCACGTCATTAGATCATTTAAATATTGTGCTGATCAGTGACTTACATTTAGGCTACGTAAATGATGTAAAGTTTATTGAAGACGTTGTTGATCGTATTAATAACATGCAGCCGGATATTGTGTTGATGTCAGGAGATATATTCAATGGTAACTACCATGCGCTCTCTAATCCTTCCAAAGGAATAGAGTTATTAAATACTATTCAGTCCACCTATGGGGTTTATGCTTGTTTAGGTAACCATGATGCAGGACGATCATACGATGAGATTGTGAACTTTATAGATAAGAGTAACATTAAACTTCTAAATGATGAGCATGTCGTTATTGATAATCAATTCGTTGTAGTTGGCAGGAGAGATTCATCTCCTATTGGTGATCAAGGAAACGCTAGAGCTGTTACTTCAGAAGTGATGAGTAACATTGATACAACTATGCCCGTTATCGTAATGGATCATCAACCATCGAATATGATTGAATACGGAGATGACGTCGATTTGATACTTAGCGGACATACGCATCAAGGACAAGTATTCCCTGCAAATCTAATCACCAATGCTATGTTCACAGTAGATTACGGACACTATCAGAAGAATTTAGACAGTCCTCACGTCATCGTTACATCTGGTGTAGGGACTTGGGGGCCGCCATTACGCATTGGTACGAACAGTGAGATAGCCCAGATCAAGGTTGATTTTAAATAATATGATTTGAAAAAAGCGGACAGCCTTTGGACGAGAAGTAACGTCCTAGACTGCCGCTTTTTATAGTTTTACCTAAGGCTGGTGCAGGGATTATCTGTTATCTTGAAATTTGTATCTCTATATCATACAACGGTTTTTACCCATGTCCTCCTATAGCGCAGTCTAACACTTATAAATACCTTCTTTTATACATCAAGGTGATTTGCCCCGCTATGTATTCTGCGCTATATTGGCTGCCATCCTTAATCCACCACATAATAATTCCTAATAGTGATGATGCAATAATATCAAGGGAAACTACCTCTTTAGTGGAATCTATATTTCTCACGTTTCTTCGTTTTTCGATCGTATTTTTTAATAGGTTGGTTAATTGGTTTTTGAAGCCTTTGTGCTCTACCAATACAGCAAAGATCTGCCGGTATTCATAAAAATAACTTAAAAATGTGACCAACTGCTCCTGTTCGATACTGCTCTTCACTTGTAATAACGGTTCAACCTTCATGGACAGGTCATCAAAGATTTCATGTACGATCTGGCGCAATAAATCGTTAATATCCTCATAATGCAAATAAAACGTTGCACGATTGAGCTCAGCACGGTTGGCGATTTTTTGGACAGTCAATTGAGGAATCTCCACATTCTCGGCCAATAATGAAAAAACAGCATTTTTCAGCATCTTTTTTGAGCGAATGGCTCGTGGATCAACTCTTTTATGTTCGGACATTTCATCCCTCTATTATCGTTTATATAGTATTTCATCAACTAATTTACCCATTCTGTCGATTAGTCGACACTTTCAATGAAATTGCAAATAGGAATACTGTTTAAATGCTGATATGATTTATTTTATCGACACTATGTCGAAAAAGCAATGAAGAGAGGCCTGCACCATGCAAGAAGATATTAAGAAAATAAATAAAGGAATCCTACTAACCATTCTAATTTTTGGTTGTTTCTTATCTACACTCAATCAGACGCTTTTAAATGTCGCCTTAAGTAGTCTGATGGATGTATTTGATGTCACGGCAACAACTGTACAATGGATTTCAACAGGTTTTATGCTGGTCAACGGGATATTGATTCCGATTACAGCCTATTTAATGAAACGGTTTACAACACGTCAATTATTTATAAGTGCCATGTCATTTTTATTAATTGGCTCAATCATTTGTGCAGCAGCGCCGAGCTTTAGTCTACTCTTAGTCGGACGGATGATCCAAGCTGCAGGTGCCGGTATTATAATGCCGCTCATGATGAGCGTTGTGCTCGCTATTTTCCCTGTTGAAAAACGCGGCAGTGCTATGGGACTGCTTGGACTGGCGATGATATTTGCTCCTGCTATTGGCCCGACGCTTGCGGGATTTATTGTTGAATATCACTCTTGGCGCTGGTTATTTATCGGCCTCATTCCACTCGTCATCCTTGTTATAGCGTTGGCATTCAAGTATTTAGTGAATGTATCCGAGACGTCTAAGTCTAAGCTTGATGTAGTAAGTGTTCTTTTATCAACCGTTGGATTTGGCTTAATTTTATACGGCTTCAGTAGTGCAGGCAGTAAAGGCTGGGACGATGGAATAGTAATTCTGACCTTAGGGATCGGGATCGCTGTTACGGCCGTATTCTGTCTTCGACAAATCAAGTCTGATGATCCACTGCTGAACCTGTCTGTCTTCAAAAATAAAGTTTTTACGATGACTTCTCTTATTAACGTATTAATCACGATGATGATGTACGCAGATATGATTTTATTGCCTATTTATCTGCAGAATGGCCGTGGTTTTACAGCATTTGATGCAGGACTACTATTGCTGCCAGGGGCGCTCGTAAATGCGTTCATGTCACCCGTCACCGGTAAATTATACGACCGTTTTGGTGCTAAACCACTGTTCATTATTGGTTTACTGTTTATTATTCCATCTATGTGGGCGGTAACTGATCTATCTGAATCTACAACGTATACGTATCTAATGATTCGTACCATTGGCCTGCGAATTGGACTAAGCTTCATCACTATGCCACTCAATACGGCTGGACTAAATGCACTGCCCAAACAACTCGGCACGCATGGTACAGCTGTGAACAATACCGTTCGCCAAATTGCCGGAGCCATCGGTACTGCTGTCGTAATTACGATTTATACAGTACAGGCAACAAATCATGCGGCCACAGTGATGCAGAGCAATCCCTCTACTACTCCTGAGATCCTTAAATCCCTTGCATCCATTCTTGGGGCAAGTGATGCTTATTACTTTATGATGATTTTATCCGTTGCGGCGTTGGTTATAACATTATTTATGCCAATGAAAAGCAGGATTAAGATTGAAACGAAAGTAGATCTAGTTAGAGAGGAATAACCTCATAAAGTGGAACGTCAAAAGGACAGCGGTCAGCTGTCCTTTTACATTATCCTTTTTACGTTACCCTCTTAGCGATTCCCAGCTCACTGGCTACTCTTCTTTTAATTTTTCTTTCAGTATGCTGGAGATGATTCCCCCCTAACCATTAAAATATGTTAGCCTAACTCAAGCTTGATTACTTTTCCCCTTTTTGCTTCTAATCGAATACAAGATGACTAATAAAATAAACCATAACGGAGTACACAATAAAGCCGGGCGTGTCTCTCCAGCGAACAGCATGATGATCAGTATCCCAGCGAACAAGGTTAAGACAATATAATTAATAGCCGGTGTGAACGGTGCTTTGAATTTAGATTTCGCCTGTAAGTCTGGCCGGGTTTTCTTATACTTAATATGGCAGATAAGAACAATGCCCCACACCCATATAAAACAAATGGCGCTAATCGTTGTCACGATTCCAAAAGCCTGCTCCGGAATAAGTTTACTCAAAAGAGCACCAACAGATATAACAATTGTAGAAATGAATAACGAGTTACCTGGTACATGGTTTTTATTCAGTTTGCCCAAACGAGGTGACGCCTGGTTATTTCTACTCAAATTATAGAGAATTCGGCTTGTCGAGAACATTCCACTGTTACAAGCGGAAGCGGCTGAAGTTAATACGACAAAATTAATAATCCCTGCGGCTATTGGAATCCCTACTAGAGTAAAGGTTTTTACAAAAGGACTCTCTGCCGGACTAAGCTCCGTCCAAGGGTTAATGCATAGCAGGACGAAAAGCGCGCCGACATAGAAAAATAGAATCCGTAAAGGAATTTTATTAATTGCCGACGGGATATTTTTTTCCGGATCGGCTGTTTCCGCTGCCGACACACCCACCAACTCCACACCGACATAAGCAAATACAACCATTTGAAAAGAAAATAAGAAGCCTGATATGCCGTTTGGAAAAAAGCCCCCATGCTCCCATAGATTCCGTATCGTCACCGATCCTGCATCCGTCTTAAACCCAATGATCAGCAAAATGACTCCAAGACCAATCAAGGCAAGAATCGTAATTACCTTAATTAAAGCAAACCAAAATTCGAGTTCCCCAAAGCTCTTTACAGTTAATAAATTAAGTCCTAATAACACGACTAGACAGGCGATGGCAGGGACCCACTGCGGGATATCAAACCAATATTGTACATATACGCCAACAGCGATGACATCAGCCATAGCCGTCATGATCCAGCAAAACCAATAGGTCCAACCAGTAATGAATGCGACTCGTGATCCAAGGTAGTCTTCAGCAATATCCGTAAACGATTGATAGCCCGCTTTAGATAATAGGAGCTCTCCCAGTGCTCTCATCACAAAAAACACAGCAATACCCACGATTAAATACGTGATCATGATGGATGGGCCTGCCTTCTCTATCGCCTTGCCTGATCCCAAGAATAATCCTGTACCGATGGTGCCGCCAATAGCAATAAGTTGAACATGCCGATTAGCTAGCTCTCTCTTTAATTCTGGTTGTGCCATACCTAGTTCCCCCTTGTGAGTACAATAAATTGGAATAAAAAAAGAGAGATTGGATGTCATCCAATCTCCCAGATCGTAAGAATATCAAATAATATTTGCCTACTGATGTCGATCAGCATGACAAATATATATTCAGTACTCTTCTGTCCTTTTGCCTGAGATTGTGAACCCTTCGGCGCCGCGGAATTTCCGCGGTCTCTCCAGAAGCTGCTCCAGCTAAAGTGTAATCCTTAGCCATCATAGCTCGTGAATTATGAAGTTGATAAAGCGGTAACGCAGTAAAGCTGTTCTGATATTCTAACATATTACTTGTGATGTGAGTGTTAATCAGTGATAAAAGTCTCAAGAATTTAAAGTTAGCCTCATGAACATACTACTTTTTGAAAAGCAAAAAACTAAAGGAGTATGCTGATGAAAGCCGCTGTAGTAAAGAAATTCAAAGAAAAGTTAGAGCTACAAGACGTACCTAAACCAAAACCCGGACACAAAGAAATCCTTGTCCATATTCAGGCGTGCGGAGTGTGTCATACTGATTTGCATGCTGCTCATGGCGATTGGCCCGTCAAACCGAAACTCCCTCTTATTCCCGGACATGAAGGCGTTGGGGTTATTGAAGAAATGGGTGAAGGAGTTACACACTTAAAAGTAGGTGACCGAGTAGGAATTCCATGGCTGTACTCAGCCTGCGGTCATTGTGAGTATTGTCTTACAGGAAGAGAGACTCTTTGTCTCGATCAGCAAAATTCTGGATATTCCGTAGATGGCGGATATGCAGAATATTGTGTGGCAGCTGCCGATTATGTAGTGAAGGTTCCTGATAATTTAAGCTTCATCGAAGCGGCACCTTTATTTTGCGCTGGCGTTACGACCTATAAAGCTTTGAAAGTATCGGGTGTAAAACCAGGTGAGTGGGTAGCCATTTTCGGCATCGGAGGATTGGGTCATCTTGGCGTACAATATGCAAAAGTGATGGGAATGAACGTAGTGGCCATCGACACGTCGGATGAAAAGATGGAGCTTGCCAAACAGCTTGGTGCAGACAAAACCGTAAACGCATTAAAAGAAGATGCCGCAGACTGGATTCAAAAAGAAATCGGTGGAGTGCATGGTGTCGTTTGTACGGCGGTTGCGAAAAAAGCATTCGATCAAGCCTACCGGGCCATTCGCCGCGGCGGTACCTGCGTCATGGTTGGGCTGCCTCCTGAATCCATGGATGTTCCGATCTTTGATACGGTATTAAACGGTACAAAGGTAGTCGGATCAATTGTCGGCACTCGCAAAGATTTGCAAGAAACATTACAATTCGCTGCAGAAGGAAAAATAAAAACCATTATTGAGACACGTAAACTAGAAGATATTAATGAGATCTACGATCTTATGTTAGAAGGCAAAATCAATGGTCGAATCGTCCTTGATATGACGAAATGACCCGAAAGAAAACACGCCCGAAAAGTGCTGCTTTTCGGGCTTTTTTATGACTAAAAATCCCCCTACTAGCAATACTTTTCTGCGCAATGTTTCTGTTGTGATCAATCAAGCTCTGCGCGGGAGACCGGTTTAGGTCACGTCCTCTTCTTCGGCTCCCACTTCCAGCCGTTCAATAACCTCTAAGCGGGCTTGATCCGTGAAGCGAAGCACTCCGTTCTCCTGAACGATCAGCCCTTCCCGAATCCGCCCATCCAGCCAGTCACTGATCCAGCCGGGCGCATACCCGCCTTGACCGAACTCGCCGCCAAAAGCGATTATCTTCTCATACACATCCAGATATTGTTGATGGCTCGTATTCGGATAAGAGCTTGTGTACAGCCAGAACTGCACATCGTACATCAGAGTAGAGAGCTCATCTGCATGAAAGGAAAAGTGTCCCTTCTCTTCAACGATTCGAGTACAGACATTACGAATCTTCTGCTCAAGCTGATCAACCTCGGACACACGATTACACAGCTCCGCGAGCAAAGGTGAGAACTTGCCTACGGCTACTTTTCGCAGATCCTTTTCTTTATCTTCTTGAGAAGTATCGTATTCCTCCTCACTCACCAGCCCGCGGATAAATGTCTCGAAGTCTTCAGCCAGGAACGTAATCTCATAATTGTCTTCCTGATCGACATGAATCACCTCGGGTTCGCCGTCCCTCCCGCAGTTCCGGTAATCCAGCATTACGACATCATGACCTGCCGAAGGGCAGTCACAAATTACCACGCCGATGTCAGGATACCCCCACTCCTCAATCATGAATGTGCTGCCAAGATCTCCGCAGAGCGAATAACTTTTCTCGCGCCCAATGCCCATAACGCCTGTAATCGCAATATGATCCTCAGCCCATGAGGTCGCGTCCTCCGTCGGGTAACAAGTATTGTAAGGAACTCCCCCATTATGCTCCTTCATCAGACGGATATAGGATGCAGGAAGCTTGTAACCCAGCTCTTCTTCTACAGAAGCAATCAGCTCATCCGCAGGCGGATCAGAGACATATTGTCTTAGTGCATAATCGCTATCGTCCCAAAAGTAGGAGAAATCCATCCCTTCAAAAGGAGTTGCTTCCGTCCTCGGATCATTATGCGAATCTTTAATTACCCGTCTGGCCGCGGCGTGGTGGTCTTTGCGTAGCTTGCGCTGGCTGAGGTTCAGTAACATGGCCGTATTCTCGTCGTCAGGATCGAGGTCATGGGCGATACCCAGCACTCTCACTGCTTCCTCATACCGATTCAGATAATAGTAGGAATACCCTACACGAAAATGCCACAACGGGTCATCCTGCCCCTGTTGTGCAATCATCGCAAACTGTTCAAGCGCCTCTTCATAACGTCCCAGATTGTTATACGCTCTTGCCAGACTGCTGGTCACCTCGTAATCTCTGTCCTCTGGTGAAATCTCCATCAGGGTATCAACTATCTTCTGATGTTCATCATCTTCATGCCACTGTGCCAGCTGTGCAATTAGCTCTTTATTCATGTCTACCTCCCCAAACCTATAATCAATTTACTAGAATATAGAAATATAGTTTTCCCTATTCTACCAGATGGGAAGTAGGTTTTGAAATTGGCGTCACTTATGATAAAGCTTACCGCGCGGTGGCAAGCGGTAAGTTTATGTATCACTTCTTCAACCAGGAAACTATTTTTAAATACAACAATTACCTGATCGATTACTGAAACACCGAAAAGGAGAATGTTTCATATGGATTATGGTAACCTTATCAACGAAATCAAACCTCATATCATATAAATATTAAGCATACCAAACTCCATATTCTTGAATATTTGAAATAAAATCTATATCCGGCAGTTTCTATTGACTATTCATCTTCGTGAACAGCAGAAGGGCCAGCAGTAAAGCTATACTTACAACCCCTAGTCCTAACCAATTCAAGTGAAGGATGGAGGAGTGGCTAATCACAAGGCCACCTAAACCAGAGCCAAGCGCAAATCCAAACTGAATAAAAGAGGTGTTCACACTTAAGGCAATATCAGGTGAATGGGCACTAAGGTGACAAGATTTAATTGTTGAGCCGGCGAAATGCTCCAGGTCGCCATCATCCAGATCATTAAGACACCGATTAACGCCCGCGATTGATGCCTTTTTAAATTTAACCAGAGAGGCGTTCTCGAACCACCTGAACAATATCCCATAGGCCTTTGGGGTCAGTCCGATCTGACATTTTTAAAAAATTGCAGACAGGAATACTATTTGAATCCTGTGCATGACAAACCCCAATTCATGAAATCGCTTGCAAAATTAAATATTTAGAATATAATACTTGTATACAAGTATACCAGATTAATTAAGAGGTGAATTTATGACCGAATCAAATGGATTTCTATATCCCTCCAAATGGCTTTCAAAAGCCTCTGCTGGTGATCGTGTATCCTCCGAGCTTAGAATGCGTATTATTTCCGGCGAGATTGAAAGCGGCACCATATTATCGGAAAATAAATTAGCTGCGGATTTTGCTGTAAGTCGATCACCAATCCGTGAAGCGTTAAAAATACTGGCATCCGAAAATATCATCCGTTTAGAAAGAATGGGTGCCGTTGTTATTGGTTTATCAGAAAAAGAAATAGAAGAGATTTATGATGTCCGTCTACTCATAGAATCGTTTGTATTTGAACGGATTGTAAAGATAGACACTAATGAATTAATAAAGGAACTTAGTAAAATACTAGAAATGATGAAGGTCGCAATCAAATATAGTGATGCTGATGAATTTTCATATCAAGATGTCTTGTTCCATGAAACGATTATTCGAGCAGTTAATCATTCATACATCCTGATGATCTGGAATAATTTAAAACCCGTTATGGAAAGCTTCATTCTTTTGTCGATGCGTAAGCGTTTCAAAGAAAAATATGAAGACTTTACACGGATTATAAAAAATCATGGGCTTTATATTGAAGCGATCCAAACAAAAGATAGAGACCTCATGAGTAAGTCCTTACATGACAATTTTGATGATGTTCAAGGAAAAGTAGAAGACCTATGGATATCGCAACAAATGCTCTCGAAAGGAGTAGTGCAGCAAAATGACTAACTATATGTTAGGTATAGATATCGGAACCACAAGTACGAAAGCAGTTTTATTTAGTGAAAAAGGCGAAGTCATCCAACAAGAAAATATGGGTTATCCGCTTTATACACCGGATATGTCGACAGCTGAACAAGACCCCGAAGAGATTTTTCAGGCAGTCCTACAAGCCATTTCGAATATAATGAAACATCATTCACACAAAAAGCTATCGTTTGTTTCATTTAGCAGTGCCATGCATAGTGTCATTGCTATGGATGAAAATGACCAGCCGCTGACGCCTTGTATTACTTGGGCAGATAACCGAAGTGAAGCATGGGCACATAAAATAAAAGATGAGTTGAATGGCCATGAAGTCTATAAACGCACGGGAACACCGATTCACCCCATGTCACCATTAACTAAAATAGCTTGGATTGTGAATGACCTTCCCGAAATCGCTTCCAAGGTTAAAATATATATAGGAATTAAAGAATATATTTTCAAAAAGTTCTTTAATCACTATGTTGTTGATCATTCTCTGGCTTCAGCCATGGGCATGATGAATCTCAAAACACTAGATTGGGATGAAGAAGCATTACAAATTGCTGGTATAACACCTGCTCAATTATCTGAACTCGTTCCAACTACCAAGATATTTACCAACTGTGATTCAGATTTAGCAAAACAGATGGGTATCGGTCCACAAACAGCATTTGTCATTGGTGCCAGCGACGGAGTCCTTTCTAATCTAGGTGTAAATGCGATAAAAAAAGGCGAAATTGCCGTCACAATTGGGACAAGCGGTGCCATTCGAACCATTATTGACAAGCCGCAAACAGACGAAAAGGGAAGAATATTCTGTTATGCCTTAACGGAAAAGCACTGGGTCATTGGCGGGCCCGTAAACAATGGCGGGATGGTCCTTCGCTGGATCCGTGATGAACTTGCGTCATCAGAAGTAGAAACAGCAAAAAGACTAGGAATTGATCCATATGATGTATTAACTAAGATTGCTGAACGTGTAAAACCAGGAGCAGATGGATTGTTATTCCATCCATACCTCGCTGGTGAACGTGCGCCTTTATGGAATCCAGACGTACGTGGCTCATTCTTCGGTTTAACGATGTCACATAAGAAGGAACATATGATTCGCGCAGCCCTAGAAGGAGTCATTTACAATTTATACACCGTATTCTTAGCATTAACCGAATGCATGGACGGTCCTGTGACCCGAATTCAAGCTACCGGGGGCTTCGCAAGATCAGAGGTTTGGCGGCAAATGATGTCAGACATATTCGACTCTGAAGTAACCGTTCCAGAAAGCTACGAAAGTTCTTGTCTAGGTGCTTGTATTTTAGGCTTATATGCCACCGGAAAGATCGAATCATTTGAAGTCGTTTCTGAAATGGTTGGCAGTACCTACAAACACACACCAAACGAAGAAGCAACGAAAGAATATAGGAAATTACTGCCGATCTTCATTAACATATCTAGAGTATTAGAAGATGATTATACACGGATTGCCAATTATCAAAGAAGCTTAATCAAACACTAACAAGATAAACAGCAGGGGGAAATTACAATGCCATTAGTTATTGTAGCAATTGGAATTTTAGCATTATTAGGTTTAATAATGGGTTTGAAATTAAACACCTTTATTTCATTAATCATTGTATCGTTCGGTGTCGCTTTAGCACTTGGAATGCCCTTGAATGAAATTGTCAAAACCATTGAAGCCGGATTAGGCGGAACACTTGGCCACTTAGCGTTAATCTTTGGTCTTGGAGCGATGTTAGGCAAGTTGATCGCTGATTCAGGTGGCGCTCAAAGAATTGCCATGACTCTCGTTCATAAATTTGGTGAAAAAAATATTCAATGGGCGGTCGTAGCTGCTTCATTCATTATCGGTGTGGCGTTATTTTTCGAAGTAGGATTAGTATTATTAATTCCAATTGTATTCGCCATCTCAAGACAATTGAAGGTTTCTATTCTTTATCTCGGTATTCCGATGGCTGCAGCCTTATCCGTAACACACGGGTTCTTACCTCCTCACCCAGGACCTACAGTTATTGCAGGTGAATATGGCGCGGACATTGGTGAGGTTTTACTTTACGGTTTCATTATTGCAATTCCAACAGTTATTTTGGCTGGACCTATATTTACTAAGCTTGCCAAAAAACTCGTACCTGCATCATTTACGAAAACGGGTAATATTGCCTCTTTAGGTGAACAAAAAGAATTTAAATTAGAAGATACACCTGGATTTGGTATCAGTGTATTTACTGCAATGCTTCCTGTTATTTTAATGTCTATTGCAACGATTATTACTTTACTTCAAAAAACAATCGGATTTGAAGATAATAGTTTTCTAGCCGCTATCCGTTTTATTGGTGATGCATCAACTTCCATGTTAATTTCCTTACTGGTTGCTGTCTATACCATGGGATTAGCAAGAAAAATTCCAATCAAAACTGTAATGCAATCTTGTACAACTGCTATTACTCATATTGGGATGATGCTCTTAATCATTGGGGGCGGCGGAGCCTTCAAACAAGTATTAATTAATGGAGGCGTGGGTGACTATGTAGCCGAACTATTCCAAGGAACTTCATTATCACCCATCTTGCTTGCCTGGATCATCGCTGCAATCCTACGTATTTCCTTAGGTTCTGCTACTGTTGCATCTTTAACAACGGCTGGTTTAGTTATTCCGATGTTAGGACAATCTGACGTTAATCTTGCTTTAGTCGTACTTGCAACGGGAGCGGGTAGTTTAATAGCTTCCCATGTTAACGATGCTGGTTTCTGGATGTTTAAAGAGTATTTTGGTCTAAGCATGAAAGAAACATTTGCAACATGGACATTGCTTGAGACAATCGTTTCTGTAGCTGGATTAGGATTTATTCTATTACTAAGTTTATTCCTATAACAACAATATTTGTAGGCAGTCCCCCCACTTATTCTCTTAGAATCTCCTGAGTCAATAAGTGAGGGTTTTTTACCTATTAATTAGAAGGAGCAGGACAAAATGTTCAATACAATTGGTGTCATTGGTTTAGGGGTAATGGGCAGTAATATCGCTTTAAACATGGCTAGTAAAGGTGAGCAAGTGGCTGTCTATAATTATACGAGGGACTTAACCGATAATCTTGTTGGCACAACAAAAGGTCAATTAATCCATCCCTACTACAAAATTCAAGACTTTGTTCACTCTTTAGAAACTCCAAGAAAAATCTTCCTTATGGTCACAGCGGGCAAACCGATCGATTCGGTGATCAGTGCATTAGTACCTTTTCTTGAAGCAGGTGATGTGATTATGGACGGTGGTAACTCCCATTACGAAGATACTGAACGTAGATATGATGAATTGAAGTCTAAAGGAATCGGGTATTTAGGAATCGGTATTTCCGGAGGTGAAGTTGGAGCTTTAAAAGGACCTTCGATCATGCCTGGTGGAGATAAAGCCGTATATGAAAAAGTAGCTCCTATTCTAACAAAAATAGCAGCCCAAGTGGACGACGACCCTTGCTGTGTTTATATTGGTCCAAAAGGTTCCGGTCACTTTGTGAAAATGGTCCATAACGGAATCGAGTATGCAGATATGCAATTAATTGCAGAAGCCTATACATTTTTAAGAACAAGATTAGGTTTATCTGTTAACGAAATTGCTGTCATCTTTGAAACATGGAATCAAGGTGAACTGAACAGTTATTTAATCCAAATCACCGCTGAGATTTTACGGAAAAAGGATGAAATAACAGGCTTACCGCTGATCGATGTGATTCTTGATAAAACAGGGCAAAAAGGCACAGGTAAATGGACGAGCATTCAAGCAATTGATACCGGGATCCCATCATCCATTATTACAGAGTCATTGTTTGCCCGCTACATCTCCTCTTTAAAAGAGGAACGGGTTTATGCAGGCAATATCCTATCCGGGCCTGAGATGGATCACCCGAGTTTAGATAAAGATTTGTGGATTGAGTACGTTAGACAAGCATTATATATGGGCAAAATTTGTGCCTACGCACAAGGATTCACACAATATAAAATGACTTCTGAACTTTACGGATGGGATTTACCTTTAAAGGATATTGCCCTTATTTTCCGTGGTGGATGTATCATTCGTGCAGAATTCTTAAACGTCATAAGCCAAACTTATCAAGCACAGCCAAATCTGGCTAATCTATTAATCGCCCCCTATTTTGCTGAAAAGGTTAAAGAATATCAAATAGGATTGCGAAAAGTTGCCTGTGAGGGTATTAATTCTGGTATTTCGTTTCCATGTTTAAGTGCTTCACTAACATATTACGATAGTTACCGGACAGGCATTTCAAATGCTAACCTTTTGCAAGCACAACGGGATTATTTTGGAGCCCATACTTATGAACGAAGTGATTTAACAGGATTCTTTCACACAAACTGGCAGTGATTGATAGTGTTAGTAAAAGGTTCATTATTTCTTGATGATACCCATACTATTTCGTAAATCAGTTTCCTTATTTTTGACATAACTCTTCTCGGGACCCGTAGATGTCTTCATCCTGGTTCTACAGGGCAGTACTTTCCTCAAAGAGTTTTAAATCAAATCATTCTCTTTTGTAAACGGAATCCTGCGCAACTCTATAAAAACTTGCAGTTATTTATGGTACGGTTCTCCGTTACATCTATAGTACGAAATCGAAGGGCACCTGCTCGAGTACCTTATACTATTGCTAAGTGTACTATTTTAAGACTCTATCAGTTGAACCATACCTAAGTCGAGCAGAGGATTATGATAGCGATTTAATATTTTATCGTATTATTTCTCACATGCGCTAAGATTTCACAATGATAAGCTTAACATTGTATGCCTTATGTCACTTTAGGGGGTAGTATAATGAGCAAGTACGACGAAGCCATGAAGCTGCTGGAAGAACAAGTGGGTAACAAGGACGGTCTAATCTCTCTATCCACCATCGCGCTGGAACCGGGGGCCAATGGCAAAACGCGTCCCGCCGCCCGGATTGTGGACGCCTATTATGAGGATGGCGCGTTCTACACCGTTACATACGCGACCTCAGGCAAGATGCAGCAGATCGCACAAAACCCCGAAGTCGCCGTTTGTATCATCGTCGAAAACTTTACGGCCGATGGTATAGGTGAAAACCTGGGCTGGGTATGTGACGAGAAAAACGCGGAGATGATGACCAAGCTGCGCACAATATTCGCCGAGTGGTATAACGAAGCCAATAACGACGAAGACCCTAACACATGCCTGCTGCGCATTCGCCTGACAAAGGGCCTGTGGAATGACGCCCATAAAGGGATCAGAAATGAGATTGATTTCGTCAATAAGACGGCAAATTATAGGGCAGCTAATTGAGCAAGCGAGAAAGGCAATGACGATTAAGGGCAAGCAGACTGTCACTTCATTTAATGATTTGGAGATTGCTTTCGTTGAGTTATGACGAAAAGAATAAACCGCCCAAAGTCCAATAAGGATTTTGGGCGGTTTATTGTTCTGCCTATTTCGCTTGAACTGCCTGACTGTTCACGGTCTGCCTGTCTACAGGCTGTTCTAAAATACTTTGTAATTGTTCTCGACAATGCTTTCATAATATCTCTGTCTTACAAATGCTTATTGGCTTCACTTATTGAGATGCTTGGTTAAGAGCATTTATAAATACCTCTGTTGGTTGTGCGCCGGATATCGCGTATTTTCTATCAATGACAAAGAAAGGTACCTGGGAAGTCAGAAATGTCAGAAAACGTGATGAAGAAGACATATATGATATGATTCCCTATAATACAATTGTGGATGTTTGTTTTAACGGTTTTTTCACTTGGGACTTATTTATTATAAATAATGGGCATTTTTCTAATCAATTGTTTATCACGAGCGGCGGAGTACATGAATTTAGCAACATTTTCTCTTGAAACACCTAAATTAGCCGGTTTATCACCGAATGAATAATCATAAGATTGTCCTTTGTGCTTAACATTTGGATTAATAATTCGAACAACTGTCCAATCAAGGCTCGATTGTTTAATAATCCCTTCCATTTTTTTCATTTCTGCATGACCGTTCGGAAGGAAAATTTTAGCTAATACTCCCGGAAGTATCGTTGAAATGTTTTTCTTATCGTCATCCGATTGCAACGCTGGCGTCGCAAGTGTAATTAACCTCTTTTTGTCAAGCTTTTTCATCGCTCTAACAATCAGTTCGTGTCCATCGGCAATCGGCGTGCCTTTAAGCTTTCGTGACATGTCAGACGCTGGTCCCAGTGTGCTGATTACGACATCCGCTTCAGCGACTGCCCTCTCGATGGTTGAGGTATTTGAAAGTTCCCCATGTACAAAGGTCAAATTGGGATGTTTGAGGCTATATTTTTTTGGGTTTCTAATATATGCCGTTACGAAATCTCCGTGTTCTAAAGCTAATTGTGTTACAAGCTGTCCAATTGCACCACTTGCACCAAAAATAGTGATATTCACATTTTTACCTCGATTAATTATATTTTGTCTTCTGTTATAAACTCTTCAACGCGATCTCTCTTGGAATACATGTCGTACCAAATATCAGCGATTTTATCCTGAACTCCTGAATTAGGTTGCATCCAAATTCCAATCGATAGATGACCTGCATAAATCCCTTTATCCGCTAATTCGCTGTTCAAATTAAAGATATAATTACGAAGTCCTGAGATTGCAATTCCGACATTACCCATCCTTGGAACTGAGTGGACTGATGCACCTCCAGTTGTAAATAACAGGGCACCGCTTTGCTTATCCAACATTTCCGGCAGCACTTGCCGGACACTCGATAAAGCACCTAAAACATTGAATTGAAATTGGTATAAGGCATTTTCTTCGGTTACATCTAATGCTGGTGCTACTGTATTGATGCTCGGCGTTGGACTGTATTCAAGAACATCAATAAATCCGTATTTCTCTTTAATAGCGGTGAATGCCATCTCAATTTGTTCTTTATTTAATATGTCTGCTTGAAATGGAGTAGCTTCGATTCCCAATTGTTCTAATTCACTAACCAGCTGGTTCAGCTTTTCTTCATTTCGGGCAATAAGAGCTACGCGAAAGCCATTTTGTCCGAATTTCTTTGCAATGGACATTCCTAATCCTTCTCCTGCTCCAACGATCGCTATAGTTTTCATTTAAAATCACTCCTTTAGTTAGAGTTAATTATCAATAAGATAAATAATGGTCAATGTGTTGTATATTTATCTTGTGTTTATTATGATTAATAAAAGGTCAGCATTCAATATTTAATATTTCTGATTTTGAGAGATAAAATGCAGTTTCAGCACAAATGTCGTATATCTAACAAAAAAAATTAAGGGAATGAGTCATAATGAACAAAAAAACCGATTTGCGGATCATTCGCTCCAAACATTCGATAAAAAAAGCGTTTATAGAGCTTCTTACTGAAAAGGGATACGAAGGGATTACGATCCAAGATATTGCCGATAAGGCAATGATTAACCGGAATACATTTTACCTTCATTATCAGAACAAGCCCGATTTGTTAAATGCGTCTATGGATGAATTATTAGAAGAACTAAATAGTACACTCAATCTTTGTTCGAGCAGTAAATCTCCTGTTAGTGGCTCTATGCTTGAACAACTAATGCAAACAATACTGGAGAAAATTAAGGACAATATTCCTTTTTACAAAGCATTGTTACTTGATGAGAATAGAATTTATGGTTTTCAATCAAAAATGGAGGAAATTATAAAAAATACAGTGGAAGATGGCTTGGATAATACTCCCCTGAAGATTTCAAAGGAATTATTACTCCAATATATCGCATCTACTTTTATTGGCATTGTAATATGGTGGGTTAAAAATGATTTTTCTTATACTCCAAAGGAACTCGCTTCTCAATTCGGAAAAATTCTAACTCATGGACACTTAAAAGCCGCAGGTATTTCAATCGATGATTAAAGTGATAAATGCTTACGAACCAGTAGCTGGGGAGATAGAAAAGAAAAGGAGCCCTCGAATGACTCGAATGATGGCTCCTTTTCTTCACCACAAAAGCAAAAGAACTCTTCATGAGAAATAGCATGAAGAGTTCTTCCCATAGAATTGAACATATAAGAGTTAGGCTCTGCATGATTAGCAGATGCACACCTTACTTGCGTCAAATTTATACAAATGGATGTGGAATATACAGTTCTTCTAAACGGGTAATTTCTTCAGAAGTCAATTTAATCGACAACGCCAAAACCGCATCTTCCAGATGGCTGATTTTGGTCGAACCCATAATCGGCGCTGTGACCTCTTCCTTTTGCAGCAACCATGCAAGTGCAATTTGTGCACGCGAAATTCCCCGGTTAGCGGCAATTTCCACAACTCTTTCCGCGACTTTGCGATCAGCCTCTTCCGTTTTATTAAACAAAGCCTTTGCTACCTGGTCCTTCTCTGATCGCGCGGTCTGCTCATTCCAATCCCGAGTTAACCGGCCTGCAGCCAAAGGCAGGTAAGGAGTGACGCCAACTCCCTCGTCTCTGCAAAGGGGGAGCATTTCTCGTTCTTCTTCCCGATAGAGCAGGTTTAATCTATTCTCCATGGAAACGAACCGTGTCCAGCCGTTGCGCTCTGCGACATGCTGAGCTTTCGCAAACTGCCATGCCAGCATGGAGGATGCTCCGATGTATCTGACCTTGCCCGCCTTAACTAAATCGTGAAGAGCCTCCATGGTCTCCTCAATTGGCGTATTAGGATCCCACCGATGGATCTGGTACAAATCGACATAGTCTGTTCCGAGTCGTCTTAGACTGTTATCAATTTCGGTCATGATAGCTTTACGGGAAAGTCCCACAGCATTCGGACCTTTGCGCATCGGAACAAATACCTTTGTTGCTATGACGACTTCGTCACGTTGAGCAAAGTCCTTTAGAGCACGCCCGAGAATTTCTTCGCTTGTTCCGTCGGAATACATGTTGGCGGTGCTGAAAAAGTTGATGCCCGATTCGAGTGCCATCTTAATGATCGGTCTGCTTTGCTCCTCATCCAGAGACCATGGGGTATTGCCGCGTTCAGGTACTCCGAAGCTCATGGTTCCAAGACTTAACCTTGAGACCTCTAACCCGCTGCGTCCAAGTTTTACATATTCCATTTGATTGCACACTCCTTAAGGATATTGGGAAGGCATTCAAGCCTTCAGGTTGTCTACACATATCTCCGTGAGCCAGTGCCACTCGAGACTACGTCACCACGGGAGTTGGTGTCTTTCGTTTGAGAATGTGCCCGTCGGACCGTCCTCGTTGAGGAGTGCAAGGCGCACGGGATGTCGCGCGGCTTGCTCGACAGTGCCCGTGCCCTCAAAGTTGTTGAGATCCGTCGCGGTGAAGCCCGGGCATACCGCATTGACCTTAATGCCTGTCGACTCGAGTTCAATGGCAAAGGCGAGCGTAATCGCATTGAGAGCCGTCTTCGAAGGGCTGTAAACGGCGCCGAACATCTTGCGATGTGAATTAGTCGGATTGGCGTTCAACGTCAGCGAGCCCGAACCGCTTGATACGTTGACGATACGCGCTGTCGGCGCTTCGCGAAGGAGCGGCAGCATCGCTTGCGTGACGGCGATGACGCCGAACACGTTCGTCTCGAACACTGCTCGCACCTCTTCTAGAGAGGCTACGCTTGGGCGCCCCGACTTCCCGACCTCCTCAAGAGGCCTGCCCGGCTGACCTTGGTGCGATATGCCCGCATTGTTCACGAGCACATCGAGACGACCGAGCTCACTCCGGATGCGCTCTGCCGCGGCGGAGATAGAATCCTGCTTTGTAACGTCGAGTTGGAGACCATGGGCATCCGCTCCGATACTCTTCGCGGCCGTCTCCCCTTTCTCGAGATTGCGGGAGCCGACGAGCACAGTGAAGCCGTGAGCCGTGAGATCTTTGGCGATTTGAAGACCAATTCCTTTATTGGCTCCGGTGACCAAGGCCACGGGTTTATCCTGCATAAGAAACAACTCCTTTAGTGGGGATTTACTGTTCGATACAGGTTAATACATCAACTTGGTAGTCGACAGTTTTCTCCGAGGTTGACACATCAACTTGAATATAGGCTAACACCTTGTGGTTGATGTGTCAACCATGATATTATACTTGCATGGATATCAACAAAGTAAACGAAGATGAAATGCAAATATGGAATATGTGGAAAGGCTCCTTTAAACGAATCTTCGGTCGCGTTGTTAAGGAGCTTTCTGAACGTACAGGACTATCAGAAGGAGACTTTGGAATACTAGATCGGTTAATCCAATTCGGAGATGGAAAGCTTCGCCAACAGGAACTAGCCGACTCGATGAACTGGGATAAGAGTAGATTATCCCATCATTTGACTCGGATGGAAAAACGGGGCCTTGTTAAAAGGGGGCCATTAGACGCAGATCGTGGTGTACAGGTCATCATTACTTCTGCAGGAAAAGCAGCTTTGGATGAGGCCCTGCCCATCGTCTCAATGGCAATACGCAAGTATTTTCTGGATCAATTAACCGATCAAGACATTGAATCGATTACGAAGCTTGCGGAAAGAACAAAAAGCGACCCTAGCCTCTAGTAAAGCCTCGTTAACTTGATCGCTTCTCTGGGCGCTGTCCATGCTGTATATTCGAAAACGACAAGGGACTGAACCGGTCTTTCCCTTTATCTGTACCTCCAAAAAACACGCAGCAGCCCGTTTAATTCGGCTTTTCCGCCAGTCGTGGGTAGCTCACCCCCTTTTCGCCCTACTTATGATACGGTTCACCGCGCTGTCTGTAACGGCAAGTTTTTAAGGCCATCCATGCGGATGGCCTTTCTCTTTTTGTTATGCCTGACCTGTTACACGTAATCCTTTTTCGGTTGCGCTTTCAAAAAATAATCTTTCGATTTCATGCATACTCTCATTTATAACCATCTCATATACCGAAGGAGCCTGTTCAAAGCAACATACTCTAACAACATCTATAGGCTTAAGTAAATAAGAAACACTTCTTACGGTTTCAATATTAGCCTGGTTGAGTAGCATACCTCTTTCCAGTTCATCCTTGATTCTAATTAATATAGGAGTTCCTTCAGGAACAAGACTTATAATACGTCCGCCAAGTTTAATAGCTCTTTCTAAATTCTTTTCTTAATATTTTCTTGTACTATTCCACAAATTCGTACTTTTCAGTAAAAACCCGCACTTGATTTCGACCAGCTCTTTTGGCAGCATAAAGTGCTTCATCAGCTTTCTGAAGAAGTTGATAGATAGTTTCCTCCACAGCTCCTGTCGTTACGGATACTCCAAAACTGGAGGTAACCGATACAAATTGCTCATTTTCAACTAGAGGCTTCTGTTCAATGCAAAATCTAAGGTAATTAGCGAAGTTTTCCCCTTCCGCTAGTGTATAGCCAGGTAAAGCGAGTACAAATTCTTCACCACCATATCTAGCAAATAGTATATGTTCTCCCGTCTCAGCCTTACATATTTGAGCCACATGTACTAGTATTTGATCTCCGGTTTGATGCCCATAAGTGTCGTTCACTTTTTTAAAAAAATCAATATCAAATAGAATAATTACAAAGGATGACAATTCATCCTTTGCTTTCATCAAGCTTTGCTCACTTTTCTGAAAAAAGGCACGACGATTGTATATTTGTGTAAGCTCATCATAATAGGCTTGATGCTCTAACTTTTGTTGTAATGTATGTAGCTCTGTTATATCCGTAAATATAATTAGTAAGCCGGAGTTATTACTTGATTGTTGAAGCATAGAAATACGTAACTGATAAATATAATTAGCTTGATGAATCGTAACATTCAATTTATCTGATATCGTTTCTAATTGAACAGGGAATGATTGATCCGTTAGCATATACCAAACTTGATCAAATGGCTGCCCTAACGTTGATCGATCCAATTCACTAAACATATTTTTAAAAGCTTGATTATATTCGATTAATTGATAGGTATCATTAAGCACAATTACACCATCGTTCATACTATTAAAGATCGTTTCCTTCGCAACTGGCATAATTGATAACATTCGTGAGGAAGTAATAGACCAAAGATACAAAGCAGATGAAAACCAAATAACCATTGGTACAGGATCGATACCATCGGGTGTCGCTCCTATGAATAATAAAAATGCAGTCACTATTGGAAGCAATTGACCGCAGATGAGGGCAAATAATTGAAATCGATATACACTAACTGTTTCCTTCCAGCGTGAAAGTAGCAATAAGAGCGCAGCTAACATACAGCTAAAAATGTAAATATTATGTACAGCAAACCAAGCCCCATATTCGATCTCACTATATGGAGCCCCAAGCACCGAATTGATATCATATATTCTATAGTAAAAATGATGGGATTCATTAGTTACATTGATGAGAAAAGTAATACAAGGCATGGTAAGTAGAACGATTATTCTTTTTCTCGTTATTTTATAACCCAAATATTGCATGACAAACATTAATCCTAACGGAGGGAAAAATGGCATTCCTGCATACTGTACAATATTCCAAAATCTAAGCTGTTCTAACGAAGTCGATGTTAAGCTAAAGGCATAACCAAAACAATAAATCATTGAAGTTAATGTATTCCACATGAACAAATTAGCGATATTTGTATAATAATGTCTCCTCCAATAAGTAAAGACAAGTATAGACAAATTCAGAACAGCCGAAGTACAAACTAATGTTATATATGCTGCTAGCTTCGAATCCAATAGGTATACCCACTTTCATACAATACATATATATTTAAGATGTTGATCTGTTCCTTGAACCATGTAGAGGATTCCGTCCACATCACTATTGTGTCTGTACTACCCACATCGTATTGATTATTGCTTTAACTTAGCATGACACTCATGACAGTAGCAACACATTTCGCCAATCAGTAATGTTATGATTACTATTTCGTCTATACCGATCACGACCGATCACGAAATAGTTAGTACAACATTACGTATTTCATCACTTCTATTGCATTGCAAATAAGTACCCATCGATTGAATGGGTACTTGTTTTATTTCTAATTATAAAGGTTTTTCCATGTACGACATAAGTTCAACTAAATCCATTTAGAATTTTGCAAGGCGCTTGCAGATCTATTCGTATTGTGCAGAACGTGCAAGTGCCGCAACAGAACCGCGAAAATCAGGTCTGCCATCGTCCGTCCACAACAGCTCCGCTACAAATGTATGGCGATTCGGATCGTATAGCGGATCTCCTGCAATATCCTTATACGTTCTTGCGTGGAACACAAACAAAGTCTTCTCGCCAGTCTCTGACACCGTGAAACTATTATGACCAGGGCCATACATCGAGATGCTCTCATCTGTCGTGAGAACCGGTACTTTCGACTTGCGCCATGAGGCAGCATCGAGCAAATCCGAGTCCGCATCGGCTTCAAGCAAACCCATGCTATAATTGAAATCAGTAGCGCTAGCAGAGTAAGTGAGGAATACCCGATTATCTTTGTGCACAAATGCCGCGCCTTCGTTCACTTTATACCCGATGATCTCCCAGTCATATTCGGGCATCGTAATCATCGTTTGCTCCCCAATCAACGTCCACGGATTGCTCATTTTAGATATGTAGAGATTAGAGTTGCCTTCGATTTCAGGATCCTTTTGTGCCCATACGTAATAGAGGCTACCATTGTGCTCAAAGGTAGTGGCATCGAGGGAGAAGCTTTCCCACGCGGTACGAACCTGTCCTCTTTCCGTCCAGCTGCCTTCGAGCGGATTTGCATTTTCATTCTCCAGTACATACATCCGATGGTCGAACAAGCCTTCTGTCGTTTCCGACGTATGCGCGGCAGCGAAATATACGTACCATTTTCCATCAATAAAATGCAGCTCTGGCGCCCAAATATTGGCACTAAGGATGCCAGTCTCTCTCTTTCTCCAGATCACTACAGGAGCTGATGTAATAAGCCCTTTAAGGTCCTGTGCCCTACGGATTTCAATCTGATTATACTCTGGAACCGAGGCCACGAAATAATAATAACCATCTGAATGTCGGCATATAAAAGGATCAGCTCGTTGCTCGATCAATGGTTTAATGACGCGTAACTCCTCTTGTTGGACTCCCATCTTATCACCTATTTCATAAGTAATAGATACTAACCTTTAACAGCACCCGCAGTCATACCATCAATGAAATATTTCTGGAAAGCGATAAACAATATGAAAATTGGAATGATGGAGAAGAAGGAGCCCACGATCAGAAGGTCATAGTTATTCCCATAAGGAGTTAACAATGTTTTTAAACCGATTGGCAGTGTATATTTATTTTGATCTCCCAACACCATGAATGGCCACAATAGATTATTCCAGCTATTCATACCATTCAGAATGGCCATTGCCGCAAAGGAAGGCTTCATAATCGGCATAATCACTCTGAAATATATCGCATATTCGTTTGCTCCATCAACTCGCCCAGATTGAATAATTTCTTTGGGTATGCTTCTGAGATATTGCCTAAAGAAGAATATCGTCCCGGCATTAGCTATACCCGGCAGAATGATTGCCGAATAGCTATTCACCATTTGCAAATCATTTATTAAGCTGTACAAAGGAACCAGCAATATTTCAAATGGCACCATCATAATGAGCAACACACATATAAAGAGGAAGTTCTTACCTTTGAAATCATACGCTGCAAAACCATATGCAACAAAAGCGCTTACAAATAGTGTTAAAGCAACCTGAATGATTGTTAACGTCATACTGT